>JBGCDE010000102.1:0-5428 GCA_045105115.1 Pseudomonadales bacterium | reverse complement strand
GCGCCAATGTAAGCGCCTGGAAAGTACTGGAATCGTTCAACAAACCGTTCCTTACCGCGTTCTCCGACAACGACCCGGTGACAGCAGGCGGCGAAAAAGCCTTCCAGGATCGTGTTCCTGGCGCAGCCCATTTACAGCACACAACTATTGAGAACGCGGGCCATTTTCTGCAGGAAGATCAACCTGATGCCTGTGTTGAGACAATACTGGAATTTATCCGCAACAATCCATAAGCTACGGTCTCAAAAAACGCGCAGCAAACGGGCAAGCAATGGAATTAAAAGACAAGATAGTTGTAATCACAGGGGCCGGCAGCGGCATTGGCCGTGCCTTAGCACACCGTTTTGCGGCTGAAGGTGCCAAACATATTGTCGCGGTGGATATTAACGCCGCACCGGTACAGGCCGTAGCCGATGAATTACAGGCCGCAGCCACTGAAGTACAAAGCACAGCGATGACAGCTGATGTCAGCAAGGAAGAAGATATACGCAGCGTGATAGAACGGGTTGAAGACGAAATTGGTGCCATCGACTTGTTTTGTTCAAATGCAGGCGTTGGCCTGGCACCCGCCATCGACTCACCCAATGAACAGTGGCAGGCCAGTTGGGATATCAACGTAATGGCCCATGTATACGCAGCACGACACCTGGTACCACGCATGGTGAAGCGCGGTGGTGGCTACTTTATGCATACGGCCTCAGCGGCAGGACTGCTAAACCAAATTGGTGGTGCTGCCTATGGCGTCACTAAGCACGCGGCAATTGGTTTTGGCGAATGGCTGGCTATCCACCATGCACACGAAGGCATTAAAGTGTCCATGTTGTGCCCACAGGCAGTGCGTACAGCAATGACCGACAACGACGAAGAATCTACCGCTGCAGCGGCCAACGACGGCATGATTGAGCCCGAGCAACTGGCTGACGTGGTCGTTGAGGAATTACGCAAAGAGAGCTTTCTGATTCTGCCGCATCCAGAAGTGCTGGATTACATGCGTCGCAAAACATCTGACTATGACCGATGGATTGGCGGCATGAACCGATTAATGAATAGACTGAGGGGTAAATAATGGGCTTTGAATTGAGTGAGCGAGCGCAAGATCTGAAACTTAGATTGCAGGCGTTTATGGATGAGCATATTTACCCACGTGAACACGAGTTCGAACTGTTTACCTCTGACCAGAACAACTTGTGGCAATACCCCGATTGGTATGAGGGCCTCAAAGCCGAAGCTCGGTCACAAGGGCTTTGGAATTTGTTCCTCCCTGAAGAATACGCGCCATGGAGCCCAGGCCTAACGAATGCAGAGATCGCCCCCCTGTTCGAAGTAATGAGTCGTTCAGCATGGTCTCAGCAAATTTTTAATTGTAATGCGCCGGACCGCGGCAACATGGAAGTGCTGGCAAAGTACGGTACGCCCGAGCAACAGAAGCAATGGCTGGAACCGCTTTTAGCCGGTGAAATACGTTCAGCCTACGCGATGACAGAACCTCAAGTAGCGTCCAGCGACGCCACTAATATGGAGCTTAAGATAGAGCGTGATGGTGACGAATACGTTCTCAATGGCAAAAAATGGTGGACCACGGGCGCACTAAACCCAAACTGTAAGTTATTGTTAGTAATGGGGAAGTCAAACCCGGATGCAGGCCGTCACAATCAACACTCCACTATATTGGTACCCAAAGACACGCCGGGGGTCACTATTGTGCGCCCACTGCAAGTGTTTGGCGGCATGCACTCTCCTGGCGGCGAAGGCGATATGCTTTTTGAAAATGTTCGGGTGCCGGTAAGTAACTTAATTCTTGGCGAAGGCCGCGGCTTCGAAATTGCCCAAGGTCGGCTTGGACCAGGTCGTTTTCAGTACGCCATGATGTTTGTTGGCATGGCCGAGCGCTGTCTGGAAATAATGTGTAAGCGCGCCGACGAGCGAGTGGCCTTTGGCGAGAAGCTAAGCAAGAAAACCAGCATACAACACGAGATAGCTCGCAGCCGCTGCGACATTGAGCAATGCCGCCTACTGGTGCTCTCAGCGGCCGATAAAATGGATAAGCTGGGCATTGACGCGATTGTTGAAGATGTAACGATGTTGAAAATAGTCGCGCCGCAAATGTGCGAAACCGTTGCTAGCCGAGCCATGCAAATTCTTGGTGGTATGGGTGTGTCTTCAGATACTCCTGTCTCGCACATATTCACGGTCAGTCGTTTTTGCCGAATTGCAGACGGTCCTGACGAAGTACATATGTCGCGCTTAGGAAAGGCTACTATTCGCTCGTATATTGGTTAGGGAGCCTATTGACGATAGCATTTTCAGTAGTGGTTCGGAGAATAGGCGTTCGCCCGTTCTCCGACAAACTTTAGTTAGAACCAGTAAGGTCTTCATATAATGAAAAAGAGATACATTGCATTGCTAGTACTGCTTGTAGCCGCGGTAACAGCGTACACCCAACGCGGAGCTATCTCTGAACGCATTTACGCCAAGGCCGTGGCAACCGCTATGGTCGCTGACCCTTGGCAAGATTTTAACGACGGCTTACATGTTGTAGTGTGCGGCGCTGGCGGCCCACTGCCAGATCCACGGCGATCAGGACCCTGTCTTGCCGTAATTGCCGGAGAGCGAATGTTCGTTGTTGACGCCGGCACTAATGGTCTTCGCAATTTAAACCGTATGCGCTTGCCTCTGGGCGATATAGAAGCTGTATTACTGACCCATTTTCATTCTGATCATATTGACGGCTTGGGTGAACTCGCCACAATGCGATGGGTTAATGGCAACAAAACTGAGGCGCTTCCCGCTATTGGGCCGAGTGGCGTAGAAACTGTAGTAGCCGGTTTTAATATGGCCTATGGTTTTGATCGCGTCGCACGTAACGATCATCATGGCGACAGTGTGGCGCCTTTATCTGGTCACGGCATGATCGCCAAGCCGTTTGCTGTTCCAGCCAACGGCGAATCGGTAACAGTGCTTGAAGACGCTGACTTAACGATACAAATGGTTAAAGTAGACCACGACCCGGTAAAACCGGCGGTAGGCTACTTGTTTAAGTATAAAGATCGGTCGGTCTTTATCAGTGGTGACACAGACCAGTCAGACAACATTGTTCACTTCGCCAAAGGCGTGGATTTACTAGTGCACGAAGCCCTGGGAGAGGGATTGGTCCGCACCATGCAAAAGGCTGCCCAAGACGCTGGCGCCAAGCCACGTGCGAAGATTCTGTTTGATATTCTTGATTACCATGCCAGCCCAGTAGAGGCCGCAGAAACGGCGCGTGACGCCGGCGCAGGTCATTTACTCTATTACCACATCGTTCCGGTATTGTTATTGCCTGGCATGGAGGCTGCTTGGCTAGAGGGAGTAGACGAGGTGTTTAGTGACTATACGGTTTCGGTAGATGGCACTCGAGTTTCGCTACCGGTTGGCTCTAAAGCTATTGATGTGCATGATTCTGCTCTGTAGATCCTGGCTTCAGTTCCACTTTGCAAAACCCAGCGTCGCTACTCAGCTAACAATAAGCTGCGTTGCTAAAGCTAAAGTTATTACAAGCAACAGCACAACCCAACGCGGAGACGTTGGGTGAAGCATCAACTGCGAGGGAAAAGCAAACGTTTTCTCTAAGGCCTTTTGTTTGAAATGGTGCGTACCCTGAAAGGCTGGAAGCAACAAACACTCAATCAAATCACGACGGCTTCGATAGCGTATCAAGCCCAACGAGCCCCAGTTCCTATTCTCCTCAGCAGTACCCCAAAGTTCAACACTACTGCCAACGGCACGGCTCACCAGCATAGGATGACCACCGCGTTTTAACACTTCGGTTAAAAAAGGTTTTTGATAGTCATTGAGCACCTGCCGAGCCTCATCCGATGAACCGTTAGCGTCTTTGAAGAGCGACAATAAGTTGACCATAACAAATTCTTTGCCATCGTCTTTACCTAGAAATACGCGCATCATTTCTATCTGGTCAGAGTCAGAGGATCCGTTAGCGAGTCGCTCAATAAAGCCGTTCACTTCCTCAGCTGTAAGCTTTCGATTAAAACCAACGTACCACCACCAAAACAACGCATAAACCAGCGATGCCACAAGCCAAATTATTGTCACGCTACTCATCGTTGTCTCCTGGTCGGTTTGCTAAGCCTTTGCTTACTCCCGGATCGAACTTTTTCTAGCAATACTGCTTAGCCAGGTTTTGCATAATGGCATTGAAATCAGCGATCGTTTCGGAAATGATTTGGTCTACCGATTTTACCTCGTCAATGCGACCAGCCACTTGGCCAGACAGTGGAATCGCCGCTTCCATATCGCCGCCAAAATAAAGTTCCTGCAAGTTAGACATATGATCCCCAACATTGAAGCTTCCCAATTTAGCCAACTCGCTGGTTCGCTCGGTACGCAGCGCTCTAAGCGCAGGACGCGATTCCTGATTCAGAAAAACAGTACCTGTTTCCTGAGTATTAACCACAGCATCTTTCCAATTTTGATGTACCGGGGAGTCTGTGCTGGAC
This sequence comes from Pseudomonadales bacterium, assembly GCA_045105115.1. Taxonomy (GTDB): domain Bacteria; phylum Pseudomonadota; class Gammaproteobacteria; order Pseudomonadales; family JAUIET01; genus JAUIET01. Next base: position 935 of record JBGCDE010000102.1, on the reverse strand, counting down.
AACATGCGAGTACCCATCTGCACGCCTTCAGCGCCCATTGCAAACGCGCCCGCCATTGACAGGCCGTCGCTAATACCGCCAGCGGCAATAATAGGAACATCGGTAAATGAGCGAATCAGTGGCAACAAAACCATAGAGCTAACCGGGCTTGGATTCTTGAAACCGCCACCCTCTCCGCCTTCAACAATCAAGCCATCTACGCCCGCATCCAGGGCTTTTTTTGCCATCTCTAATGTGGGCACAACGTGAAAAACTTTAATACCTGCCTGCTGGAAGTCCGCAGTGCAGACCTTCGGGCTTCCCGATGAAGTGGTGACGAACTTGATACCTTGTTCGATAACAAAATCGACAATATTGGTGCCGCGAACGTAGGAAAGCGCAACGTTCATACCGAATGGCTTATCGGTAAGCTCGCGCATTTTCTCCACTTCGATCTTAATGTTATCCAGTTCGCCAGACGAGGTTTCAATAATGCCCATGCCGCCGGCGTTGCTGACCGCAGACGCCAGTTGCGCGCGTGCTATCCATCCCATCGGGGCCTGTATGATCGGATACTGTGTGCCCAGAATATCGGTTACGCGGTTATTGATGCTCACGAAGACTCCCAAAAAAGTAATGTGCAGTGGATTATATTGGCACTCATTATGCCAATAATACTCGAAAATTGATAGTTGGAATTGCGTGTCGCTTCGTTTGCCGCAACGGCACCGAGCACTACTTTTGTTACGGACTTGTCCCCTCCGGGATTCCCTCAATCTTAAAAGAGCCTTCGCTGCGCTTGTCTCTTTTATTCTTTCGGCCTGCATCTTTTACCTGCACAAAAGTAGTGCTCGATACCGCAGCTCCTATGGGAGGAGGCCCTATTCCCTATCGCTTGGCGTAGCTTTAACATTTTCGCAGTTGGCGCTTGGTAAGTCACAAGAACACCAGGATGG
>JBGCDE010000101.1:0-14453 GCA_045105115.1 Pseudomonadales bacterium | reverse complement strand
TTTGGTGAATTTGTTTTTGCCTGTTATTTTTAAGTTTCATAATTTTTTTATGTGTATCAACTACGGCGTTGAGAAATTACGTTTTCTGGTGGTAGTGCTCGCCGTCGTAAGAATACAGGTCAGTGTGGAATTTGTGCGCGTTGAAGAAGTTAAAGGCAGTGCTGTGCAGGCAGTCGTCAGGGTGACTGTTGATATTGAAGGCAGTGATAGGCCGGCCTGTGTTGTGGATACGATCAACCGCTTTATTCCGGCTTAGAAGCTAAGCTGAAAGCGCAAGGAGATAGCGTCCCCCGTTGATTGCTGGTGTACGGTATCACCGGATATTTCAGGCATGAGGTAATTAACCCCCATCCGAATAGTTTTATCGACATACACGTTAGCGCCCACGGTCATTACGCTCGCTTCAGCGCCAATCGCGTCATTGCCTACGCTGTCTCTAAGGTCAATCTCGCTGTATCGGGCAAACACTTCTACAGCCCCTCTTTCTGAGTGAGGCTTGAGACTGGAAAACTCGCCATCATTATAGCGTCGGTGCTCTCCGCTGAGCGCATAACTTGCTTGCACATAGAACCCGTCGTAATTGAATTGTTGAGCCAGGTCGCTTGCATCTATTTCTGTTAGCATGTATTCGGCTTGCAGCCTCAGTGGCCCTTGTTGCCAGGCGCTTTCTAAACCGATCTGCCATTGTTTGTCTGCATTGAAGCGCGCGCTGCGAATAATATTATCCGCCGACCCCACTTCTGCCGATTCACGCAGCCGAAAAGGGTTCTCATTCCAATCGGTGTATGAGCCCGCAATGCCCAGGTGCAGCACATTGCTTTTGCTGCGAACAGGTGCGAATGAATACCTTCCTGTAATGGATTGCGGTGCTGTGTTGGGGAAGCGATGATCATCGTCGTGAATCTGAAAAATCCCCACAGCCCATGTACGCCGTTTTCGAAACTTGTGCAGTTGAATGCCAAAGGCTCGATTAGGGGTAAGCTCACTGGTTGTCATTGCGCGTGCCAGTGGTGTAATTGAGCGCACGCTGTCCAGGCGCTCCAGACCGAAAGGTTGTTTAAACTTGCCGATTGTGATCTTTACCGCGTCAAACCCGCGGTAACGTATCCAGGCATTATTGATGTTGAACGAGTCACCACTTTCTTCATATTGCGCGGTAAACTTTGCGCGCCAGTCGCGGTTGAATCGATAGTTGGCATTCAGGCGCGCCCTGCGAACATCAAACTCACTATTGCTTTGCGCGTTAAGGTTATAGAACTTACCGGTAAAGTCCGCGTCCAATTGCAACAAACCACCCAGTTCGAAACCCTGTTTCTGTTCACCAGCCGCATTCTGGCTGCCTAAAGTAATGGCCAGTAAGGCGGCCAGCAAAGTGGGCTTCATCAGCCTATTCATGATCAGCTTGCGGTGCGAAGTGAATCTTTAATCGCGCCGTGTCGCGAAGATAATCCACCGACAAGGTCTCAACAAACTGAATATCCAGTCCGGTTTTTTCGCGTAAATCAGCGATGAGCGCCTGTTTGTTATCCGGTGCAATATTGGCGACATTCTCATAAAGAATCTCTCTGTCATGGAGTATCGGCAATATAGCGCTGGTTTCGGAGAAGTAAGCCATTAGGCAAATTAGGCCATTGAGTAGACACAACTCCCACCACGTCATTTGCCCAACGCCCGACAGCAGGGCAATGGAGATAACCAGAAATAAATAGGTCATCTCTTTGATTGTAATAGATTCAGTTCGATACCTGAGCATGGAAAAAACTGCAAATAAGCCAAACGCAAAACCCATTGATATATCCGCACTGTGTAATAAGGCAGTAACTATGAATACGCCGGTTCCAAACAAAACGAATGACATTGCGTGCGCGCGATGCCGGGAATAGGGGTAGTAACAAAAGCGAACCAATACAATGACGGATGCCGTATTAATCAACAGGCGTACGATGAAAAAGGTACCTAAGGTAGAAGCCATATCAAATATCTAAGGAAGTTCTGTTGGTTGAGTAAGAGTTTACCTTGCGCAGAATAGGGCGAAAGCGATTCATTTTTAGTGGCTGTTTTGCCGTAAGACAGCAGCCTATGCAGTATTTGCTGAAGCTGCTATTACGAGCTGCATGACGTTTAACGAACGATTGAAAAGCGGTTTTCTCTGGTTTGCCATAGCGTTTGTGCTCTGCGATGGCTAGATCAGGTATTTGTGTCTGCTCAGCACTGCCGACGCGGCTGAAACGTAAATCGAAATCGAAAGTCAGACGCTCGCGAGCTTGCTTGTGAGTCAATGTTATACGTTGGTAGTTGACGTGTAATACCGGGGAAAGTTTGCTGACCTCAGAATCTGGCAATAAGCTGAGGGCGAATTTTTGACCCACAGACTCTGCTTCGATCGTCTCCGGAAGTTGCGTACGCTCTTTCACTGTACGTCTCTTATTGGTCTTGAACTTGATCTCAAAAAACTCCGAATTGGTTTCTTTGTAACGACGATAACGTACTTTGTGGCGATTCAGCTTGCCGTTGTGGTGCTGCAAATAGTAATTTAGATTGTCTGAATCAAAGTAGGTGTTCTGGTAAGTGAAAACCCGATTCGAATCTATTTCCAACGCTGTATAGTCTTGATTTAAATCGCTAAGACCGTTTATTAGAGTGTCTATCGTTAGTAGGTATTTTGAGTCTACTCTGTCCATTAAGCTATTGTCAGTTACCGCGTTCAGCGAGTGACTTTCATATGCGTTTGCCGCCTTATGTATTCCCGAGTAGTCAGTGTCGCTAGTTTTACGCAGGCGTTCATGCATTGCCTGAAACTGAGCAATAGAAAAGGCTTGCATCAGTTGCCTTGTCCGCCAAAGAAACCGTTATTGAAACCTAACTCGGTTTCAAAGCTGCCACTGAATGGCTCGCCAGCTTCACCGGCTTGATCAATCGTCAGCCGGCCTCCAGCGGAAATGCCAAAATCGCCGTCCGGACCGGTATCAAATATAAATAGCGTGGTTGCAATGCCATGGAACTGCGTCTCTCCAACTCTGAATTCCGGTTCTTCCACTGAGAAGAGCGCAATCACAGTAGGTCCGTTGTCTACGCCAAAAATGTTGAAGGGCACTGTTAAAGGATTGCTTAAGCTGCTGAGTGCTCCGCCGGTAAGGTCGTTTCTATTAACGAAGCCGTTAAACGATCGGGCTATACCGCTTGAATCTGTGTAGGTGAACGAGCCAACATTGCCTTCCCATTGCCCGCTGACATGGCCGCGAACGTTACTGCAGCTTGTCTCCATGTCCTCAAGAGGCTGAGTATCATCTTCAATCTCGCCATTCATCGCAGCCTGCAAGCGTTCTATTTGATTGGCTGCAAACTCCTTTACTTCCACAATGGCATCAGGATTACTGTCGGTCAGATCAGAAATGCGATCCATTTCGACAGTAATCGCCTCTTCATCAAAAACTTCTTCAATTAGTCGCTCAACGTTTGCAAACAAGCGTTCTCGCATCGCGGGAATGTTATAAAGACGGTTGGATAGAAAGCTCACATGCCATAAGGGGAAATCACTGCCGGTCAGTCCTGCCCTTGGGCTCAGGGCGCCATCTGTGCCCCACGGTATATAGCTGAATCGCTGAGTTCGAGGGTTGTTGTAGATAAAGTAGTTATTATTGTTACCAGCAGCGCCGTCCCAATGGCCGGTGATAATTTCCATAGCCCACATATCCAAAAACTGGTCTACATCCAACACCTGTTCAAGCAACGGTAACAAGTTTTCATCATCGGCTGACAGCGCACTTATCACAGCATCCAGGTCGCTGCGATCATTAACCCGTTCGTTGGTCTTCAGTTGGAACGCATCTTTTCTGATGGGCGCGAACCCCGCCAATTGGGCTTCATACAAATTGCCGCCGGCGTCTTCGAAATTTCGTCTCAGAAAGGGTTCATCGACACCCTCAACATTCGTGTAGTAACCGAGGTCTTGCCCATTGACGCTAACCTGGGCAAAGTTGCACCGAGGTGCTATCAGCCCCGCATCTCTAAATAGTTGGTATGTGATGCACTGGCGAGTTGCGCTGGCGTCCTGGCGATTATTGTTCAAGGTCATGCGGCGCATGCTTTGATAAGTGGCGCTTGCATCGTCGACTGCAAAGTTCATTTTCATCGAGGGTCTGCTGGGACTCAATGAGCCAAGAAAACCTTTCTTTCGAATCCCGACGTCGCGGATCAACTCGCCGTCGATAGTGATGTCGGCACGAAAATTGGTGTACTCGAAATCGCGAAAGCACCCTGATAACAAGTCGCCCATGGTTCGCCCTTCAAAGCGCAAGGTCTGGTATTGCGCGTCATCCATTTGGATGTCAACCTTTAGCACTCTGTCTCGGTCAAAGAACTCGTCAGACCGATCTGACTGCAATGGAAAGAGCTCACTGTTAGAAACAGTTTCTGTGTCACCACCAGCGCCGCACGCGGTCAGACTGAGCAGCAAAATACTGCGCCACACCAAGTGGCCAAAACCTGGGATTTTCAAGAAAAAGCAGTTCTTATGTCATATTTGTGTCACATACTCACATGTGAAGGGTGGCCAGGTCAATTTACGATACATTTACCTGCTACCATACCTGGATAGGTGAGATGCATGATTTACTCACTACTGTCACAGCGTTTCCAGGAGCAAAAACATGGCTGAAAAGCCCGACTTTTCCAAGGTACCTATCAAACCTGCAGCAACGGTTATCTTACTGCGCGACAGCAACGAGGGCCTGCTGACCTTATTACTCCGAAGGAACTCAAAACTAACCTTTGCCGGGGGCACCTGGGTTTTTCCTGGCGGGCGTTTTGAAGCATCCGATTTTGATGAAGCAGGCAGCCAGCAAGAAAATGCGGCAGCGCCATTTGCCGCGGCCAGAGAAACCCTGGAGGAAACAGGCTTAAGGGTGAAAGCCGATGATTTCGTTTACTTCTCGCATTGGACAACACCGCCAGTCATGCCAAAGCGATTTTCAACCTGGTTTTTTCTCACCCGCGCGTCTGGCCATGAAGAGGTCACTGTTGACGGTTCAGAGATTGAAGATCACGTATGGGTCACACCAGAGAACGCACTTTTGTTGCATGCCAAGCAGGAAATCGAGTTGTTGCCGCCAACCTTCGTGTCTTTGACAGAGCTTTTAGCGTTCGAGTCTGCTGATCAGGCCTTGCAGGCGATAGCCAATCGTACTGCGTTTGTGTTTGAGCCAAGGTTTGGCAAACAAGGCGATGACACTGTTGCCTTGTACGCGGAAGACGCCGGTTACGAACATTCTGATGCGAATGCACCGGGCAGCCGGCACCGTTGTGTCATGCGACCCGGCGAGTGGCGCTACGAACGTAGCGCGTAAGTCACTTACTTAGTTTGCGTGTTGGAACGGGTACTTTTGTTCATGCACTTTCAGCCTTAGCAGCAGGCTTTCTTTTAGTACCTGCTTTCTTGCTACTGGTGGTTCGTTTGGCAGACTCAGGTATACGGATATTTCGTAAGGAGCGGCTGCCTGACTTCGGTTTTGCAGCAGACTTGTTTTTTGCTTTTGTCTTCTCAGTCGTCTTTGCCGCCGCTTTGGTTTTTTTAACCGTAGCGCGCTTTACTTTTTTTACGGTTTTAGCTGGCTTGGATTCTGAAATTTTTGCATCACTAGATGCCTTCTTTTGCGTGCTCTTTTTCTTCACTTTTGGCGTTGCTACCGCAATGGTCTGCTCAACTGGGCTGCCTACTGCAGCTAAATACATCTCTTCAAACGAATGCCGCAGGCATTGCGCATAAAATTCCGGGTCGGGTACTGCAGCTCGGTCGGCGAGAATGGTGATACTTACTTTGCCATTACTGCTGAAAATAGTATGGAAAAGACCGCATCCCGGTGTCAGCAAACCCAAACCGTGATAGCGCACCATTTCCGCGCCCGCACAATACAGAGGGAAGTTTGGCCCTGGTACGTTGGTGACTACTGTACTGGTGTTCATCGGAATAAAACGGCTTAACTGATTCTTTGACCAGAAACTGGCAAGTGATTTCGACACGGCGGGAGAGAAAAACCCGGCAACACGCATTGCTTCTACCAAGGGGCTGGATTCGCTTGCTTCCTTCGCCTCCTTGGCACTTTCTCTTACCGCAGTAACGCGCGCGAGCGGGTCAGCAATATTGGTGTGCAGCTCTGTAAACATTGAACCGACTTGATTGTTTTCGTCATTTTGCTCACGGCGCGTGCGCATGTTGAGTGGAATGGAAGCGGCGAGGGAATCCACAGGCAATTCGCCGTGCCTGTCCAGATAACGGCGCAAAGCGCCGCCAACAATCGCCAGCGCAACGTCGTTAATAGTCGTGCCGCACGCCGTCTTGATCTCTTTGAAATGGTCCAATTCAAAAACAGCTGCCTCAGCGACTCTGTGCGGCCCGACTTTCCGATTAAACCGGGTTTTTGGCGCCGCTAAGTCTGGCGATGGTACTTCTTCTTTAGCAACAGCTACGCCATACTTGGCCAGCTCGATCGCAGTGCCGCCAATGCTGCGCAGCATGCCGATTGAATTCGTAGTGCGATTAAGTAGCGCTCTTGCCAGAAGCTCGCTATCAGAGGGCTGGCGATCAACAATAATGGTGTTTTGTTGGCTGCCGGGATCATACTTTGGATTGGGTTCTAAATCGTGTAACGCTGACATAAAAGACGCGCCGCCGGCGCCATCCACCAGCGAGTGATGCATCTTGGTGTACATCGCAAAGGCGCCTTCAGGCAAACCTTCGATATTATCGAGACCTTCGATAATGTAGGCCTCCCACAGTGGTCGAGACATATCCAGCGAGCGCGCATGCAAACGGGCGGCCTGAATCCATAACTGCCTCCAATCACCTGGTTTGGGTAAGGAGATGTGTCTAAGATGGAATTCCACGTCGAAGTTTTTATCTTCAACCCAGTATGGTCGGTCAATATCACCTGGCACCTGCACCAGCCTGGTTCGAAACAGTGGCAGTTTATTGAGTCGCTGCTCGAAACTGGCGAGAACTTCTTTGAAACGCACGAAACCACCCGGTGCAGTGGAAGGGTCATAAATTCCAAGGCCACCCACATGCTGGGGCGTTGCGCTGTTTTCGAGATTTATGAACGCTGAGTCCAGCGTACCAAGTTGCTTCATTGTTTGGACCGAATTTTTACGAAAAGACCACCGATAATAATAACACACGCAAAAAAAAGCCCTGCCGAAGCAGGGCAAGAACCAACTGGTACAGATACCGCGAAGGCGATATCTGAAATTCTCTAAATCATTCGCGCACCTTGCGACGCACCAGACCGAGTGCGATCAAGCCAAGTGCTAATAGGGCTAAGGTGCTAGGCTCAAGATCATCGCGATTGTCTTGGCTGCTGGTGGCGGCACTAGTCGTGGATTCCTGTTCAACGCTCAGCAACTCTTCGCTGACAACTTTCGTATCATTGTTAATGCCTTCTGCGCTCCACGTTAGCGGCGCGTTTAGCGTGATACCTAGCAACAGCAGCAGAGCAGCACTTCGCAGTGCATTACTGCGGCGGCTCCTAAACTGTTCTGGGTTTTGTATGTTGTTCATCGTCCTGCACTACTGCTTGTGATCTTTCACCGGAGATCGGTGTTTTGATCATTTAATATACAGTTAGCAGGTCTCGTGCCAAGTTTTGTAAGCCATTGAAATACAAACGTAAAACATGGTTACTAATTGAGCAATAAAGTCTTGGTGTTAACTATTTCGACATATTTGAGCGTTTAGAACTACCGTCCGTCATGGCGGTTCCTAGCTAAATGCGCGCTCGCAGGTGATTCTTTAACGCACAGCGTCTATCAAGTGCTGAAAGTGTAATCTGGCATAGTCCTTTTGGGTGGGGATATGCTCACTGGGGTGGCCTTCGACTGCAATTACATCTTCCAGCAGCAGTCGGGCGACCGATTGTTTATGCACTTCATCTGCACCATCCGCTATTCGCAGCGCCCGTGCGCTGCGATACATTGCCTCTAGCGGCATATCGGTTGAATACCCTAATGAACCATGCAGCTGGATAGCTTGATCTATCACACTCAACAATATGTTGGGAACAGAAAACTTCGCCGCTGCAATATCCAGTCGCGCGGCTTTACTGAAAGGGCCTTTGGCATCCATGGTCCACGCCGATTTGAGAACCAGCAGTCTAGCCATGGATATCTGCGCATAGCTTTCTGCAATACTTGCTTGCACCATCTGTTGTTTCGCCAATGGTCGTCCGCGGGTGTGGCGGGATGCGGCCCGCTCCAGCAGCATTTCGAAAGCGCGATTGCACTGGCCGATCATGCGCATTGAGTGATGAATACGTCCGCCGCCCAGGCGCTTCTGGGCTAACACAAACCCGTCGCCTGGCTCGCCAATCATGTGGTCTAAGGGTACCCGGCAATTTTCAAACACCACTTCGGAATGGCCGCCAATTCGATCCATCATCGAACCTTCGTCTACATGAATCGGGTGATGCATTGTGCCCACGTCGCGCACCACGCGCATGCCTGGCGTGTCTTTGGGCACAACAATCATGGATGCGCGCTTATGCGGTGGGGCATCAGGATCAGTTACCGCCATCAGCAAGGTGAAGTCTGATACGCTGGCATTCGACGAAAACCATTTATGACCATTTATGAGCCACTGCTCACCATCACGCTCACATCGCGTACGAATACCGGTTGGGTCTGAGCCCGAGGTATCGGGTTCAGTCAATGCAAAAGTACTTCTGACCTTGCCCGCCATCAAGGGGTAAAGCCAACGTTCGCGTTGCGCTTCGGTTGCGCCAACGGCCAGCAGTTCAGCATTGCCAGAATCTGGCCCCTGACAGCCAAAAATCTCGGGTGCTAACTCAGTGCGACCTAAAACCTCGTGCATCAGTGCCAGACGAACCTGACCAAAGCCTTGCCCACCATGCTCAGGCTCAAGATGGGCGGCCCAAAGACCTTTGTCTTTAACCTGTTGCTTGAGGGGCGCCCATAAAGCGTCAAGCTGGCGCTGGTTCAAACCGCCATACAGCAATTCCAGGGGAGTCAAAGTGTCGCTGACAAATTCAAGCATCCAGTCAAGCTGGTCTTGAAAGTCGGTGGGGGTAGAAAAGTCCCAGCTCATTCTTGTCTCGTCTGTTGAAGGCCGTACTGATGATAGTCAGCGGGGCATGGCCGGAGTATGGTTATGCTAGTCTATTAGCAGGACCTTCAGGCAACATTACCTTATGTTTACGCGTTCACTTGCGCAGCGATTGCAAACGCCAGCGCTATCAATCGTGCTCAAATTTTTGTTTGCGCTACTTATTGTCGTAGAGATTTACGCGAGTCTGATGCCGGTTGATGATACGGGTATCGATTTGCCGCATTTTGACAAGGTCGCGCATTTCATAATGCACTGGGTCAATATGTGCGTGGCAGGTATTGTTTTCATTAAGGGGCGCAGTTTTATGGTGGCCGCAGTGCTGCTGTTTTTGCTAGGACCAGCGATCGAATTTATGCAGGGCACGCTAGCCCACCGCGAAGCTTCGTATGCAGATCAGGTTGCAAATACTTTGGGGTATTTAGTCGGTTTGCTCACGACAAAACGTCTTTTTCGCGGCGAATAGACGGACTGTTATTAAACGACTTCGGAGTTTGATGTGGCGTTCAGCCTACGACGAGCTTGCTTACTTCAACTTCTAGTTCTTCCAACGGATTTAGCTTACTGACCCGTTCACTCAGAAAACGATTCACTCGCGCTAGAATCGGGCTTTGATCGTCAACGCATCTACCTACGAATTCATTCCAGTCTTCTGCGTGGTGCAGCATATCCAAGCCCGAATACATGTCGAGTGTACCCATTGATTGTGCGACAACAGCAATGGGTACCTTGGCAATTGCTGCGTCTATTGCGATGGTTGAGGGAGTAGTAATGACCGCATCAACAAAGCGTACTAGTTGTGTGCCTGATATGTGCTTCCATTCATCGTCGGTATTATCAATCGTAACAACGTTGGGCGGCAGGTCATAAGGCACTCTGTCTGACAGAGCAAACCATTGGCCAGCAGGGTGAGGCTTTACCAGAAAACAGCAGTCAGCGTTGCTGCGGGCCGTTGTAATCAGATTGTGCAGAAATTCGCTGCGGTAGTAGTCGCTATAACGTTCCCAATGTAGATTCTCGAACACACCGATAAACCGGTCACAGGGTAGTCTTTCGCGCATTGCGCTGGGAAACGCTCTGGATTCGGTGCTGCGGAAGATGCCTATGGGCAAGCATTTATTCCGCGTTTCACGCGTTATGTTCGCCATTGAACTTGGCAAGTCATTCCACACAACAATTTTTTTCGACGCAAACTTAACAGCCTTATTTTCACCAAAATAGGTTAATCCTTCGTTCTCTAACCCGTGTTGAAAGGTGACGGCTGGAATATTCTTCCTGGCAGCTTCATTGGCTATATGATGGGCTACCCGATGCGGTCCCAGATTGGTTTCTGATGCGAGAAACACCAAATCCGCCCCGTCGATGGCAGCCGGCGAAGAGGCCAGCAACTCCTCTCGTTCCAACACAATCGGAGTTAACTCGCAATTTTTGAAGTAATCTCGTGGCGAATCTGGTTGAGACATTAGCCAGTTAGATACCAAGACTCTAACCCGCCAGTCAGCCCGATTTGCAAAGTGATTGAGAACTGGCTTAAGAACTTCGACATCTTGCAATAGATCAAACATGAAAAGTAGACAAGGCCTGCTGCGTAAGTCATGCGCCTTAATGTCCCTGAATACACTTGATAACTGTTCACCAATGCGTCGTCTGGAGAAATGCGTGTCTAGAACGCTTTGAGCAATTTCAAGATCGGCTTTTTTTCTTTTTTCTATGAGGTAACGTTCAAGACCCTGGTAAATGTCGTCGCAAGCAACGCAATTGCGTAGGGCTTCCAAGCCTGCGAAGTCTTCAGCAACAACAGGTACCCCTTGTGACAGAGCGAGTAAAACTCTGTTTGCCGATTTGGTGCGCGAAAAGCTGTCGTTGGAATTCGGAAGTATTACTAGATCGGCGGACCTCAAGTGATCAAAAATAGCCACAGGATCCCACTCTGCGTAGCGGCTAGGTATGGGCAATCTTCGAATATATTCACGAAATTTGGGCTGATTGTTGCTAACGATCAGCAGTTCAATAGGCTGCTGTTCGTTGATTCGGATTAGCTCATTGGCAAATCTCAGTACAGTGGGAATGCCGTAATTGCCGTGCGCCTGCCCGGCATTGCCAAACCACAAAACAGTTTTGCGGTCTGTGGCAGCGCTATTTGCTATGCACTTTTTATCAAGTCTGGGCCAACTGGGTCTTTTTGCGTACAAGCTACCGGGCAAGGATTGAATAAAGTGCGCCACCCTGGCTCTTATTGCGGCTCGATTAGAATTGAAGTCATTGGATACAGCTGCTCTCAGCAGATACGCCAACTTTTTAGGGGTTTTTTGAAGGCTCGCGGGAAGCCATTTGCCAAGCGTTTGCCCGCTGCGTTTTAGACTAGCCTGTTTCGAGCTGCGAACGATCGTGCAGTTTGGTGATAGAGGAATGCGACAGCTACTGCTTTCCTGCAGCGCGTTTAATAGCTCGCGTACATCAGTTTCTTGCTCAACGCAGTCAGGTACCACATGAATCTGCAGCTGGGTTCCGGCCAGTTGTTGGCGGACCACTTCGCCAAGAGCGTGAGTGGGAACCAGTATGCAGTTGGCGAATTCTGCCATTGCCCTAAAACAAGCGACCGTCAACAGACCGGCTGTGCCACCTAAGTAATTTGGTACAAAAATGTTGTCACACACATCCAAAACAATGGGTACGTCGTTGTTGTGTGCACGCCAGCCAAGCTCCAGCGACTTTTGGTTGAATGCCTTTGAGAAAACAATGCCGTGGGTGGCCCGATCAAGAGGAACTTGATCGGGGTCGTCGGTAATCAGGCACTCATGACCCAGCTCGGCAAGGGCCATTGAAGGCCAAATGCTGCGGTAGCGAAAACTGGCCGTGCGCGGTTCTACCGCATTTACGAAATTAACCCACATCCTTTAAGCAGCGTCCATGTGCTTTGTTGCCCTAAGGCAAACCGTTCCTTACTCCTTAAATAGTAGCTGCTTTTTGTGCCATTCCAAGATAAACGGTATCTATTTCTGCCGTCTGTCCCGGCTGCTAGTCCAAGTTTAAGAAATTGCGTACCCGCCTGTCCGAATAGGCTGCTAAACAGGTCACACGTCGGTTAACAAATAGACAGATTTTAAGCGCTTTGTTAACTTGGGCTTATCAAGTAGTTGGGCGGTTTCTGACCAGCAATCAACCCCCGCTTTTACCTTAGACAAGGCGACCAAGAGATTGGTTGCGGTGGAAAAATACATGCTAAAAACTAACGATATTATTATGCTGCGTGACTTTAAGCAGCTGTTTATCAAGTCAATTTGCACCGCATCAATGCTTATCACCCTCGCAATATTGCCCGCGCAGGTGTTGGCTATGACGCCGGAACTTTATGGCGCCGTTGCAGATGATGGCGTAGATGATACCGAAGCTCTGCAGGCGGCCATTGATAATCACGATGAAGTATTTTTGCGCGGCCGCTATCAAATTTCCAGCAAGATTACCTTGCGATCCAATCTGCATGTTTACTCAGATGGTATTGGCGGGATACATCTCACATCGCGTGGCGGTTTTGATAATAGCGCCGCAAACATCGAGTTTGCTGACAACGCAATTGCCCTATCAGGTGAGAATATCGAAAACGTCAGACTGAGGAACTTTGTTGTTACCAAGGACTTTCAGGATGGCTCTAACGTCAGCGCGGTTCGGATTCGCGGTGGTGAAAACATCGTGGTCAATGGACTGGATATTTCGGGGTTTTCAAACGGGCTGGTTATTGCTTTAGATTCAGTGCAATGGGCATCAATAGAATCCAACTGGGTGCACGGTAGTTTCACCAATAGTGAAATACAGCATACGGCGATTGCCATCGATTCATCTCGCTTGATACGAAATGGAGAAATACTGAATTCAAGTGCTGTGATGGTGCAGAACAATTTTGTATTTGGCTTGCAGGTCTCGCAATCACTGCGCAACCGCCAGCGTGTGGAAACCGATGGGATCAACATCGCCGGACCTGAGGCACACGATATCTGGCTTGTTAACAACGCTATCGCTCGAGTTGGTGAGGGTATTGATAGCTTTGGTCAGCGTGTATCCGTGCGCCGCAACATGTTGTTCGATAACTATATTTTCGGCATAAAGCTGATACACGGTGCATCGCACAATGTGGTGAAAGACAACGATATTCTGCGTGCAGCCAAAGCCGGTATCGTGCTGGCGGGATCAACGTCTGTATCTCGAGATACTTCTTCCAATGCGGTGATAGAAAACAGCATTCGGGCTGTTGGCCAGAACACCGAGATTAACTGGCGGCCGCAGGTAACCGCTGGTATTTCACTTGAGTCTAATGGCGGAACAACCGGCAATGTGGTGGGAAACCTTATTAGTGAAAACTTGATTGCTAACAATACCCAAGCCGATTTCGGAGTGCATTGCGATGTGCCATTCTCTAACCAAATAAGCAACACAAATATTCAAGACCAGCCTATTCGCGAAGGTGTTCTAAGCTGTCCATAGTGCGTTATATTGTCTCTGGCGCCATCTAGTCGCACAATGGCGCTATATCCTAAGTAAGAACTTGGCCGCATCGATAGCATTGGTGTACGGTCAAGACGGTACTCTGGTATGCGCCGTTTGGTAGCGCCACTAAATCTATGAGCTATAGAGACACAGATGCACAATAGTATTATCCGAATTGGCGGTGCAAGTGGGTATTGGGGCGATTCTGCACGGGCCACACCGCAATTGCTGGCTGATGGAAATCTAGACTACATTGTTTACGATTACCTCGCTGAAATTACCATGTCGATTCTGGCGCGTGCCAGAGCCAAGAATGAACAGCTGGGCTACGCCACAGATTTTCTCACGGCTGCTCTACAACCCAATATCGAAGAAATTGCACGGCAAGGTGTGCGAATTATTTCTAACGCAGGGGGTGTCAATCCGCAAGCCTGCGCCCAGGCGGTTCGTGAAATGCTCGCCGAAGCCAAGGTTGATCTAAAGGTGGCTTTTGTACTGGGCGATAACCTTCTCAGTCAGGCTGACGAGCTAGTGGATCAAAACATCGAAGAGATGTTTAGCAGCGAAACCTTTCCTGAAACTGACAAGCTTCTAAGTATCAACGCGTACTTGGGGGCTTTTCCCATCGCTCAAGCGCTTGATATGGGAGCGGACATTGTGATCACCGGGCGCTCAGTCGACAGCGCCGTGACGCTGGGCGCCTGCATTCACCAGTTTGGCTGGGGGCGTGATGATGTGGATCGACTTGCGGCGGGTTCTTTGTGTGGACACATTCTAGAGTGCGGTACCCAAGCGACCGGAGGTAATTTTACTGACTGGCATTTGCTGCAAGGGCGCTTTGAGACCACTGGCTATCCGA
>JBGCDE010000100.1:0-5792 GCA_045105115.1 Pseudomonadales bacterium | reverse complement strand
AACCAACAGCGCCGATCTTATCCAGCAAATTATGTTTGATACCCAGCGCCTGAGTACGCATCTGGTGGCGCCGGCGCTGCGCTTAAATGGCCGCGCATTTTCCATCGTGCTGCTGAGTTTGTTAATTGTGATGGTGGATGTACGCGTGGCGGCGGCAACGCTGGTTTGTCTGGTGGTGGTTTACTGGTTTGTATTTTACGCGCTGCGCTCGCGCATCTACACCAACGGCCAATTTATCAGCAGTGCAAACGCACGGCGTAACAAATTACTGATTCAGAGCTTAGAGGGCATCAAAGATATCAAGCTCTATGCGGCTGAATCACAGCTCGCTGGCCAATTTAAAACGTCTACCAATAAAGTCACTCGAGCCATGGCCGAGAACATGATCCTCGGCCAGTCGCCGTACTACATGGTAGAGACGGTTGTGTTAGTGGGCATGCTGCTGATCACGTTGTACTTTTTAACCGTGAAAGGCGGTGTCGAAGCGGTGCTACCCGTGTTGACGCTATACGCAATGGCCGGATTTAAGCTGGTGCCCAAAGTACAGCAGAGCTACTTGGCCGTAACGCAGATACGCAGCGCGCAGGCCGTGTTTGATAAGCTCTATGAAATCGTACGCGCTGCAAGTCAGCGGCCTGAGCGTGTTGAGAGCGCGGGCGCTGCACTGCATCCGCAGCACGACATTCAGTTGCAGAATATCTCCTACAGCTACCCTGACGCGGCTACGCCTTTGTTTGAAGACTATTCGCTAACGGTGCCCGCTGGGCAGATACTGGCTATTACTGGGCGCTCAGGAATGGGCAAGAGCACGTTGGTTGAGATTCTGATGGGTTTGATTTCACCCGATTCAGGCACTTTGTTGGTAGATGGCCAACCTCTAAATGAGAGCACTCTGGGTGCATGGCAAAAAGCGGTGGGGTTTGTACCACAGACGGTGTATTTGAGTGATGCCAGTATTGCCGAAAATATCGCCTTTGGAATCTTCCCAGAAAATATTGATCATGACAGAGTGCGTTACGCTGCTGCGCGAGCAGCGATCGACACAGAAATAGAACAATTTGCCGATGGCTACAATACGCTGGTCGGCGAGCGTGGCGCGTTGCTCAGTGGCGGGCAGCGTCAGAGAGTAGGTATTGCCAGAGCATTGTACCGAGATGTGTCGGTGCTTGTGCTAGACGAGGCGACCAGTGCGCTAGACACACAAACACAAGAGCTGTTCTTTAAGACTCTGGAAAAGGCGTCCGAGCAGCTCACTGTGGTGATGGTGACACATCGCCAGGAAACGCTTAAGTACGCAGATACCGTGGTTAGCCTGTAAGCAGGCAAGCCACTATATTTTGCGCAATGCCAAAGCCATGTGTGATCGTCTGGTTGTGGGTGTCACCACCGATGAGCTCATTAAAGAATATAAAAAGAAAGATTCGATCATCCCGCCCATGATTGAGCATGACGACTCAAGGGCTATGAGCCTGTGGATGCTGTTGAACGCTGAGCTATTTTTTGAAGAGTTTGCCGCGGCTTGATCGTTGGCGCATCACAAAGCCTCCCAGGATCAGCAACAGCGCCGTAGAGGGTGCTGGCACTGTCGCGGTCTCGCGAAAGAAAAATCCGCCCAGCTGAAACAGGGTGACGGTTTGTGAACCCGGGTCGTAGGCCAGGCTGTAGTAGTTGCTGTCTTTATCCGCTGTGCCTTCTGTGGATATGATGTTGCCCCCGCCCACATACGCTGTAGAGTCTGTGTAGGCGTCTGGCCCCGGGCCCATGCCCAGCCACTGAGGGGCTGAAGGCGTTCGCGCGGTGGAGAAGTAGTCGTTGTAGAGCCCATGCACATCGTCCAGACCTGCCCAAACCCAGCCCTCTAGATTGTGGCCGTTAAGCTCGCCATTGCAGACGCCCGTCACTGCGTCGCAAACAGCATTTATTTCATTCCAGGTAGAGCCCAGAAAGGCACGGGGCTAAAGCCACTCTTTGCTGCCAATCTCGACCGGCACCAGCGGCATGCTATTAGCGCTTACTGTAAGTAGTAACGCTATGATCGCAGTCGTCATACGCAAAAAATGGGGCATGGCGAGATCTCTTTTATCGATTGTGTTTACAAAGAGTGTAGACGCTACCGGCCTTTGAAGATTGCTTCGCGGCGCTCTATGAATGATTGAACACCTTCTTTGGCATCTTCGCTGTCCATGAGTTTTTGCTGCGTGGGGGCCAATTGCGCAACGGCGGCGTGAAAACCTTCTTCAACAAACCGTTTTGACGCTGCTTTGGTCGCTTGCACTGCTAGAGGCGCTTGCTTGGCAATAACCTCTGCGATCTCGATCGCGCGCTCTAGCTGTGTACCGGTGGGTACGACCTCTTGAACAAAGCCGATTCTATAAGCCTCTTGCGCATCAAATTCGTCACTGGTGAGTAAGTGATACATGGCGTTGCCCCAGCCACCGCGTTGGACGAAGCGAATCGTTGCTCCGCCTGTGGCGTGAATACCTCGGGCGGGCTCCAGCTGCGAAAACCGGCAGTTTTCGGCAGCAATCACAATGTCGCCTGCCAGTGCTATTTCAATCCCGAAGGTAAAGGTGATGCCCTGTACCGCTGTGACGATGGGTTTGCGGCACGCGCGCCCGAGCGCCATTGGGTCGACGCTTGCATCCTCGCCTCGCTCCGGGCTTGCGTCACGCTCCATACGGCCTGTCCATTTGGGTAGATCAAGGCCCGCGGTGAAGTGCTCACCGTGCCCAAACAGAACACCCACGAAAAGCTCGTCGTTTTGATCGAGTTCTGTAAACGCTTCCAGCAGCTGCTTTGCCATGGTGGGCGTGTAGCCATTGTATTTTTTGGGGCGATTTAGCCCTATGAGCAAAAGGTGGCCGCGCTGTTCTACGCTAATCGATCCTTCGTCTTTGGTGCTGTCAGACATACCGTGTTCTCAGTGTTAGTGGGCGCTGCACTAATATACAGGTTTGTCAGTTTGTGGGTCGAGGATTTAGGGCGCAAGCGATGCGGCCGTTAAGTCAACAGCGGTCGAGGAGCGCAGACGGCAACTTTCGATTGAAAGAATATCGCCGTACAAAAAACAAAAAAACAGCGGGCTAGCCGCTGTTTTCTGAAGGTGGTGGCGCTTACTGCGCCACCGAAGTCACGACGCTAATATGATATTAGCGACCGCTGAGCTTATGACTGGCGTCTGCGTCGTGAGCCCATGCCCAGCATCAACAAGCCAGCTGCCAGAAGTGGCAGAGTGGCAGGTGTAGGTACTGCATTGGGGTCTGGATCAGTGTTGTTGCCCAGAGGCGTGATTGACTTGTCTACCGAATATCCAGCGCTTAAGTCACCCAGGCTGGTCACGGTGACTAGAAGCTGTGAGCTATCCAACCCGCTGATGATGCTGTTGCAGAGGTCCTGTATCGGACCGAACACGCCGCAAGGATTGCTAGCAATAAGCCCCTGCAGTGCAAAGTCTGAAAGTAATGCAGTGTTGTCGTTGATCAGATCTAACAGCGCTGTTTCCAGATCAGCAAGTATGCCTGGGCCGGAGATATCGACTTGGTAGCTCCCAAGTATTGTCTCTCCGTCGGGCTGCAGTATGCCTTCATAGGCGTAGTCGCTAGTGAAGGGGCCAAACACAATGCCTGTTTCATTCACCGCTGTGGCGCCAGTTTCAAACTGATCCTGCACAAGGGAGTCTAGATTGAGTGCGTCACCCAGTAGTGCTGTGCCGAAGTCGAATGCAAAGATATCACCCAGTGGTAAGTTACCGCTGGTGTAAGACAGGTCATAGACATTGATTTCGTCGGCCAGCGTAAGGGTTGGATTCAGTGGCACAATTTGCGGCGGCAGTGTCACTGGGGGAACAGGGAAGCAGAAAGAGCCAATGCAAGTTTCACCACCGGGAACCAGCACGATCTCAGGCGTGGTAACGGTGAATTCAGGGCTTGCAGTTATAGGGCCAAGATTCAGGCTGGTGTCGAACTGATAAGGGCCAGCTGCTCCGGGTGGCGTGCGGTACTGCGCGTTGAAATCACCAGTAATCGTCAGGCCTTCGCTGGCGTTGAGATTGAGTGCGCCATTGTACCCAAGCGAGGCAATCGGTAGGGGGACGGCTGACGCTGGCGCTGCCAGTAGAGCCGCGCCTAAGGAGGCGGTAAATAGAGCTGCTGTGATTCTTATCAATTTCACGAGTCTGTCCCCATAAAAAGTGGTAGGTTTCCAACGTTCATTTGTATGCGTTGTGTAAACTCTGCAAGACTCACACCAACAATCGTATGCTATTGATAAATAGTGTTTTATTGTCCTGTCGATTACGAAGCGACTGTCGCACCGAGCAAAGAGTGTAAAAATGCCTGACATTGGTGGGGGTGTGAGATAGGGTTTCGAATGAAGGCCATACTCCGGATAACGCTTTGTAAAGTAGGGAACCAGGCATGGATCCACACCAAATTCACTCGCATGAAGCGCTCAACGCGCTGCTGGGCGAACCCAACGAAGTCGTCCAGCAAAAAATACACGATCAGCTTGACCCCGAGATGCGTGAATTTATTGCGGCCTCAAGTCTGGTGTTTATCTCGACGCTTGATGCCAATGGATTGCCTGACATTTCTCCTAAGGGTGACCCTGCCGGATTTGTTGCCGTGCATGACAACAACACGCTGAGCATCCCCGAGCGCCCTGGTAACAAGCTGATGTTTGGATTCCACAATGTGCTAAACAACCCGGCTATCGGTTTGATATTTGTCATACCCAATTGTCGAGAAACCCTGCGCATCAAAGGTAAGGCGACGTTGACTCAAGATCCAGAATTGCTCGCTGCAATGAGTGTGGGGGATAAGCCGGCTCTTCTGGCCACGAAGGTGGTGGTGCAGGAGTGTTTTTTCCACTGCGGCAAAGCGATGATTCGCTCAAAGGTATGGCAGCCAGATACCTGGGGCGCTACTCGAAAATCGTTGATCGCCAAGCAGGTTGCCAGACAGCTCGATGGAGGCGAGGAGGTTGAGCAGTTTGTGGAGAGTGAGCTAGAAAAGAACTATATCGAAGAACTGTATTGATTTGTTCTGCGCTAAAACCGGTATCTGATCTTTGCTAGCACGCGCTGCGTACTGACATCCTCCCAGGCGTTGCCGAATAAATCGTCAGCGCTCACCCCACTGGCGGCTTCATTCCAGAAACCGCCGCGTTCGTAAACCAAAAAAATGTCAGACAGGGGGGCCAGCTGATAGCGGTAGCGCACCTGTAATGCGGCGTCGCTCACGCTGAAGTCATCCACAAAGCGCCCTGAGTTCACTAGCCTTCCATCGGGGCCTATGCTCTTAGCACTGATTGCGTCAGCGCTTGCACCTACCCACTGTAACTTCACGCGCACTTCCTGTCGTGAATCGGGGTACCAATCCAGCCTCAGGTTGACGTCAAAAACATCGGCTTCGTACGTGGCAAGCTGGGCGGTGTCGGCATCCCAAAGCAGCCACTCATCAATGAAGGTGTAAGACGCTTCGCCACTGAGTGTCACGCGGTCGTGAATGTACCAGCTGGGATCAAAGATAAATTCGTGTCCGAATTTGTCTGTGCCTCGATTGCTAACTTCATAGGCTAACGTGTAATTGAAATCGCCGCCGCGCGCATTTAGATAGGTCGCCCTGAAGGCGTGTTGCGGATCGATCCGCACAATGCCGTTGCCGCGTGTAATGCGATCATCGTACGGGTCAGTAACCTCGATGTTGGCTTGTAGTGTGTATTCCTGGGTCGATTCCATTTTCCAAAATAGCGTCATTTCTATCGCGCGCTGTAACGTATCGCCGGCGTTGTTT
>JBGCDE010000099.1:0-12456 GCA_045105115.1 Pseudomonadales bacterium | reverse complement strand
GCAAAGCCGGCATACAAGCCGTCATTACCGTTAAAGTTGGCCGCTGTCAGCCCAAGAAAGCGGCCGATGCTGCCAGGCATCCGATTTAAAAAGTAACTGCCACCCACGTCGGGGAACAAAGCAATTGTAATTTCGGGCATTGCGAATCGGGTTCGCTCCGTAACAACCTTGTGACTGCAACCGGCAAAAATGCCCAAGCCTCCGCCCATCACGATGCCATGCCCCCAGACAATCAGCGGCTTGTTGTATTGATGGAGTGAAAAATTCATGCGGTATTCTCGCGCGAAAAAATCTTCCGCATACTCACAAGGACCGCCTGGCGTTTCAATCGCCGAGCGATACAGCGCTTGAACATCGCCGCCTGCACAAAACGCTTTCTCACCACTGGCTTGTATGAAAACCGCTTTTACAGAGTCGTCGTCAGCCCAACTATCCAGCGCAGTTTGCAACTGGTCGACCATATCCAGCGTCAGCGAGTTAAGCGTGGCGGGTGCATCCAGTGTAAGCAAGCCAAGGCTTCCTTCACGCTCAACAATAACTCTTGCTTGTTCATCCATAAACGCGAGCCTTAGGAAATTTTGCCAATGACGCTGGCAAACAATTCTTCATCAGGCGGTAAGACCTTGGGTACTGCCAGTGGTTTGGCAATCCAGGTAACGTTGATCAGGTTACGCCAGTTGATGTTGTCATTAGTGGAATTACCACCCCAGGTTCCGCAGCCAAGAGAAAACGTTTGGCGTAAACCATTCCATAAGTTACCGCTATTCGAAGGCGCCTGCGGCTGATTCACTATCACTCTTGAAGTTTTTGTACCCATGCCCAGCTTTAGAATGTTTTCATCGCTGGTCGTGTAGATACCGCAACTGTGCCCCATGCCTTGGTATGCCTGAATTTCGTTAGTGAGAGCTACCGCTGCATCTATATCTTTCACTTTGTAAAACGCCATGATGGTTGACAGCTTTTCACCAGAGTATGGATGCTCAGGCCCGGTACCTGTTTCAGGCATAATAATGAACAATCGGTCGTCTGGAATACTGACGCCCGCCATACCACAAAGAACCTGTGGGGTTTTGACGACTGCATTAGCATTCAGGTGTCCGTCTTCCCATAGCACTGCGGCTATCTTTTGGTAGTCATCCTGATTGGCCAGGTAACCGCCCTGGGCGATCAACTTCGCGAGTAACTCGTCGTAAATTGCTTCTACGGCAATGACCGAATTATCGGCGGAACAGGAGGCGGCTAAATCCAGCGTTTTAGAGATACGAATCTTCTCAGCGGCATCATCTATATTTGCGGTCTCATCGACAGTGATCACTGCGTTGCCCGCCCCTACGCCCAGAGCAGGTGTTCCGCTTGAATAAGCCGCTCTGACCATTCCAGCACCACCGGTTGCCAAAATTAAATCACACTGGGCCATCAATTGATCTGTACTCTCCATGGTAGGTGTATCAATTCCAATAACGATATCCGCCGGTGCCCCCATTTTTTCGATAGCAGCACGCATTCGATCCACGATCATTTTATTGGTGAGCTTACCGCGCGGATGCGGCGCAATAATAATTGAGTTGCGACCTTTAACCGCATTGATCGCTTTAATCACCGGTGTTGCTTCAGGGTTTGTAGACGGCGACAAGGCGCCAATAACCCCAACGGGCTTGGCGATCTTGATAATGTTTCGCTCCAGATCTTCCTCGATCACGCCAACAGATTTGTCGTGGACGATGTCCATTAGCGACGCTCGAGTCTTGATTGCAATTTTCGCAAACTTACCGTTATAGTCGCCCAGTTGAGTTTCATCGAGTGTGTGTTGAGCAATTTCCTCTGCAATACCCGGCTGGCAGCAAGACCAAACCATTGCAGTAATTAATTCGTCTATCTGCTCTTGAGTGTATTCTTCAATTTGCGCCTGCGCGGCTCTGGATCGCTCAACGAGTTCCGCAATATGCTTCTCGGCATGGTCTTCGTGGTGTTTTTCAAGCGGATTGTATTCAGACATAGGCTTCTCTGTGCAAAAGGTGTGGAATAACAAGACGTGACAGCCCGTCATGATAGCAGGCTGGAAGCAAGCTGAATATATAGTTACTGCGCTTGTAGTGTTGAAGCCCTAGCCTAGTCCAGCAATTAATTCAGCATCAGACTGTGTTAACAACTGCTCTAGTCTGCGCCGATTGGCGTGCAGAGCCTTCATATAGGGGTTTTCGCCGTCAAAGTGGGCTTCAACATAGCGATATCGACCCGCAAAGTAGCCATCCAGGCGATGCTCAACGATCGACTGCATGAAATGTGGCGTTTTCCGCAGCAGTTCTTCAGCGGAAGCATAGATTACCTCAATCTCCCCCCGCTCATTCACGCATTGCGTAACGCCTGCGATCTCAAATTCGTTATACAGATTCTGATAGCACTTTTTCAAGTAGGCATCATCAGCCATTTGCGCAATAACATCGGCAGTACCAACCAGCGCACCAATCACATGATGTCTGTGATCCTGCAGG
Organism: Pseudomonadales bacterium; assembly: GCA_045105115.1. GTDB lineage: Bacteria > Pseudomonadota > Gammaproteobacteria > Pseudomonadales > JAUIET01 > JAUIET01. The sequence goes on along the minus strand of JBGCDE010000099.1, from coordinate 9,964 downwards.
GCAATATGTTCGGGGCTTAGCTCATAGCCTGTGAAGTGCACGATACGCGTTGCAAGATCCGCATGGTGGCCAAGTCCAATGGTAGGCAAATACTCCGCCATAAACTGTGCGCTGCGGGTGACGTGAACTTTCGTGTACTCCGCGCCATGGCTATGAGTACGATCTGCAACCCGTCTGATGTAGCCCGAGTCGTGAAACAAGGCAACGATGATACCCAGCAAGCTGAGTTCGGCACCCAGCTTTTGCTCCGCTTTGTGTTCTTGCTCATAACCGTCAGCCAATCGCGCGAAGGCCAATGTTACGTCCAGCACATGCTGCAAATCATGGTAATCAGTTTCGCAAGGGTGGTAACCCGGATACTTGCCGCGATACAGCCGCGCGAGGTCGGCAAACAATCGGTCGAGAACTTTAAAGGATCGGCCAGGATATCGTGCTTCCATAATGCCTTTAACAGCACTGAGAACACTCTCCGGGTTTGCAACATTGACGCTGTTGGTTACATCGTTTGGCACTGGCAGACTCTTTTATTCGCCTGCCGAGATTACCGTTCTTCAGTAATATCAGGGCTTTGGCGGCTCTTTGGGTAAAGTGTAGTGATCGCTTTTTCGTCAGCAAGCGACTTCCCCTGAGAACGTGAACTGCGTGGCAAATAGTAGTCTTGAAGTCCCATAATTATGGTTTTGGAGTTCTTGATATGGATATTACAGCGCAAATTGTAAGCGTATCTGGACCGGCCATGCTTATCGGTTATTTTAAAGCGTCGCGCCACCTGCCCAGCCGATATGCCCGTTTCACCAGTTAGATAGGCATGAATGGCAACCACTTCCTCATCGGACAGAACCAAGCCTTTAAAACCTTCCAGATTACGTGTTACGCGCTCCAGAAATTTCTGAGCGTCAACGTCAATTAGGTAGGCGCCATCTCGGTTTGAGGTGGGTATTTGGGCTTTGAAGTCGCCAACAAAAATCTGACCAGCCTGGGCGAGATCAAGCATGCGAGCCAATTCGATAGTCACCTCGCCGACAATGTAACTGTTCATTGTCGGGTTAAGAGCCTCTGCCTGATAAAATTCGTAATGACTGCCCACATGAAATCCAGTACGAATGATCGGCACCGTATTGCCAACCGATTTACGTTTCGCGATGGCATTATCGGCAATCGACAGCAACATGAATTGAAACAAGTGAATCGTGCTAATCGCCTCAGCTGAACGAGCCCATACGTAAAAGCCGTCGCCGGTGGTTGTGCGGCGAAAATCGATATCAATTCCCATTTGCTGCAGCTTGTTGTAGGCACTGTTGAGCGAATACGAGAGACTTGTTAGCTGGCTGGTTTGTTCAAATGGAGAAAACAAAGTGAAATCGACAATATCAAACAGCAGCACCGCACGGCTGGCAACGAAACTGATACTGTGACGCTTCACAATATCTTCAACCTGATCGACGATGTGCGGTTCTTCCGATAAAGGGATAGGAAGCTTGAGTGAAGTGCGTTGTAGCTCAAGACGTTGTTCAGCGCGCTTGAATTCATCTTGCTTCATCAAACGGCTATTGCTAATCAGCTCGCGAACATAGTCTCGGTTTTCTTCTGCGCGAACGTCAGCCCTTTCCGCACTGTCGTCTTCGTCCTGAGTCGCTGCATAAGCGCCCAGAAAGTAATGCGGCGCCATCAACAAATCAATACCCGAACGGCATGGCGTCCAGCACAGAACAATATTCTGCCCCAGTGCCCAACGTTCGTGAATTGCCTTTTCCAGGAAACGCAAATTACCCTGTTGCGCGTGCCCACGACCGGTACTGTTCGACAACAGGCTTTTAGGGAGTACCACTTCTTGTTTCGGCATCAAGCGATTCTTTATTATTTTGGTGTGTTGAAAACCATGCAGATTACCCTGAGTGTAGCCTAGTGCCCGAACCTCGTCGCCCAATAGCGCTGCTTAGCCATTTAGAATGCGCTCCGCGCTTGACACATTCGGTAACATATTGATCTTGGCCAAAAGGCTACCTAAGGATTCAAGACTATCAACTTCAACCGTGATTACAATTCGCGCAATATTGGACTGTTTGTCAGTGTGTGTTTGAACCTGCGTTAAATTGCACTTTTCCGCCGCCAAAAGACCCGTTACATCGCTGAGCAGACCGCGACGGTCAAACGCCTCAATTCTGACTTCAACCGGGTAGGCACTGTCCTCTGCACCATCCCAATCCACTTCAATAATTCGCTTGGCGTCTTTTTCAAGCAGAGACAGTACTCGCCCACAATCCTGTCGATGAATGGAAACGCCCCGCCCTTGGGTAATATAGCCGCGAATAGGATCGCCTGGCACTGGTTTGCAACAGCCCGCTAGATGACTTAGCAAATTGCCAATTCCGCCTACTCTTACGCCGCCCGCGACTGATTCAGTTTCTCGCTGATGCAAACGCGGTGCAAATTCCTTGTCATCGGTGCCGAGCAGGCTCTGTGCGGCATTGAGCACCTGGCTCAAACCAATATCCCCGGCCCCTATTGCCCCGTACATTGATTCAACCGACTGACAATTAACTTTGCGAGCCACATAGCTGTAGTCGAGGCTGGTCAAAGCCAGGCGCTTGAATTCACGTTCTACCAGCTGCCTTCCGGCGGCGACATTCTCTTCCTGATCCAGCCGTTTAAACCATTGTCGAATCTTGGAACGAGCGCGTGCTGTGCGCGTGTAGGACAGACCGTCACGCAGCCAATCACGGTTGGGCGCAAACTGATTACCAGTGATAATCTCGATTTGCTCACCGGTGTGTAACTGATATGTCAGCGGCACAATTCGGCCATCTATTTTAGCGCCCTTACAACGATGGCCTATTTCAGTATGAACGTGATACGCAAAATCTATAGGTGTGGCACCACTTGGTAAATCAACGATGTGTCCTTCTGGCGTAAAAACATAAACCCGATCGTTAACAATTTCGGAGCGAATTTTTCTTCCCCGCCCCTCCGAGCGCTGCATGTCAGCGCTCCACTGCAATACCTCGCGAAGCCAGGCAATTTTTTCTTCATAGGAAGTATCAGAGCCTTTGCCCGCATCCGAGCCTTTGTAAAGCCAGTGTGCGCATACGCCGTATTCAGCCTCCATATGCATCGCTTCTGTACGAATCTGTACTTCCAAAGTGTTGCCTTCAGGACCTAACACCGCGGTATGCAAACTGCGATAGCCATTCTCTTTAGGATTGGCAATATAGTCGTCAAATTCGTTCGGTACGCTGCGCCACATCAAATGGACAATGCCAAGCACGGCGTAACAGTCATGCGGCTGCTTTACCAGAATTCGAACGCCGCGAATGTCGTACACTTCGGAAAAGCTAATCGATTTAGAACGCATCTTTCGCCAGATACTAAAGATGTGCTTGGCTCGCCCGGATATTGTTGCGTCAATGCCAGCATCCGACAAGGCGGTGCCCAAATGCTCAGTCACCGCGTTGATAAAAGACTCGCGGTCGACTCTCTTCTCGGCCAACAGACCTGCTATTTGCTGATAAACATCCGGCTCGAGATAACGAAAAGACAAATCTTCGAGCTCCCATTTCAGTTGCCCGATACCTAAGCGATGCGCCAGTGGCACGTACACATTAAAAACTTCTCTGGCAATCTTGGTGCGCCGTTCTGGATAAAGCTTGGCAACCCGAATCGCAGCCGTACGCTCAACCAGCTTCAGAAGCGCGATACGAACATCGTCAACCATTGAGACCAGCATCTTGCGAATAGCTTGCCCTTGATTGGCACCTTGCCCTAAGACCGACAGGGTCGGGTCGTCGCTGATCTGGCTGATCATTGCCATGCGCTGCACGCCGTAAATTAAGGCACTTACGGCTTCACCGAACTCTTGCTGCACGGTATCCAGGCTCAAGCGTTCCTTGCGTACCTGCCGATACAACAATGCAGCGACAAATGCGTCACTATCGACTTTGAAGTCAACCAAAATCTCAGCCATCTGTAGCCCAATTCTGAAACTACTTTGCGGCTTGTCCAGATAATCCGATTCGCCCGCTGCAATTTCAACCTCGGCACTGAGCTGTACAGCACGTTTTAACAAGCTGGCATCATAGGCGTCGCCAGGCAACTCAAGCTCTGCATACCACGCTTCAAATTGGAATCCGTCGCCAGCTTCTGGTTGCTGGGTTCGGCTAACTCGGACCATCAGCAAATACTCCGGTGGAGGTGTAGCGGTCGCCGCGATCACAGATTATGCAAACGATGACGGCATTGCGCAGTTCAGCATTCAACTGCAAAGCCGCAGACACTGCACCACCCGAAGACACCCCACAGAAAATCCCTTCCTGCGTGGCCAATTGACGCATCGTGTGTTCAGATTGCTGTTGGCTAATATCAATCACTCGGTCAACCCGAAGCTCATCATAGATGCTTGGAAGATACGCTTTCGGCCAACGCCGAATTCCTGGAATTGCAGAACCGTCTTCTGGTTGAAGACCAACAATTTGTATACTTTCGCTTTGCTCTTTGAGATATCGCGATACGCCCATTATGGTTCCAGTTGTGCCCATGGAACTGACAAAATGGGTAATCTGGCCTTTCGTTTGACGCCAAATTTCAGGCCCGGTGCTCAAGTAGTGCGCCTGCGGATTGTCGGGGTTCGAAAACTGGTCCAATACAAATCCCGCGCCTGCGGCCTGCATGTCCAATGCCAGATCTCTGGCAGCCTCCATACCGCCAGCCTGACTTACCTCGATTAACTCGGCACCATAAGCCGACATGGCTTGCTTGCGCTCATCACTCATATGCGCAGGCATAATAAGCTTTAGAGAATAACCTTTAATCGCGGCAGCCATAGCCAAGGCAATGCCAGTATTGCCACTGGTGGCCTCAATCAACACGTCACCAGGCTTAATATCGCCGCGTTGCTCAGCGGCCCGAATCATATTTAGCGCTGGTCTATCCTTAACCGAGCCGGCTGGATTATTGCCTTCCAGCTTCATCAGAACCAAGTTGGAACTGTCACCTTGCAGGCGCTGCAAGCGAACTAGCGGAGTTTCGCCAATGCAGGATTCGATGGTAGGAAAATCAATGTCTTGCATAGCGTATAATGATTTGCAGCGGCGCATATTGGCCGTTGCTGCACGGCAACCAGGGCCAACATTTTAACATCATGAGAGCCATAATCGTATGCCTGTGTGGTCATTAAAACGGCGAATCTTGCTGATCAATATTGGCGCATTGGGCGTCGTATTGACGTTGTTTGGTGTTTATTTCATCAATACTCAGCAGACATTCCTCAGCAGCATGCTTATAGCTCGAGGCGTCTCATCCACCGAGCAGCTAGCCATGTTAGGCGCTCGCAGCATTGCCGGGCGTCCGACTGAGGACTCACTGCAGGAGCTGGCAGTAATCATACTGGAACAGCGGTCTGTTCGAGCCGTGCAGATACATGATTCCCTTAACAACAAACAGTACCGCGCTGGACCGTCAATGTTGCAGGTGATGAGCGAGCGCGCAGACTTGCACGATAGGAATGTTGTGGTCAGCGAAACGGACGCGTCCTACCGATTTGTAAGGGCGATGACCTCCACGGACAACGCGGGCCAGAAAGCTGATTATGGCTGGGTAGAGATTGAGTACGCCAATCATCCACTCATTATCCGCATGTTTCAGACACTGCTTACCTCCGGTTTGATCATACTCGGCATGTTGATCGCGATGATTGCATTAAGCGTGCTTCTAACGAGCAAATACAGTCGCAAGGTGCAGAAAATTCTGGAGTCGGTTGACTCAGCAGCCAGCAATTCAGCAAGCACTGAAATAGCACTGGATGGCGATGATGACGAGTTGGAAAAACTGGCATCCAAACTCAACACCATGTGGCTTAACGTTTACGCTAATCAGAAAGAGACAGAACGCAGCGCAGCGCAAACCACGCGAGATCTTCGGGAAACGCTGGAAACCCTAGAGGTACAAAATATTGAGCTGGACCTTGCACGCAAAGAAGCCGTCAACGCATCGCATGTAAAATCGGAGTTTCTTGCAAATACCAGCCATGAAATTCGCACGCCACTGAACGGCATCATTGGCTTTACCAATCTGCTAACTAAAACACCGTTAACAGATAAACAAGCCGACTACGTAAATACAATCCGCCAGTCGGCGAACGGCTTGCTCAGAATCATCAACGACATTCTTGATTTTTCCAAACTCGAAGCTGGCAAGCTTGTCCTTGACTACATTCCGATTAATCTTCTGGACCTACTCGAAGAAACACTGACCTTGCTTGCGCCCATGGCGAATGACCGCAACATTAGCTTGAGTATTGTTTATCAGCATAACGTACCTGAGCAAATTACAGGTGACCCGCAACGCTTGCAGCAAATAATGACGAACCTGGTACACAACGCCATTAAATTCACCACCGATGGTGAGGTAAAAATAGCGGTACAGCTGTTAGACAACCGCGAACTGGAAATCAGTGTTACTGATACTGGGATCGGGATGAGCGAAGAGCAACAACGAAGCCTGTTCAATGCCTTTAGCCAGGGTGACAGTTCAGTAAGCCGAAACTACGGCGGAACCGGCCTGGGGCTGGTTATTGCGCAACGCCTTGTAGAGCAAATGGACAGCAGAATATCTCTGCAAAGCGAAGCGAACGTAGGCTCCACTTTCCGTTTCAGTTTACAAACCAAGGTCATCACACAAGATGTACCAATGACTAATTTCGAAAACCTGACGGTGTGCTACTTCATACAACATAATGGTTTCATGCAGTCACTGCAGCAGCTTTTTCGTCGGTGGCGTATTGGCTCGCAACGCATCAATACATTGGCAGCTGTTCCAGACGCCGCGCCAGGCGGCGAAACAATGAATGGCGTTGAAGTAATGCTTCTTGCGGTCGACAACAGTTGCCTGGATGATGCTGACACCGTAGCGCACATCATTAGAATTGCAGGGCAATATAAAACAGTCGTCATGTGTGCCGGCGAAGTACAAAACCGTCTGCAGTCGCTGCTGGGGTCAACCCGGTTTGAGACAGTATTCACACCGCTTCGACGCAGCACTCTGCACGATACATTGTGCGCTGCAATTGCCGAGCCAGGACAACTTAGTACTGCAGAAACCGATGCGCCTGCCTCGACCAAGCTACGCTCATCCAGGGTATTAATCGTTGATGATAACCAGGCCAACCTTAAGCTTTTGCGATTGATGCTTGAAAACGAAGGTCTGAGTTGTAATGCGGTCGATAATGCCCAGTCCGCGATTGAAGCCTGTGATACAGAAGTGTTTCAGTTAATCTTCATGGATATTCAAATGCCGGAAATCTCTGGCCTGGAAGCAACCCAAAAAATTCGCATGCATAGCATTCTCAATCGCGCTACACCCGTAATCGCCGTGACGGCGCACGCTCAGACTGAAGACAAGAATGCCTTTATGCGTGCCGGAATGAATGATTATCTGGGCAAACCAATAATGGAAGAGCAGCTCAGTCAAGTCTTGAACCATTGGACTCAACGTGGGCTGACAATGGGCGAAGAACAGCAAAGCCTTGAACAAGAAGTCGTAGACACAACCGCACCAGTAGACTTGCAGTTATGCCTGACATCGACAGGGAAAAAGCCAGAACTCGCGAAAGACATGCTTAGGGGTCTGCTCGACTCATTGCCCGAGGAACGTCTGAGAATTGCGAATCTAAAACAACAAAAAAACCTGGATGCATTTTCAATGGCGGTGCACCGACTGCATGGCAACGCCTGTTACACAGGCGTGCCGGTACTGAGGCAAATTTGTCATTCAATAGAAGACGATGTGAAGTCGGGCCATAGCGAACAGGCATTCGCCCGTGCCGATCAGTTAGATGCAGAGATCAGTAGGCTCATTGCGTGGCATGAGCAACATGACCTGGACGTCTTGTTTGAATAACAAACGCCTATGCTTTACTTTTGCGGAAGATTTCTCTGGAGTTGAGGGTTTTGCCTTTTAACATGTGTTGCAATGCTTGCTGATTGACTTGTTTCAGCGTTTTCAAGACCTGCGGCTCACTCCATTCACCGCGCACTATCTGCAGCAGCACCTCACCCGACACCAGCGCGGCGTGATTATCGATTGTTCTGCTGGAACATACTTGGAAACCGTTCCCAGCAAGGAATTCGTACTGATTTTCAGCACGCACTGGACTCAATCCGTCAGCTTCCAGGTCGAAGCTCAGCCCATAGCCCAAACAATCCATCAGTTTAAGTTCGAAGTTACGAAGATGGGCTTCGAAATTAGCCGTTTTATGCAGTGCCAGCAATACATTCTCGTAGGCCTGAAACACGTCTGCCTGCTGCACATTTGCCAGCAACAAGTAGTACAGCAGTTCATTCAAGTACAAGCCACTGAACAGTCTTGCCCCCTGAAGCCGCTCAATACCAAATTGTGCGTCAATTTCAAAACTTGCTATGGATTTAAGGTCACCGTTTCCGAATAAACCGACATGATACTGCAAGAAAGGTTCTGGTCTGGCGCGTGCACGACTACCTTTGCGCCCCCCTTTAAACACGGCAGACACTCGACCTTGTTCGCGAGTAAATAAGTCCAGCATTAGGCTCGTTTCACGGAACGCTCTGGCGTGCAGAACATAAGCGGCATAGGTCTTTGTTCTAGAGCGTGCCAATGGTCGCTTACCCCTTAGGAAGACGTCGCTTTAACAGGCTGCTAATCAAAACCCAAGCTCTTTAAAGCACGCTCATCATTAGACCAGCCTTGCTTCACTTTAACCCACAGCCGCAACATCACTTTGGTCTCAAACATTGCTTCCATATCTGCGCGTGCCTGGCTGCCAATAGTGCGCAGCCGCGATCCCTGCTTGCCAATAATAATGGCTTTCTGTCCGGGTCGCTCTACGTAGATAGTTGCTGCAATATCCAGCAAGCGTTCATCACTTTTGAACTGCTCGATTTCCACTGCTGTTTCGTACGGTAATTCTTTGCCCAACTGGCGAACCAACTTCTCTCGTATCAACTCAGATACCAAAAAGCGTTCACTCTTGTCTGTAATTTGATCTTCAGGGAAATGGAACGGTCCCTCTGGCATCTGCGCTATGACTTCTTGCTGCAGTTCTTTCAAATATTCACCCTGCAAAGAAGCCACTGGCAGGAAACTGTCAAAGTTGTATTTGGTCTGCAGATCTTGAATAAAGGGCAACAGCGTCTGGCGATCGCTAAGCAAATCGATCTTGTTGATAACAAGAAACACAGGGACCTTGCTGGTAGTAAGCATCTCGGCTATCCATTGTTCTTCTTCTCCCCACTGAGTGCGATCAACTACAAACAGGACTAAATCAACATCATCAATCACAGATCGTGCGGTGCGGTTCATATAACGATTGACCGCACTGCTTGTGAAGTTTTTATGCAGACCTGGGGTATCGACAAACACACACTGACTGGCTTCTTCGGTGCGAATACCAAGAACGCTATGGCGCGTAGTCTGAGGTTTGCGTGAAGTAATACTGAGCTTCTGACCCAACAGGTGGTTCAGCAAGGTGGATTTGCCAACATTCGGCCGCCCGATGATCGCGACGTAACCACATTGTGTGGCTGAATCATTCATAGTGAAGTTGCTCCAAAACAGCTGCGGCGGCGTCTTGCTCAGCCTCTCTTCGACTGCCTCCTGAACCAGCGACCGGCGTGTCCAGTGATTGTACGCGACATTCAACTTCAAACGTTTGCTCGTGTGCCTTGCCACTGGTTCTTTTCAAGCTGTATTTTGGCAAAGCGTGCTTTCTGGATTGCATTAATTCCTGAAGCTTGGTTTTGGCATCTTTGCCCGGGTTGTGCGGATCTAGCTCACTCAACCTATCCGAGAAAAAGCGCTCGATCAAATTTCTGGCCGTATCGATATCAGCGTCAAGATGTACCGCGCCAATCAAGGCTTCAACGGCGTCGGCTAGAATGGACGCTCTGCGACGCCCACCACTTTTCGCCTCCCCCGACCCGAGTTTCAGAAAGGGGCC
>JBGCDE010000098.1:0-5027 GCA_045105115.1 Pseudomonadales bacterium | reverse complement strand
TCATATACGAAACTGTGTCGAAGTCTTACTTCACCTCGTCTTAAAGCGTCCGAACCACATTAACAGCGGCCAGGCTTAGTATTAGCTGCACGCTTATAGGCGCCAAGGAAGGCACTGTTTTTTTACAGCTCATATTGGTGTGCTTTACTATTGATCCATATGCAACCCACCTATGAATAGAACCGTTTCGCAAAACAGCAGGGTAATTGTCGTTGGTGCTGGGGTCGCAGGCCTTAACGCCGCCGCTTACCTGAAAAAAAAGGGCATAGACGTTCTTGTTATAGAAGCTAGCAACAAGATTGGCGGACGACTAAAAACGGACAGAAAATCCGGCATTGCTTTTGACGAGGGCGCTAGCTGGATTCATAGCCCCAAGGGCAATCCCATAAGCAAATTGATCAAAGTTGCAGGGTTAGAGACTTATCTGACTGATGACCAAAGTGTGCAAGTCTATGACACCGATGGCTCACAATATTCCGCAGATTTACTCGATCGCACAGAGGCCAAATACAACAAAGCACTTAAGCGGCTTTCGGGCAATCTCAATGAAAGTTTCGAAAGCGTTTTTTTCCGCAAGTACCCACAGCGTAGTAATAGCCGCTTATGGCGATACATGCTCTCCGCATTTCTCGAATTTGATTCCGGCGCCGACTTAGCGGACCTCTCCTCATTGGATTTTTATGATGATGAAGAATTTAAGGGCGAGGACATTATTGTTACAAATGGTTTCGACTCTTTAGCGAATTACCTCGGGAAAAATATAGACATAAGACTTGATAGCCGAGTGAGCTCCATTGATTATTCGCAGCCCCAAATAAGTGTGCAAAGCAATACAGGCATTGAGCATGCAGACGCTGTGCTGGTGACTGTGCCGCTTGGCGTGCTAAAAAACCGCGACATCTCTTTTAGCCCCTCTTTACCGCGTAAAGTGCAGCAGTCTATCACCGACATAAAGATGGGCTCAGTCAATAAGTTCCTGTGCCTATGGGATGAAACATTCTGGGACCCCGAGCTTCAGTACATTGGGTTTACGCCAAATAAACGCGGAAAGTTCAATTACTTTCTAAACATGAAACCATTCACCGACGCCAATGCGCTGATGACATTCACGTATGGAGATTACTCTGTATCAACAGAGAAAATGACAGACGAAGACGTAATCGATGCCATCATGGCTCACCTTCGTACAATCTATGGCTCTGACATACCTGCGCCAAAACAGATGCTTCGCACAAAATGGAATTCCGACAAAAACACCTATGGCTCGTATTCTTACGTTGCGAATGGGGTTCGATCAAAGGCCTTTGCCGTGTTCAAGCAGCCAATTGATAACAAGCTCTACTTTGCCGGCGAACATACGTCACGTAAATACCGAAGCACCGTGCATGGCGCTTATCTTTCAGGGCGCCGCGCCGCCAAGAAAATAGCCTCAGCGTTGCAGGCTTAACAAAAGAATCAGGCTTTCATACGCGTCCCGGCTGGATCATAGAACCCTTTCAACGATGCTTGCGCTGAATACCTTCTATCACCAACCTCTATTTCAAAGTCTGCAGAACCAATTTTCTCAGCGTTCAAGCCACTTCCATTTACATACCCCATACCTACAGCAGACCCTACACCATGACCGTACATAGCGGACGATATAAAACCCGCTATCTGCCCGTTCATAACAATAGGTTCGTTGTGGTAAAGCAAGGGGTCGGGGTCGTTAAGCATGAACTGAATCATTCGACGATCAGGCAAGCCCGAAGCCTTCGCTTCCAGAAAAGCTCCGCGCCCAATAAAATCACTGACATCAGGTTTCGCGGTAAAAGCCAATCCAGCTTGCTGCAAATTGTCGGCTGCGCCTATATCGTGCCCCCAATGTCGAAAGCCTTTTTCTAAACGCAAGCTATTAACAGCATGCAAACCCACGTTGCAAATACCAAAGGGTTTACCCGCCTGGTGCAGCACATTGAACATTGCGACGGCCTGCGCGCGGGGCACGAAAATTTCCCAGCCAAGCTCTCCAACATAAGACAACCGTTGCAACCAAACAACGATGCCCGAAATCGAGGCGTAGCGTCCTGTTCCAAAGGGAAATGCTGCATTCTCCAGGTCAGCGTCCACCACGCTGCTCAACACGGCTCGCGAGTTGGGTCCTTGCAATGCGAGGCAAGCGTATTCGTTACTTATGTCACGCAGCTCCACATCTCCTTTGAGATTATTCTTGAAATGCCACCAATCGCGGTACAGCGAACCGATTCCGGTAGTAATCATGTAGCGGTCTGTATCCAGCCTAGACACTGTTATGTCAGCCTCTATACCGCCCTGCGAATTCAGGCATTGCGTATACACCAAGTTCCCAGACGCCAAGCTGACATCGCCAACACAAATCCATTGCAAAGCGCTCTCGGCGTCTGGCCCGCTTACCTCAAATTTTCCGAACGACGAAATATCATAAACGCCCACGTTGTTTCGCATGGCGAGATGTTCGTTTGCATGGTAGTTGAACCAGTTTGAACGTTTGTAACTGTACTCGTATTCTGCTTTACCTCCGTCAGTTGCGAACCAGTTCGGTCGCTCAAAACCAGCCACCTCTCCGAAACAAGCGCCCTGCTCAAGAAGCGTATCGTGCAATGCGGACCGTACCAAGTCTCGTCCTGTCTCATACTGGTAGAAGGGCCAATGCATGGCGTAGGTATGACTCAAGGCCTCTGGAATTCGCCGGCTTATATACTCATCTGTGCGTTGCAGGGCTTGATGTCTTCTCACATCACATTCGCCAATATCACCTTCTGGATGACCGTCAACAATCCAGTCGGCCATCATTTTCCCCAGCCCACCGCCTGCGCTAATTCCCTTGGAGTTTAGACCGCAGGCAACAAACAAGTTTTCAATCTCTGGCGTTGGCCCAAGCAAATGCAAATTGTCTGGCGTGAAACTCTCCGGGCCATTGAAGAATGTCCGGATGCCAACCTGCTCCAGCGTTGGGTAGGTGTCCATGCCACGAAGCAAATACTCTTCAATATGTTCAAACTCGCACGGCAGTTCGTCGAAGCAGAAGTCTTCGGAAATACGACTGAAGTCGCAGCCCTTCGCGTTATGTTCGAACCAGCCAATCAGCATTTTCCCCGCGTCTTCTTTAAAGTAAACACCTCTATCAAAGTCCCGAAGCACTGGTCGCCGCTCTAAGCCTTTGATTTCTTCGGTCACGACATAGTAGTGCTCACAAGGGTAAAGCGCCAACTTTACCCCTAAAGGCTTTGCGATTTCTCGTGACCATAAACCAGCCGACAAAACCACAGTGTTAGCCTTAACCTCACCAGCAGCGGTTGTTACACCAACCACTTTGCCTTGTTCCTGCAGCAATTGTTCTACTTTCACATTCTCGATAATTTTAACGCCTTGTTGCCGCGCGCCCTTAGCCAAAGCCATTGTTGTGTCTATCGGATTCGTCTGCCCGTCATTTTCGGTGTATAAAGCGCCAACAACACCCTCTGTATTAATTCCAGGGTACAGCTCGGCAAGCCTGGCTTTGTCTATAAACTCTGACTCAACACCAAAAGCACGCCCCGTTGAAGACGTTCGTTGCAGTTCTTCTAGTCGTTCGCTAGTGCGTGCCAAGGAAATACTGCCTGTTCGTCTATAGCCAGTAGCCTGACCTGTTTCAGCTTCTAGTGATTGGTATAGATCATGACTGTATTTCGCTAACTGGGTGAGATAGGGCGTGGGCCAAAGCAAGCTTACTAAACCCGCTGCATGCCAAGTAGTGCCGCAGGTTAGCTGCTTACGTTCAAGCAGCACTACATCCTGAACACCTCGTTTAGCCAGGTGATAGGCTATAGAACAGCCCACTATTCCGCCGCCAATAATGAGTACATTGGCATTGCTAGGAATATTATTGTCTGCGCTCATTGTGCTTCATGTTCCATAGTTGTTGCTGCGAGGTTCCGCTCTTCGTGCTATAGGAAATTTTTTCTAAAGAGTGCAACTTCAATGAAAATGCATGCGATCTATTTTCGCGGGCATATCTACGTCTTCAGGCGCGTCAAGTAAGCGTGCGTATTTGTGGCCTGCATACACGGCGGAAGCAATGATCGATGGTCCTTCAGCGTCACCTATTCGCGCTACTGACTTAGGCGCGCCACTCTCGCCACTTTCAATAGCGTGTTGCAGTTGATGGTACAACTCATCGTTTGGCAATCTGCTCGTTACCATTACCACTGAGTCAGCATCAATATAGCATTCTTGTTCGGTGTACACGCAACCAAGGCTCGCTGTGTGTCCATCAAAACCATTGAGGCCCTTGTTTAAAATTAGATCTATATCTAACTCAAGCAGCCGCGCTTGAACACGACTTTGCTCCATGTTGTTATCGCTCCATTCAGACACCTTACTCGATGGTGTTAAATAACTAACATCCAGCCCGTCGAGTGTTAGCTTCTCCGCGATAACAGAGGCCATGTAGAAACAATCATCGTCATAAACAATGGTTTTTCCTGTTGGCAAGCGACCCGCCATTATATCGTCGGGCGTGAATACAGCTCCAGCCGGTGGCACTGGTGACAACTCTGAATTTAGGTAATTGCCATAGCCGTCACGACGCCATTTGGCACCGGTTGCAATCGCCACGTGCTCCACCTCCAGACTTAAAATGTCTGGTAAGGTCATCACGCTCTCACGATAGATTTCAACGTTATCAAGCTTGCTCAGTTGACCAACCCTGTAGTCAACCACTCGCATCCACTCTCGCAAACCTGGTAATTTGCTTTCAGCTGTTACTCTGCCACCTAGCTCTCTAGTGGCCTCGGCAAGCATTACGGTGTAACCACGCTTTCCCAGTGCACACGCTGCTTCTAAGCCGGTTGGTCCTGCGCCTATTATCAATACACTATTGGAGTCGCCCTTGCTGGCAATCTTCTCGGGGTGCCAACCACGCCGCCACTCTTCGCCCATTGTCGGATTCTGGGTACAGCGTATGGGCACGTGCTTACTATCGCCGGTATAGCAAATATTACAGCCTATGCATTCTCTTATATCCTCGG
>JBGCDE010000097.1:0-8814 GCA_045105115.1 Pseudomonadales bacterium | reverse complement strand
TGCTGCGGCCAGGCGTAAAGATGAGACCGCTGAACATTCAAGCTATGGGTTAGCAAACACTCGCTGTCTAAGCGCGCTGTGTCGCTACGTTCACTCAATTTTTCGGCACCTAAACGCAGTGCCTCCTCAATTGTCATACTGAATATCAGTCAGACAAGCCAGACAGCAAATCAGCTTGATGCTCTTGCAGTAGCGGTTGTATCACCGCTCCAAGATCACCTTCCATTACTTCGGCTAACTTGTACAAGGTAAGATTGATACGGTGGTCGGTAAGCCGGCCCTGCGGGAAATTATACGTGCGAATACGTTCTGAGCGGTCACCGCTGCCGACCAGGTTACGTCGCTCATCGGCTTGCGCTTGTGCTTGCTCGCGTTGCGCTGAATCCAGCAGTCTGGATTGCAGCAAGGACATAGCGCGCGCTTTATTTTTGTGTTGCGAACGTTCGTCCTGGCACTCAACCACCACACCACTCGGTATATGCGTTATTCGAATAGCTGAATCGGTTTTGTTAACGTGCTGGCCACCTGCACCGGATGCGCGAAAAGTATCAATTCTCAAATCTGATTTATTGATATCGATTTCATCAACGTCAGCCACCTCGGCCAGAATCGCAACCGTGCAGGCCGATGTATGAACACGACCTTGCGATTCTGTTTCTGGCACGCGCTGTACCCGATGTGCACCTGACTCAAACTTCAGCTGCCCATACACGCTTTGCCCACTGATACGACACACCACTTCTTTGTAACCACCATGATCACCAGGGCGCTCATTCAACACTTCAACGCGCCACTTTTGGCCTTCTGCATAGCGACCGTACATACGAAATAAATCGCCGGCGAATATCGCCGCCTCATCGCCACCGGTGCCGGCGCGTACTTCAAGGAATACGTCATTGCCATCCAAAGGGTCTTTTGGCAGTAATAGTTTTTCAAGCTCGCTTTCGAGGCTGGTTAATTCCTGCCGGCTACTTTCCAACTCTTCTTGAGCCATTTCACGCATATCGTCGTCGGCATCACTTAACAGAGCTTCTGCCTCTTCAGCGTCTGTGCCCACTTTTTGATAGCGCGTGTAACATTTCACCACCGGCTCTATTTCGGCGTATTCCATCGACAGCTTGCGATAACGGTCCTGGTCCGCAATTGTTTCGGCGTCGCTGAGCAAGGCGCCCAGTTCCTCGTAGCGATCTACCAGGTCACTTAGCTTTTCCAGCAGGGAAGACTTCATTGCCACCGCTTGGGCTCCTCGTCGTCGTGGCTTTTGGCCACAGGTTTGTTTTCAATACCCAGCAGCTCTTCAGCCCACTGCAGTTTAGCCGCGTTGTCGTTAGCGGCGGCTTGTTTCATGGCCACACTGGGCGCATGAATAAGCTTGTTGGTCAGTGCGTTGGCAAAACTCGCCAGCACATCTTCCGGTGATTGACCGGCGGCCAAGGACGCAACAGCCTTATCGAGCTCATTTTGCCGTATGCCGTCGGCCATGCGACGATACGCGCTAACCGAGCTGCTTGCAGAACGCTGGGCGTTACTCAACGCAAATTCTTGAAGAGACTGCTCAATAATCTCATCGGCCTTGGTAACTTCGGCCTCACGTTCTTTTAAGTTGTCAGCAACAATGTCTTGCAGATCATCCACGGTATACAAATACACATTGTTAAGCTCACCCACTTGTTGCTCAACGTCGCGCGGTACGGCAATGTCCACAATGAAAATGGGTTTGTTCTTACGCGCTTTCAGGGCTTGCTCAACCATGCCTTTGCCAATAACCGGTAGCTGGCTGGCTGTAGAGCTAATGACTATATCGGCTTCTTGCATCGCTTGTGGAATGCTCGACATTGGCAAAGCACGCCCGCCTAGCTCATCAGCCAGGCTTTGACCGTGCGCCAGAGTTCGGTTGGCAATACTGAGCTGGGCAATTCCTTCAGATTTCAAATGCCTGGCCGCTAGTGCAATGGTGTCGCCTGCGCCAATTAACAAGGCATTGCTCTGCGCCAAATCACTAAACACACGGCGCGACAATCTAACCGCCGCTGATGCCACCGACACGGGGTTGGCGCCTATGCCAGTATGGCTGCGTATTTTTTTACTCACCGAAAACACATGGCCAAACACGCGGTGCAAATCACTTTTAACCGTATCTGACTCTATCGCTTGCGAATATGCCGTTTTCATTTGGCCAAATATTTGTGGCTCGCCGAGAACCATTGAATCAAGCCCGCTGCTGACCCGAATCAGGTGGCGCACAGCTTCCATCTTGCTAACGCTGTAAAAGAGCGTATCGGCGGCCTGTGAACCCGGCAGGTTCAGACGACCTTCACACCAGGAACGAATGCGTTCAATGGCGAGTTCAGGCTGATCAGCCACGCCATGGAACTCTGTGCGATTACATGTTGAAAGAAGACTTAGCTCACTGGCCTGTGACGACGCACACAATTCCTGCAACACCCGCTTTAGCTCAGAGCCGCTCACAGCGATTTTCTCGCGCAGGGCGAGTTCGGCTGTTTTATGGCTAAGGCCAAATACGAAGAGTTGCATGTTAGCTGAGATTGAACCTGCGGCTGATGTCAGTTGCCCCTATTAAGGACGAACCTGCTTAACCCGGCATTTTATCAACACTACGGACCATAAAGCACGACGAATGGATAGAATCACACTTTTAAGACTCAAACATTTAGGCATCTGGTTTACAATGAAACAGTGCCTGAGTGCCGTTGATGCTGTGACAAACCAGATCAACACGGGCTGGACGAACTGTGCTTTACCCTAGATTTGTTGCAAGGAACCCCATGGAATTTGCGCCCATTATCTGCCTAAACGCCGGTATTTTGCGAAAACCCACTTTCATCGCGCTACTGACTTTAACGTTTGTCACATCTTGTGCCAGCGTACCAGACGTAGAAACAACCGCAGCAGCACCTGTTGAGCAGGCCGATGAGCTTGAGGTCAAGGAACCTGAGCCACCGGCCAGACCTTTTGAGCTGCAAACACTCTACTCTCTGCTGGTTGCCGATATTGCCGCACAGAGAAACCGCTACGACGTGGCCTTACGAAACTACTTGCGCCAGGCAGCAAAAACCGAAGACGCTGGCATCGCGCGCCATGCAACCGCACTGGCTGAGCTACTGCGTGCCGAGGCTGTGGCCTTGCGCGCCTCTGAATTGTGGGCAAAGGCGGCACCGGGAGACTCTGATGCACTGCGCTCAGCGGCTATTCATCAAGCCCGCGCCAGAGATCTGGATCGCGCCATGGCGCATATGGTCGGGGCGATGGAACTGGGCGGCAGCACACAATTCACCCAGCTGGCTGGCTCAGCGTCAAACCTTACCCATTCGCGCAAACAAGAAGTACTAACCCAGATGCAGGGGCTGATTGAACGGCACCCGAAAAATTCCGACCTTTGGTTGGGTGTTGCCACGCTGGAAGACAGTTTGGGCAACACCGATGCGGCCTTATTAAGCGTGCGTGAGAGCTTGAAGCTGGATGAACACGCAGCAAATCGGGGCCGGGTTTCGGCATTGATCACCGAATCACAATTGCTGGAAAAATTAAATCGTAGCGACGAGGCCATCAGCGGCATTAAGAAAGCACTAGCCAAAGACGAAGACAATAAACGCCTGCATCTGCAATACGCTCGCCTGCTAACGCGCTCTGACATGCCCCGTGCTGAGCAGGAATTTGAACGTTTGGTAGCGAAGCACCCGTCTGACTTTGAGCTGAAGTTCACCTTGGCACTTGTGTACCGCGAAAATCAAAAACTTGCTGAAGCAAAAGACCTGCTCGACACCTTACTGGAGCTAGACCCTGAAAATGCGTCGGTGCACTACTACCTGGGTCTGGTTCAAGAAGACCGCGAGCTAATTGACGAAGCCCTGGTTCACTATGCAAACGTTACACCTGGCCGCGTTTTTATTCCTGCGCAAGCGCGCTATGCGCAGTTACTGAGTGAACGTGACCAGCTAGACGATGCCATGACGCATCTTGACGATTTGGCGGTGAAATACCCGGCTCAAGCCGTGGACTTGAAACTGCTGAGCGCCAACACCTTAACCAGCCATGGCGAGTTAGATCGAAGTTATGACCTGCTCACCGAATCCTTAGAGAGTAACCCTGATAACACCGAGTTGCTCTACGCGCGCTCAATGTTGAGTGAAAAGCGCAAAGACCTGAACGGTGCCGAAAGCGACCTGCGCCAGCTTCTGAGCGTTGAACCTGACAATGCCGCCGCACTGAATGCTCTGGGTTATTCGTTAACAGTCAATACCAAGCGTTTTGATGAAGCTTTGGTGCTGATTCAAAAGGCGATCACATTAAAACCTAATGACCCCGCGATTATCGACAGCCTGGGTTGGGTTCATTTTAAGCGTGGCGACCTCGATGAAGCACTGGTACACCTGCAGAAAGCCTACCAGATGTTTCCTGACCCTGAAGTAGCCGCGCACTTAGGCGAAGCCCTGTGGGTGGCCGGCCGACAAGACCAAGCCAAAGAAATATGGCGCAAGGCCATAGAGGCCGAGCCTGACAATCAATTTATGAAAGACATTATTGAGCGGTTCGGTCAGCCGTGACAGCCAGATGCGCGCTCGCCTGCTGCCTGCTGCTGATAGCCGCTTGCGCGCAGCAGAGTATTATCGAAAGCACCGATTATCAGCAGCAGCGCGCCGCACTGCTTGCTTATCCTGATTGGCAGCTACGCGGCAAGATTGGCCTGAAGGTAGATGGCAAGCCACGCTCGGCAATGCTCAATTGGCAGCAGACCAATGACGGATACGCTATTCGCCTAAGCGGCCCATTAGGCATCGGTGCGGTGCGCATTGAAAATAGCGGCGACCAAGTCAGCGTACAGCAGGCTGGAAAGCCCCCAATAACCGCAGATTCAGCTGATGATTTATTGCATCAGGTCACCGGGCTACGTGCTCCACTGGATAATATTCGCTACTGGGTGCGCGGATTAGCCGCCGATTCAAAGCTTAGACATTTGACCCTGGACCCTGTGTCTGGACTACCCGCCACATTTGAACAAGACGGCTGGTTGCTGAGCTTTGACCGCTACAAGACTCATAAAGAATTCCTGCTGCCTAGGCGAATTGTGATTCAGCCCGCCACCGGCAAACCGTCTGACACTAAAGAGAAAATCACCATACTCGTCAGCCGCTGGACTATTCCAGCCAACGCCAAGCCCGCAAACTAGCGATGGTCAGCTCTTTATCCCTGCGCGCGCCAGCCAAAATTAATCTGTTTCTGCACATTAACAGGCAACGCCCGGACGGCTATCACGACCTGCAAACTGTATTTCAGTTTCTGGATTTGGCCGATCAGCTACAGTTTCAGCGCCTGGAAGAGCCGCGCATTGAGCTGCAAGGCAGTGGCATGAACGTGGATGCGGAAAATAACCTGATCACCAGGGCCGCGATTGCATTACAGGCCGCTACTGGCTGCCGTTTGGGCGCCAGAATCCAGGTAGACAAGCATATTCCGGTGGGCGGCGGTGTAGGTGGCGGCAGTTCCGACGCGGCCAGCACCCTTTTAGCGTTGAACGCTCTATGGAAAACAGGTCTGAACCTCTCTCAGCTGGCCACGATGGGCGCCAAGCTAGGGGCTGACGTACCTGTGTTTATTCAGGGAAAAGCCGCTTTCGCGGAAGGCACAGGCGGGCAACTCACCCCCGTAGATGTACCAACACCGTGGTACTTGCTGCTAAAGCCCGCCTGCGAGGTATCAACAGCCAGTATTTTTTCGCAGCAGGAATTGACACGTAACACCTCTCCGATCAAAATAGCCGCCTTTCTGAGTGGGGCCACCTGTACCCGCAATGACTGTTTACCGATAGCGCAGAAATTGTACCCTGAAATAAGGGCCGCAATGGACTGGCTGGAATCGTTTTCCAAGCCTAGGCTAACCGGTACCGGCGCGTGTATTTTCGCTGAGTTCAAGTCTAAGCAAGGCGCTGAGACTGTGCTTCAGCAGGTACCCAAGCCTTGGCAGGCGTTTGTAACGCAAGGTCTGAATACTTCACCAGCGCACGATGATCTGGCGAAGTTTGAAAGCGAAGTAAAACAGGTATAACAGGTTTAATTGGGGCGTCGCCAAGCGGTAAGGCACTGGGTTTTGATCTCAGCATCCGCAGGTTCGAATCCTGCCGCCCCAGCCATTTTTCCTTCGATTGAGACAACGAGTTCTAACACGATGCGAAACCTTGTGCTGTTCAGCGGCAATTCCAATCCAGAACTGGCACGCGACATTAGCCGCAAGCTGGGGGTTTCCCTTGGTAATGCTGAGGTTTCCAAATTCAGTGACGGCGAGATCTCGATCGAACTCAAAGAAAATGTACGCGGTAAAGACGTATTTGTTATTCAGTCTACCTGCCGCCCCACAAACTCCAGCCTAATGGAGCTGGTGTTGATGGTTGACGCGCTGCGTCGCTCATCAGCTGGCAAAATAACAGCCGTAGTGCCCTACTTTGGCTACTCACGCCAGGATCGTCGCGTACGATCAGTGCGAGTACCTATCAGCGCGAAAGTGTGCGCTGACATGATTGTAAATGCAGGCGTTGACCGTGTTCTCACCGTTGATTTACACGCTGAGCAAATTCAGGGGTTTTTCGATTGCGCGGTTGATAACGTGTATGGCGCCCCGGTACTGACCGAAGACATCAGAAAGCAACGCTACAGCAAAGCGACTGTTGTCAGCCCGGATATTGGTGGTGTTGTAAGAGCACGCGCTGTAGCGAAGTCACTGGATGATGCCGACCTTGCCATTATCGACAAGCGTCGCCCACAGGCGAACGTAGCGCAAGTGATGCACATTATTGGTGATGTCAGCGGTAAGACCTGCATTATGGTTGATGACATGGTGGATACCGCAGGCACTTTATGCAAAGCCGCCGAAGCGCTCAAAGAAAACGGCGCAGAGAAAGTGGTTGCGTACTGTACCCACGCGGTGTTGTCTGGCAAAGCCATAGAAAACCTAAAAGCCTCGTCTCTGGATGAATTGGTTGTGACAGACACTATTCCGTTGCAAGAAGCCGCGCTGGCCTGTGGCACTATTCGCCAATTGAGCATATCTGCCCTACTGGCCGAATCGATTCGCCGGGTCAGCAACGAAGAATCTATAAGCGCTCTGTTTCAATAAAGGAACAGGGTTTTACTAACCGCAGCAGAACTGGTCGCAGGTTCTCGCTGTTAACAAAGGAGTCGGAAAATGTCTGACGAATTCGTACTACATGCGCAAAGCCGCGCAGACTTAGGGAAAGGTGCGAGCCGCCGCCTACGTCGTAATAATGACCTGATGCCCGCTATTGTATACGGTGGCAAATCTGAGCCTGTGAACATCAGCATTCCTCACAAGGACATACTGAAAGCCACCAGCAACGAAGCGTTTTATTCTCACATCATCGAACTGAATATCGATGGCACACCAGAAGACGTGATTATCAAAGACCTGCAACGCCACCCGGCCAAGCAGCGCCTGATTCACGCTGATTTTCTGCGCATTGTTAAAGGCCAGATCATCACCGTTAACGTTCCTCTGCACTTCATCAATGAAGACGTGTGCGTTGGCGTTAAAATGCAAGGCGGTATTATCTTGCACAGCGCAACTGATATTGAGGTAAACGTTCTGCCTAAGGACTTGCCTGAGTACATTGAAGTAGACATGGCTGAAGTAGAACTGGGCCAACAGCTGCATTTGTCTGACATTGTTCTACCAGAAGGCGTTGAAAGTGTTGCTCTGTCACACGGTGAAGAGCATGACTTGCCGATTGCGGCCATTAACGCGCCTAAAGGCGGCGGTGATGAAGAAGATGATGCTGATGCTGCACCTTCTGATGACGCTGGTGAAGACGCAGCGGCTGACACTGACGGCGAGGAAGAAGAGGAATAAACTCTTCTTTTGCCTTGAATGGCAGCACTGCAGCTAATCGCAGGGCTTGGTAACCCCGGGCCCGAATACGTTGATACTCGACACAATGCCGGTGTGTGGTTCGTAGACGAACTTGCACGCCGGAGTGGCGTGGTATTGCAAGCCGACAAAAAACTGAAAGGTGCGACCGCCACAATGCGACTGGCCGGCCACACCGTTCGCTTGTTGGTGCCAGACACCTTTATGAATTTGAGCGGGCAGTCAGTGGCAGCCTGCGCCAATTTTTATAAGATTCCGGTGGAATCAATACTGGTTGTACACGACGAATTAGACCTGCCTCTAGGCACCGCCAAGCTAAAGCAAGGTGGCGGCCATGGCGGCAATAACGGTGTGCGCAACATCATGCAGCAGTTGGGCAATAACGGCAGCTTTATGCGGCTTAGGCTAGGTATAGGCCACCCCCGAGAACTTGCGCCCAAACGCGACGTAACCAGCCATGTGCTAGGCAAACCCAGTAGCACTGAGCGAAACCTAATTGAAGACTGCATTGATGTAGGCTTGAAATCACTGGACTTAATTGCTGAAGACCAGTGGCAGCGGGCACAAACCTTAATGCACAACCACAAACCGGCGGAATAACCGCACAAGGCACTAGTATGGGATTTAAATGCGGAATTGTCGGGCTTCCTAATGTCGGCAAATCAACCTTGTTCAATGCGCTGACTGAAGCCGGAATTGGTGCAGAGAATTTTCCGTTTTGTACCATTGAACCAAACTCAGGTTTGGTGCCAATGCCTGACCCTCGTTTGGATGCGCTAGCCGCCATTGTAAAACCTGAAAAGATCCTGCCCACCAGCATGGAGTTCGTTGATATTGCTGGCCTGGTGGCCGGTGCTTCCAAAGGCGAAGGCCTGGGCAACCAGTTTCTGGGCAATATTCGCGAAACAGAAGCCATTG
>JBGCDE010000096.1:0-4763 GCA_045105115.1 Pseudomonadales bacterium | reverse complement strand
GTAGGTAACAAACGCCTGGTGGTTGATGCCGATGCCTTAAATGTAATAGCTCACGAAGATTGGTTTGCGCTGTTGGCAAATACCCATCATGTGGCCACACCGCACCCGGGTGAAGCGGCGCGTCTGTTAGCCTGGTCGAATCGCGAAGTACAAAGCGATCGCTACGCCGCTGTGCTGCAATTGGCTGAGAGATTACAGGGCCACGTTCTTCTTAAGGGGTCCGGCACGGTAATGGCCGGACCGGATATGGCGATAGCGCTTTGTCCGTACGGTAATTCCGGTATGGCCTCGGGTGGCATGGGTGATGTACTCAGTGGCATTGTGGGTGCGCTGTGTGCGCAAAACATACCCACAGCGCAGGCCATGCAACTGGCTTGCTGCTTGCACAGCGCGGCGGCTGATTATTCGCTTGACCATGGAAGAGGGCCGATCGGTTTGCGAGCCAGTGAGCTTGCTGATCACGTCAGCGGGTTTCTCAATCACCCAGAGCGAGCAAAGCCACCACAGGGAATAGTAGCTTTGTGATGCATAATCCCACGCCATTTTCAGTTGAACTTAACGATGAGGCGGCTACTTTAGAGTGCGCGGCCAGCCTGGCATCAGCGCTTGTACCTGGCCTAATAATCACCTTACAAGGCCAGCTCGGTGCCGGTAAGACCACGTTTGTGCGCGGTGTACTGCGAGCGCTGGGTCATGAAGCGGCGGTGAAAAGCCCAACCTATACCATTGTTGAGCCCTACACGATTGGCGGTAAAGAAATTAATCATTTCGACCTGTACCGTCTTGGTGATGTTGAAGAGCTTGAGTTGATGGGGTTTCGAGATTACGTGAATGACGACACGGTCTGCTTTGTTGAGTGGCCGCAGCGTGCTGCTGGCTATCTGCCGCCGTGTGATCTGGAAATTGATTTGTGTTTAAAAAGCGGGTCAAATAGCGGCGCCAGAATATTACAGGCCCACGCGCAAACTGACAGAGGTCAGCGCGTACTAGAAGAGTGGAATCAAGAGTGTTGAGAAAAGTTGTACTGCGCCCATTGTTGCTGATCAGCCAGATAGTGCTGTTGGGTATGGTGCTGGTCTTGCCTGAGCCTGTGGCGGCGGCTGAAGTGTCTGTTAAAGGCGTGCGCGTGTGGCGCGCTCCAGAGCGAACCCGTGTGGTGTTTGACCTAAGTAAGATCGGTCAATATTCCTTGCTGAGTTTGAGCAATCCGCAGCGCCTGGTGATCGATTTGCAAGACACCCGCTTGCACACGGCACTTGAAGTCATCGACCTTAAAAACAGCCCGGTTAAGGCGATGCGGTCAGGTGTTCGCAATGGCAAAGATTTACGCATTGTGCTCGACCTTAAATCAGCGGTAGAGCCACGCAGCTTTACGCTTCCGGCTAATGAGCAGTATGGCAATCGTCTGGTCATTGACTTGCTGGACAAGAATCGCAAACGCGCCGAACCTATTACCGTGTCCAAGCCTTCCCTGGACGACAAGCGCGATATTATTGTGGCCATTGATGCAGGTCATGGTGGTGAAGACCCGGGCGCAATTGGCGCGCGCCGCATTAAAGAAAAGGTCGTAGTAATGGCGATTGCCAAAAAGCTGGCGGCATTACTTGATAAAGAGCCTGGCTTTAAGTCTGTGTTGGTGCGTAAAGGCGACTACTTTATGTCGCTAACGGAAAGACCGGCTGTAGCGCGCAAAGCACAGGCTGATCTGATGGTGTCTATTCATGCGGATGCGTTTCGAATTAAAAGTGCGCATGGCGCGTCGGTATACACATTGTCAGAGCGTGGTGAGTCGAGTACGTTCGCGGCAGAACTGGCAGAAAGGGAAAACGCTGCCGATAAGATTGGTGGCGCTCGTCAAACCGATGATGATGTGAATCGGGTGTTGGTTGATTTAGCCCTTACCGCAAGTAAGGAAGCCAGCGAGCGAGCGAGTAAAGAATTAGTGCGTCAATTGAAGCCGGTCGCGCCCATGCATAAAAGCCGAGCACAACAAGCCAATTTTGCCGTGTTGCGCTCATCCGTGCCATCGCTGCTGGTTGAGACTGGTTTTATCTCGAACCCGGAAGAAGCCAGACGATTAAACAGTTCCAAGTATCAATCAGAATTGGCGACTGCTCTGTTTAAAGGTGTGAAAGCGTATTTCGAAGACTTGCCTCCGGAAGGCAGTTTGCTAGCCTGGCGCGCTGCCAAAGAAGGCAAAAAGAAAGCAAGAGTTTCTACCCATACAATTCGCAGCGGTGAAACCTTATCAGGTATTGCGCAGCGTTATAAAGTAAGCATGCAAGCCATAAAGACACTGAATGGTTTGAAGGGTAATAATATCCGAATCGGTCAACGTTTGAAGATTCCGGGCTGATGCAAGACTCTGTAGCAAGCGAGGCGTCTGACGCTCGCATCAAAATTCTGAGCTCGGCGCTGGCGAACCAAATAGCGGCGGGTGAAGTGGTAGAGCGCCCGGCGTCGGTGGTCAAAGAATTACTTGAAAACAGTGTGGATGCTGGCGCCAGTCGAATTGATATCGAATTAGAGCAGGGCGGTATCAAGCTAATTCGAGTGCGTGACAATGGCGCTGGCATTCATGCTGATGACTTCACAATGGCGTTTGGTCGCCATGCCACCAGTAAAATTTATTCGCAGGACGATCTGGACGGTATTCTCAGCCTGGGCTTTCGCGGCGAGGCCCTGGCCAGTATTGCGTCTGTTTCTCGAATGAGCTTGCAGTCCCGGCGAGCTGACAGTGATGGCTGGCAACAAAAATGCGAAGGCAGTGTTTTGCAAGATCGCATACCCGATGGTCACCCTGAAGGTACATGCGTAACGGTCAGGGATCTTTTTTATAACACGCCCGCAAGGCGCAAGTTTTTAAAGCAAGAGCGCACAGAGCTGAATCATTGCGAAGAAGTGGTGAAGCGCGTAGCACTTAGCCATTTCGATTTGGCGATCAGTTTGCAGCACAACGGTAAGGTGTTGTTTTCTTTGCCGGCTGCGGATTCCGAGGTGGAGCGCGTGCGGCGTTTGGCCCGCCTGTGTGGTTCGGCATTTACGGAGAACCTGATTGCCGTTAATCAAGCGGCGGTTGGCTTGACTCTAACGGGTTGGGTTGCGCAGCCCACGTTTAATAGAAGCCAGGCTGATATGCAGTACTTCTATGTCAACGGTCGCGTGGTGCGCGACAAAACTGTCAGCCATGCTGTGCGTCAGTCATACCGGGACGTATTGTTTCATGGTCGTCATCCCGCATACGTACTGTATTTAGATCTTGATCCTGTAATGGTTGATGTCAATGTGCATCCTACCAAGCATGAAGTGCGTTTCAGAGAATCACGCAGCGTACACGATTTTATTTATCGTTCCCTGCACCAGATTTTAGCCAGCGTGCGACCGGAAACCGATGGCATGATTCACGCCGGAAATTCAGCTGTGTCACCAACGCCGGGTGGGTTCACAGGCTCGATGCAATCGGGCTTGCCGCTGCAGGCAGCACAAGGCGGTGAACAGAGCGCTAGTGTTGCCGAGCAAATCGCGTTTTACCGGCAGGTGCATCCGCCAGCATCTGGCGGCGATCGATCATCGACAAACGTAAGCTCGATGGTGATGCCGCAGCATGACGATGAGGTGCCGCCACTTGGATATGCTTTGGCGCAGTTAAAAGGCATTTATATTCTGGCCGAAAACACAGACGGATTGATACTGGTGGATATGCACGCGGCGCATGAACGTATCGTTTATGAGGGTATGAAACAACAGCAGGCCGAGCAAGGGATACAGGTTCAGCCATTGTTGGTGCCGCTTAGCATTAGGGTTAGTGAAAAAGAGGCAAGCTATGTAGACCAGCTGGGCGATGTATTTGGCAAACTCGGTCTTGGGCTTGAGCGCATGGGGCCTGATGCCATTGTGATGCGTAGCATCCCGGTGTTACTGCACCGTGACGACGCCGAGCAGCTGGTTCGTGATGTGCTTGCCGATATCACAGAATTTGGGTCCAGTACTCGGGTGCAAGATCGAATTGATGATTTGTTGTCTACAATGGCTTGTCATGGTTCGGTGCGCGCAAATCGACAGCTGACTATTCCAGAGATGAACGCATTGCTGCGGCAAATGGAAGTGACCGAACGTTCGGGGCAGTGCAATCATGGCCGGCCAACCTGGACGTTGCTGGGTCTGGGTGAGCTCGACAAATTGTTTCTGCGTGGCCAGTAGACGCGACGCCATGCTCTTATGAACAATACGGTGGTGTTCCTGATGGGGCCAACCGCATCAGGCAAAAGTGGCTTGGCCGAACTGCTCAGTGAGCGGCTTCACTGTCGGCTGATCAGTGTTGATTCCAGTGCCGTGTATCGCGGCATGGATATTGGTAGCGCCAAACCCAGCAAAGCCTCACTGGCGCGAATACCGCAACATTTGATCGATGTTCGAGATCCGCAGGAAACCTATTCGGCGGCTGATTTTGTTGAAGATGCACAGCGCGAAATTCAGTGCGCGCAAGAGCAAGGCGAACTGCCGGTGCTGGTCGGTGGCACCATGTTGTACTTCAAGGCGCTTCGTGACGGCCTGGCTGAAATGCCTGCCGCCGATCCAGACGTTCGAGCCGAGATTGAGGCGCTAGCCAATGAGTCCGGCTGGCAGGCCGTACATGCCGCCTTGGCGATGGTCGATCCGGAATCCGCTCAGCGTATTCACCCCAACGACCCGCAGCGCCTGCAAAGAGCGCTGGAGGTATACCGGGTGAGTGGTTCTACCATGACCCAGCTGCATCACCAGCA
>JBGCDE010000095.1:0-3385 GCA_045105115.1 Pseudomonadales bacterium | reverse complement strand
AGCTCGGCTTTGCCACTGGCTTCAACCCAACCAAGATTTTGACTCCAACAATGCGGACAGTCACGACGCGGATAAAAAATATTACTGTCACAATCATCGCAATGCTGAATCAGCAATTTGTGTTGCTTGGTGCCTTCCCAGAACGCTTCGCTAAATGGCTGAACTTCGGGTAAGGGCTTACGGTAGCTACTCGCGGCTTGTTCGCTCATCGTGATTCACTCCCAAAAACGCTGGTGCAGGTGTTCATTACTGACCCGCCAGACGTGGTTAGAATGGCGTGTTGGCAATCAGGCACTTGCCGCTCGCCTGCATCACCACGTATTTGTCGCACCGTATCGAGATAAAAGGCCATAGACACCCCAGACCCGGTGTGGCCACGCCCAGTTGCATCGCCCATGGACGTACAGGGTGTTTTACCGCCAGGACCGCACTCGCCTGATGCCCATAATTTAGCACCCTGCCCCTCTTCGCACACACCATAGCCTTCAAGCGCACTCGCTTGTGTATACGGATAGGCACCATAGATCTGTCGTAAATCCATGTCATGAATGCTTAAGCCCGCCTCACTAAGCGCGTCAGAGCTTGATTCGTGATAAGCCTTGCGGTGGAACACATCTTTACGCAGTAGTGGTGTAGCACTCATGAATCGGGTGCCATGACCAAGCTTGTACGCGGCTTTCGCCTGCATTTCTTTGGCGATGGCATGTGAGGTAAGCACCATTGCACCACCGCCATCGGCCAACAAATTGCATTCCTTGCCGCGCAACGGTGTGCTGATCAAACGCGAGTTCATCACATCTTCCAGCGTAACCGGCTTGCCATAGAAAATTGAATTTGGGTCCAGAGCACCCCAGGCACGCAGGGCTACTGTGATTGAGGCCAATTCTTCAGCCGTTGCTCCGGTTTCATACATATAACGTTGGGTGATAAGGCCCATGGAACCATTAAAGGTCACGCCATAAGGGTATTCAAATTGCTTGTCCAGTGGTGCAGTCGCAAAAAAGTTAATCAGATCCTGTGGCGGAATATCCGACTGCACTGTGGTATGCGGAACCAACACGAAGTCAGCCTGACCACTATTAATAAAATACTCGGCTATACGCAAACAGTTGGTTGTTGATGCACCACCAGCGTTAGCGATACAAATGTCCTTGCAACCTTCCATGCCAAGCACTTCCGGAATTTTCCCAAGGCCCATATCGTTTTGCATGGACGGTTGCGCCATCGGGTTTACCGAAATCACGGCACCGATATCATTCTTGTCGATACCGGCGTCACGCACAGCACCTATACACACATCCAGCAGAATGTCCCAGCGCGTGCGCTCCGGCATTCTTCGGGTGGGCACTTCAGCAATGCCTACTACGGCAATTCCTTTCTCGCTCATTATTGTTTTCCTCGCTCAGTCGTCTTCAGCGTATTCGGGGCGGTCAAATAAGTCCAAGTTATCGTCAATACTGACGGCTAATGGTCGCCGTAGGGCTACCGTGTCTGCGTCGGTTGGAATCATAAATTCCCATAGGGTGGCTGGTATTACACTGTCTTTCGGCTTGCGCCGGTATTCGTCCCAATCATCGCCATTACTTTGGCCGACCATTGCCGACAACTGATCATCTGTAATACCGAACTCCGCAAGAAACTTGCTGAGTGTGTCTTCTATAAATCCCAAACGTGCATCCCACACTGAGGAAGAGCGAATACCGTCTTTTAGCAGAGCATCATTATCTGACCGCTCCTTACTGCCGAACCAGGCCAACACTTGGGGTGCGCGTTTCAGGACTGAATCGCGAATATTGTCGCGCTCGCTCTCTTCCGCCGCTTTCAACCAGCCGTGCAAGGCCAAGCGATGGAAGTACAATTCCTTACCAAAATGCTTCACCATGCCAGCAATTTCTGGCTCGGAACTTTCCTTGAAGGTCGACAACATCCGCCAAATTGCAGCTTCGGCGAGCAATGCAGATGCTACGAAATCACCCCAGCTTTCCGGCGGTGCTGACAGCATTGCCATGTCATGAATTTTCTCCACACCGCGACCAAATTCCAGCTGATGTTCTGGAAAATCGAGTTCTTCTTCGAGAAAACGAAACATGGCCCGCGTGTGACCTAAACTGTTTTGCGCGATACCCGCAAAGGATGAACAATCCGTGAGACTGCGACCATTCATCATCACTTTGATATACCAATGCCCTAACACCCAATCAGTGTCGGCCAGACACAACATTTCAGATAGAAAACTGGACCGGGTTTGTTCGCTTAAATGCATATTGATCTCACTCCGCTTGTTTGAGCGTGCTTATTTCTCGTAATGTTCAAATCGTCACTTTTTAATCGCAACCTTCTGTTCGAAACTTTTCGATCGAGAGTTACCTGCCAATTTAAAGATCGTCTGGCATCCTGCCCTGCCACTTCATCCAACCAAAGGTGCTTTTGCAGTCGTTGCATTGCATGGCAATTTCAGACACTGTGCCACCGAAAGGATTAATCACTCGCGTATTGGTGGATTCACACCACGCGCAGGGCACCTCGCCGTCGAATTCGTCACCAAACTCCTGCCGCTGACCGTCACTAGCCATGTTTTCATTGCTTGTGTTCACTGCTTAAACCATGCCCACGATATCGTTAGCCGATACAATGCGGTCGATACTATTGCGTGGTGCGATACACATTTCAACCCAGGGTTTTTCTGAATATACGAGCCGGGCTTGGGCAATAGCTGCTTCGTTATTGGGTGCGCTCAAACAGCCAATGTGTATTAGCGCATCGTCCATTTTCTCACGAGCGAATACTTCGTAGTAATCGTATTCCATCGTCGGCAAGCTCGTCTTCTCTTTCACTGTACCCATTTTGCATTTACTCTAAATAATGTAGCCATGTTCTTTCGCAATAATACGGGCGTCAGGCGTTATGTCGTTTCGATTCCACTCGTGATGCCATTCGACTTTGACTTTCACGCGCTTAGCGCCAGGCAATTCGCCTACCGTTTTCTTAATATCCGATTGAATCAAATCCCAGGCGGGACAACCAACACAGGGAAATACCAGTCCAACTTCCACCACGCCTTTGCTATCTACTTCCACGCGCCTAACCATACCCATATCAGGCAAGCTTACGTTCATGTGGGGGTCCATTACTGTGTCCAGCGCAGCACGAACGTTCGCTTCAGTAACAACGTCGTTGGGTGAGGAGTTGTCTGCTACGACACTATTGGCTACCACAACTGATCGCCCCACTCTTCACGTTGCAAGCGTTCGTAACAGGCAGGCCGCATTGGGCCGCCTGACTTAAATTTACCAATTGCCCTGTCCCAGGTCGTTTCCTCCCATTCCCAATCGTGCGCCTCCTCGTCAAAGGTCATTGGGTAGGGCATGCCTTCAATCTCGTACTC
>JBGCDE010000094.1:0-6448 GCA_045105115.1 Pseudomonadales bacterium | reverse complement strand
ATTCGAGAAAGCCTGGATCTTGCTGCAAAGCAAAAAAGTGAAAACGAATGGCTTTTCGGTTGGGGCTATGACGACACGCTTCTGGCGGAACGCCGCCATCCTAGCCGCTTTGATCTGGATAGAGTTTCCACAGAACAACCGATCTTTATCATGCATGTGTCAGGACACATGGGTGTTGCCAATAGTAAAGCGTTGGCCATAGCCGGAATCTCGGCAGAGACACCACAACCGGAAGGTGGGGTGATTGTTATTGACCAGAAGACTGGCGAGCTCACCGGCCTGCTTGAGGAAAATGCCATGGCCCCTGTCCAGTCGATTGCAATGGACTTAGGCGCGCTAGACTTTGTAAATATGATTCGCTTTGCAGCAGACGAATACGCCAAACAAGGTGTAACCACGGCACAAAGCGGCGGCGCAGACGGCAGAATGTATGCTGGCTTGCGCTGGGCTTCGAAACTTGGCCTGACTAAGCAGCGCTTGGTGGTCTTTCCATTGTTCGATCAATTAGGCCCCGAGTTGCTGGCATCGCCCGAAGAATTCAACACCCATAACACCGATAAGTTTCTGCTAGGACCCGTGAAAATCGTTGCTGATGGCAGTATTCAGGGTTACACCGGTTATTTGAGCGAGCCATATCACGTGGCTTACAAAGGCGACGCTGATTATCGAGGCTATCCACGCGTTAGTCTGGAACAATTAACGGCTGAGGTTGATAAGTATCGCCGCAGCGGAATTCAGCTAGCGATTCATGGCAATGGCGATGCCTCCATGGACGACATCATTGCCGCCGTCGATAAGGCACAGCAAAAATACCCGGATGACGACCAGCGATTGATACTGATTCACGCGCAGATGGCCAGGGAAGATCAACTGAGCGAATTCAAGCGTCTGGGCATCACGCCAAGCTTCTTTTCAGCACATACCTATTATTGGGGCGACCGACACCGCGATATCTTCATGGGTCCAGAGCGGGCGGCCAATATGAGCCCCGGTCGGTGGTCTATGGATCTCGAATTACCGTTCACCATCCATCTAGACACGCCGGTAGTCCCCATGCAGCCATTTTTACTGGTCTGGAGCGCTGTTAATCGACTCAGCTCATCCGGGCAGGTCATTGGCCCAGAACAGCGAATCCCGGTTATGCAGGCGTTGCGAGCAGTGACAATTGATGCTGCCTGGCAAATATTTCAAGACGGTAACCGTGGGTCAATCGAAGTAGGCAAATGGGCAGATATGATTCTATTGTCTGATGACCCCCTGATTAACCCTGCCGCTATCAGGGATATAAAGGTATTGGAGACTCTGGTCGGTGGCGAAAAAGTTTACAATCAATAGCTCCGTTGATCACTTGATGACCGGTTAGGGGAGTGCTAATCTGGCCAAAATATGAACAGATGACCAACCTAGTGCTGATTGCGCGACCGGCGATCAAAACATACTCACGAACCATGCGACAGAACATCAGCAAATCTAGAATCCAAATCGAGCAAGATCGCAAGGGTATGTTTCACGCGTTGGTGGTGTGCGACCATCATCTCAAAGAACGCTCTGATCACGCGGTTCGCTTACATTTGCTCGACTTATTTCGAAATCTAAAAGATAACTTACGCGGTTCGGGCGTTGTGTTTTACTTCGACAGATTGTCAGTAGAGCAGCGCGCTATTGTAGTGACGGTGCCCGCTGCCGAGTTGCGCTTGTTCGAAGCGTTTCTTGGCGAGCGTCAATTAGGCCTAAGACCGATCAAAAAGGCTCGCAGCATTTTGCCGGCCAAAGCAACAGCACGCAAAACGCCTTACTATACTGATGCTCGCCTGCCCGGCAATGCGGCAAATACTGAGCACTCGGCCAGGTTCTGAAAGGCCCAAATTAACTGAAATTACAAAAGCGCTTGCTGTGCCAATCTTGGTGGCATTGGCACATCAATGCTGTCGGCTACAGCGCGCAGCAATTCATACTCTTCTGCACTCACCTCACCATCAGCTAACACACTTCTGGCACAGGCTTTTATCAATCTTGGCTTCTCAAGCGGTGCAACCGCGCACACATCAGCAAGCGCAGAATCAATCTCTGCTAATGGCGGTAAACGCAAACTGGCAGGTGTGTCAAAACCAAGCTCGGCCATAGCCTCCGCAAACGCCTGCTCAGATGCCTGTTGATTTTCACCTGCACACGAAGCCAAGGCCGCGCAAATGGTTTCACACTGTTGGCTAATTTCTTCAAGCTTCTTATAGCGAACCTTACTGCGTCGGGTAGTCATGTAAATTGAATCAAGATGGCGTACAAATACTCGATGCAAACACCATTCAAACAAGTCAATGTGTTCGTCAGCACGCATTAGTGCAAGTACACACTTTCTGAAATCACGATGCTGGTCTTCGTATTGACGCTTCAAGGTCGGCATACAAAGATCTACAATCGGAATACGATACTCCACCCCCAGATCGCAAATCGCGTCATGCAGTGACTTCACGCGGTCCTTTTGCTCTGGTCCTTCATATTCAGCTATCTGTTCAAGCTGTTTACCAAGCACGTCTGTGTCTTTAGACAACAACAGACAGTAGATAGCCGCTCTGGCTCCTTCAGCATTGTGCACCGCACTAAGAATCTCACCACGCAGTGTCTCAAGCATAGTGCCAGCGTAGTCGAGATGGTCTTGTCGAATATCACCCACCGAATCAAGCACACTGGTCGCGACAGCGCTTTGCGCAGCGCCAGCGTCAGAGAAAGAGATATCTGGCTGCACTGAACCACTGTCAAACTGAGACACACCTGCGCCAAAATGCTTCTCACGCGCACGCTCTGATTGCATCGACCGAAACTCGCTTTCAGAGTCAATAAAACTACCATCCCAATCAGGTACCAAGCGTGAGATTCTGTCTTCAAGTGGCGGGTGTGTCGCCATTAATGACGACAGCTTAAGGCCCTGGGCAATCAGCATATGACTGGCTTCAGCGGCGTTGGGCGATACCAATCGAGAACCAATACTCAAACCGCCGATTTTTCGGAGTGCATTGCCAATGCCATTCGGGTTTCGAGTGTACTGCACGGCAGAAGCATCAGCCAAATACTCACGCTGCCGACTGACCGAGGCTTTAATCAGATTCCCAAAAAAAGTACCGATTGATCCGATCACCACCAAACCAACGCCAATAAGAATTAGTGGAGCGCCGTCGCGGTTGCTGCGACTTGAGCGAAACGATGAGCTACGCATAATAAAATAGCCGATATGCCCAACTACCAAAATGCCGTACAAAACGCCTATTAATCGAATATTGATTCGCATATCACCGTGCAGAATGTGACTGAATTCATGCGCGATGACACCTTGAAGTTCTTCGCGATTTAGAAAACGCACGCAGCCTCGGGTTAAGCCAATCACGGCGTCGTCGCTGTGAAAGCCCGCAGCAAACGCGTTCAAAGCGTCATCATCAAGAATATAAACCGGAGGCACCGGTAAGCCGGCTGCCAGCGCCATTTCTTCTACCACATTGAGTACGCGGCGCTCGTCGTTGTCGGTAGTATTCTGGTTAAGCAGCTTCCCACCCAAGGATTGCGCAACCACTTCACCGCCACCTGAGAGCCTGGCAATTTTATACAAGCTGGCCACGGCAATGACCACAACAACACCAAGAGAGATAAGCAAGTGCGATTTGAGTGACGCCGCATCAACCGCATTATCCGGCCCAAAGCCGCCGCCCACCGCAATCAAAAAAAGATTAGTGATAGCAACCAGGCTTAGCGTTGCGAGTCCAAACAAAAACACCAGCTGCCCGGTTTTGCGCCGGGCACGGTCTTGCGATTCGAAAAAGTTCACAGATTCACTTACAGACGATTAGACGTGCTTTGCACGCGCTAAAAAGAAACCTTAGGCGCCTCTTGTATCGCTACACTGTCTTCAAACTCCAGCAAACTCGCGTCTTTCTGATGGCCGAAGTTGTTCGCCACAATATTGGGCGGAAAGGTTTGTCGGTATGTATTGTACGCGGTAACTGCGTCGTTATAGGCTTGACGAGAGAACGCGACTTTATTTTCTGTAGACGTCAATTCTTCAGATAGTTGCATCATGTTTTCATTGGCCTTTAGATCAGGATAGGCCTCCATGACTACGTTCAATTTACCCAAGGCGCCACTCAAAGCGCCCTCGGCATTACCCAACTGTTCAATCAACGCCGGGTCACCCGGCGACTGCGCCGCTGCTTGCAAACCGGCCATCGCCTGATTACGGGCGTTGGTTACCGCTTCGAGCGTTTCGCGCTCGTGCGACATGTAACCTTTGGC
This sequence comes from Pseudomonadales bacterium, assembly GCA_045105115.1. Lineage (GTDB taxonomy): Bacteria > Pseudomonadota > Gammaproteobacteria > Pseudomonadales > JAUIET01 > JAUIET01. Next base: position 2,170 of record JBGCDE010000094.1, on the reverse strand, counting down.
GGTTTCGATCAAGTTGGGAATCAGGTCATAGCGCCGCTTAAGCTGCACTTCAATCTGTGCAAAGGCGTTTTCAAAACGATTTTTGAGCGTTACTAGTTTGTTGTAAATGCCAATGACATAAAAAACTAAACCGGCAAGTACTGCCAGAAAAATAAGGAACTCCACGATAGCCTCCCGCACTCAGATTCGAGAAGCTACCGTATCACACGATGAGCGACTAGCCCAGTTTCTCGGCCGCTTTGCTCACCATTTTCATGGTCTGCTCGCCGCCATTAGTGAATTCTTTTTGACCAGTCGGGTCCATAATACCGGCCATGTTTTCCATGACCGCTTCCGCAGTCAGTTCATCATGGGCGATGCTCACACCTTCGGTTTCATAGATAATCGTGCGGGCAAAAGACCCGGCGCCAGCGCATAATATAGTGCGATTCGGAGCTTCTTCTGCCACCAGACAGATAAGACCCGGAGTTACTGTTTCGGGTTTCAACAGGGCGAGTGCTTCTTCAGGCATTAAACCTTCGGTCATTCGAGTGTGTGCACACGGCGACAAAGCATTTACCTTAATATTGTATTTTGCGCCTTCCAAAACTAGCGTATTCATCATGCCAACTACGCCAGCTTTAGCCGCACCGTAATTGGTTTGTCCGAAGTTACCATACATGCCGCTGCTGGACGTGGTCATTACTATGCGACCGTATTGTTGCTCACGCATGATTTCCCATACCGCTTTGGTGCAATTTACCGCGCCCATCAAATGCACATCAACAACCAGCCCGAAATCGTCCAGCCCCACTTTTGCGAACGACTTATCGCGCAAAATTCCAGCATTGTTCACCAGAATATCAACACTGCCCCACTTGTCTTTGGCTTCGCGCACCATTGCCTGAACTGCATCAAAGTCGGTAACACTACAGCCATTCGCCATAGCCTCACCGCCAGCGGCCTCAATCTCTGCAACCACGGAGGCTGCAGCATCACTGGTACCTTCACCAGACTTGCTGCCACCCAAATCATTAACGACAACTTTGGCGCCGCGCTTGGCAAGCTCTATTGCGTGACAACGGCCCAGACCATTTCCAGCGCCGGTAACAATGGCCACACGGCCGTCAAATCGAATACTCATCTTCAATCACTCCTACATGTATTTTTTCAGTTCGGCCCGCGCAACCTGCCGTCTGTGCACGGCGTCCGGGCCATCGGCAATTCGCAGTGTACGTGTACTCATCCACATCATTGGTAATGGCGTGTCTTGTGATACACCGCTTGCGCCGTACATCTGCACCGCTTCGTCGATAATTTTCAGCGCAACATTAGGCACTATCACTTTAATAGCCGAAATACTGGTACGAGCAACCTTGGGGTCGCCGTTGTCCATCAACCAGGCGGTCTTCAATGTGAGCAAACGCGCCATATCTATTTCCATGCGCGCGTCTGCAATGATATCAACGTTGCCCCCAAGATTTGCCAGTGGCTTGCCAAATGCTTCGCGAGACAATGATCGTTCGCACATCATTTGCAGTGCCAGTTCAGCCGACCCCAGTGCACGCATGCAATGATGAATTCGACCAGGCCCCAATCGACCCTGCGAAATTTCGAATCCGCGACCAGGCCCCAAGATAATGTTTTCTTTTGGAACACGCACGTCGTTAAAGCGAATGTGCATATGACCGTGCGGCGCATCATCCATGCTGTAGACATGCATTGGACGCACTATTTCTACCCCGGGGGCATCAATAGGTACGAGTATTTGCGATTGTTGAGAGTGCTTGGGCGCATCCGGGTCGGTCTTGACCATGGTGATCATGATCTTGCAACGCGGGTCACCAGCACCAGAGATATAGAACTTCTCGCCATTGATTACCCACTCATCACCATCAAGTTTGGCTTCGGTGCATATGTTAGTGGCGTCTGATGAAGCTACTTCAGGCTCGGTCATTGCAAACGCTGAACGAATTTCCCCAGCCAGTAGTGGTTCCAGCCACTGCTTTTGCTGTTCTGGCGTACCGTATTTTTCCAGCACTTCCATATTGCCGGTATCAGGTGCTGCGCAGTTAAACACCTCAGGCCCCAGCCGACTTTTGCCCATTTCTTCTGCGAGGTATGCGTATTCGACAGTATTCAGGCCTGAGCCGTACTCATCTTCTCCAGTCAGGAAAAAATTCCACAAACC
>JBGCDE010000093.1:0-17749 GCA_045105115.1 Pseudomonadales bacterium | reverse complement strand
ACAAGCAACACTGACAACGAGATCAGCGAGCAGGCATACTTCGACAATGGCATCTTGATGCTTGCCATGGTGAAGGCTGGTGTTGAACTTGCTTTTGAAGTAATTACTGAAGCCGGCATCATTGCCGAGTCTGCGTATTACGAATCACTACACGAAACGCCGCTGATCGCAAACACTATTGCGCGACGCAAGCTCTATGAAATGAACATTGTGATCAGCGATACGGCTGAATACGGTTGCTATCTGTTCGACCAGGCTGCGCGCCCAATGCTTGAAGAGTTTATGACCCGAATTGATACCGATGTAATCGGTCGCGGTCTTAATGATGATGGCAGCGTCGACAATATGGAATTGATTGCGATTAACGAATCCGTACGGAATCATCCGGTTGAGATTGTTGGCAAGGAATTGCGTCGGCATATGACGGCTATGAAGCGTATAGTTTAGGCTGGAACAACGGCGTTGGTGCATTTACTCTAAATCATCACAAATGCAGCATTGTGAGCCATGCCAATAGCCATAACTCTCACTAAAGAAACATCGTGGCACAGAGGCAGCAGATCACATGTTGGATAGCAAGACTGTGTGAGGGAGGGACCCCGAACACAAGCCCCCATGGATGCGTTCACGGCGTGTCTTGATAGCCAACATGTGATCTGCTGGCGGGCTCGATCCAACCTACATTGATCATCAACGTGCCGCGTTTAAAACTAGATTCGTAACGCCTTAGCACCACGCGCAATACCAGCCACGCCCGTTCTAGCCACCTCAAGAATCCCAGCCTCTCCCATCGCGTCAACAAACGCATCAAGTTTGCTACTGGTACCAGCCAGCTGAATAACGTACACATCAGGCAGCACATCAACGATCGTACCGCGAAAAATGTCCACACAACGCTTTACCTCATTACGCTGCTCGCCTTTGGCGCGCACTTTAATCAACATCAGCTCGCGCTCAATATGCGCGCCACCTGTTAAGTCAGTCACTTTGATCACATCGATCAACTTATTCAACTGCTTGGTGATTTGCTCAATAGTGCGATCATCACCCACTGTTGTAAGCGTCAGTCGCGACAAGCTTTCATCATCAGTAGGTGCTACAGAAAGCGTTTCAATATTGTAGCCACGCTGGGAAAACAAGCCGACAACACGCGACAGTGCACCGGGTTCATTTTCCATTAGCAAAGACAAAGTACGTCTCATTAGCTTCGCTCCGTTTTACTGATGTACATGTCACGCATGCTGCCATTGGGTGCTATTAACATAGGGTAAACATGTGCTTCCTTGTCTACGTTAATATCCATGAATACCAACCGGTCTTTCATCGCAAACGCTTCGCGCATTTTTTCTTCAAGCTCTTCTGGCTTATCCACGCGCATGCCTACGTGCCCGTAAGACTCGGCCAGTTTCACAAAGTCAGGCAAAGAATCCGCGTAGGTGCTTTCTGAATGGCGGCCACCATACTGCATATCCTGCCATTGCTTTACCATGCCCAAGGCCTGGTTATTGATATTGATGATTTTTACTGGGATGTTGTAGTGCGTGCAGGTCGACAGTTCCTGAATATTCATCTGAATACTGCCTTCGCCCGTCACGCATGCTACATCTGCATCAGGATAAGCAAGCTTGGCACCCATGGCGGCCGGTAAACCAAACCCCATGGTGCCCAGCCCGCCTGAATTTATCCACCGCCTCGGCTTATCGAAGCGGTAGTACTGTGCAGCAAACATTTGATGCTGACCAACATCAGAGCTTACATAAGCTTCGCCATTAGTGACCTTGTACAAAGTTTCGATCACTTGCTGTGGCATAATTTTCCCGGAGTCACTGCTATAGCGCTGCGCATGCCACAGACCGTGCGCTTCACGCCAGGCATCGATTTGCTTCCACCATCGATCGATAGCTTCACCATCATAGCTACTGTCACTACTGCTCATTTCGGTTTTAACTAAATCGAGCAATTCTTCCAGCACAACATTGGCAGCGCCTACTATCGGCACGTCCGCATTCACCGTTTTGGAAATAGAGGTAGGATCTACGTCAACATGAACAATCGTGGCTTCCGGGCAGAACTTTGAGATAGTGTTAGTAACACGGTCGTCAAATCGCGCACCCACTGCAAAGACAAGATCACTGTGATGCATGCACATATTGGCTTCATAGAAGCCATGCATACCCAGCATACCAACAAACTGTCTGTCCGATGCCGGATAAGCGCCCAGCCCCATCAAGGTATTAGTCACCGGGAAATTGAGCTTTCGCGCAAGTGCGATCAACTGCTCGGTTGCTTCACCCTGAATAACACCGCCACCGCTGTAAATAATGGGTCGTTTTGCAGCCACCAACAGCTTTGCCGCTTTCTTAATCTGTTTACCGTGCCCGCGCTTGGTCGGGTTGTACGACCGCATGCTGACCGATTCAGGATAAGAGTATGGATACAGCTCGCCAGGAGCGGTTTTATTCTTTGGGATATCTACGACAACAGGCCCAGGACGCCCACTTCCAGCCAAGTAAAAGGCTTTCTTGATAGTCGCCGGAATATCGGCAGGGTCGGTAATTTGAAAACTGTGCTTAACGATGGGTCTGGATACACCCACCATGTCAGTTTCCTGAAATGCATCTTCACCAATAACGTTTGACGGTACTTGACCAGACAGCACCACCATCGGAATAGAATCCATGTACGCCGTGGCAATACCGGTTATAGCGTTCGTGGCACCTGGTCCGGAGGTGACCAATACGACCGGAATTTTTCCAGTTGCTCGCGTGTAACCGTCTGCCGCATGGGTTGCAGCTTGCTCGTGGCGGACCAGAATATGAGGAATGTCATTTGTCCTGAACAAGGCATCGTAAATGTGCAGCACAGCGCCGCCAGGGTACCCGAAGATAAACTCAACCCCTTCATCGCGCAGTGCTCTGGCAAGCATTTCACCGCCAGACATCAACTCCTCATCACCACTCATTGCCACTCTCACAGAAATTTGTATTGCATCTGCAACACGAAAATGTGACGCAAACACGCAAATTTTCGAATTAAACAGGTAACCCGCAATTTTTTAGTGTTTTGACGTATAAGTCAATAGAAATCATACATTTACTCACCGGTCTCCAGGACTTTACGGCGCGCAAGCGGCAAGCATTTTTAACAATTCAGGTGTTCGCAACTTAGTGGTGACTGGCCTACTATTAAGGAGTACGAAACTCGTTAGAGAAATACTATGCCTCGCAGCACGCAAAACATCGCAAAAGCTACCGCCGTCACTATGGAACGCGACTTCACGCGCCCACTGTTAATGAGTGCGCTGGGATTGTGTCTGATTACTGCTGCACTCCTAAGCAGAACAGCCGACGCTGGCGAGGTGTTTCGCTGGACCACAAGCGATGGTACGGTTCACTATGGCGAACACCCTCCTCAGGGAGTGTCCGCCACGCAAATGAGCACTACGACTGGCAAACCTTCTAAGCGCTCATCCAGCAGAGATCGCGTTGAACCGGGTGAAGACATCGGAAAAGAAGCCGAAGCCAAAGCTGAGCAGGAGAACCAGCCCGCAGCAACCGCACCTACGGAGGCGAAGCCGATAAAAGATAAAGGTATTTGCGAACGCGCCCGCTACAACCTCAAGGTTTTAGACGAGAGAGCCAGAATCCGCCAGAAGAATGAGGATGGCGAAGAAAGCTATCTTTCTGAAGAACAAAAAGACAAGCAAAAGGAAAAAGCCAGAGAGGCCATCAAGACCTACTGTTGATCAGCGCGTCAATGGCCCTAGCTCCACTCAATGTATGGCGAATACTGAGCTACTTATTACGCTAAGCGGCTTCAGTATCAAACACTACGACCCCTTCTTTCACAAATGAATGGATGGTCTGACCGGCGTGATATTTTCCGGCCAACAACTGTTCTGCCAACGGGTTCTCAATCAATTGCTGAATAGCTCGCTTAAGCGGCCGTGCTCCATAGACTGGATCAAAGCCCGCCTCAATAAGAGTATCCATCACCTCATCGCTCAACTCTAGATCCAGCTCGCGTTCAGCCAACCGCGCCTGAAGCAACTGAAGTTGTATTTCTGCAATACCTCTGATTTGGGATTTCGCCAAAGATTTGAACACTACCGTCTCATCAATGCGATTAATAAATTCAGGACGAAAGTGTTGCCCAACAACTTGCATCACCGCTTCTTTCATCGCAGCATAGGTGGCGTCTTCGTCTTCTTCATTGGCAGCCTGGCCAAGCTCCTGAATGGCGTCAGAGCCAAGGTTCGACGTCATCACTACCACGGTGTTTCTGAAATCTACCGTACGCCCCTGACCATCAGTCAACCGGCCATCTTCCAAAACCTGCAACAATATATTAAACACATCGGGATGCGCTTTTTCTACTTCGTCCAACAATAACAGCGAATAAGGCCGGCGCCGAACCGCTTCTGTTAGGTAGCCGCCTTCTTCGTAACCAACGTATCCAGGAGGTGCGCCGATTAACCTTGCCACAGAGTGCTTCTCCATAAACTCCGACATATCAATTCGCACCATGGCGTCTTCGCTGTCAAACAAAAATTCTGCCAGCGCTTTACACAGCTCTGTCTTACCCACACCGGTGGGGCCAAGGAAAAGAAAAGAACCATTAGGACGCTTCGGGTCCGACAAACCAGCACGAGATCGGCGAACCGCATGCGATACAGCAACGATCGCTTCATGCTGCCCAACTACGCGTTCGTGCAACATATGCTCCATGCTCAGAAGCTTTTCCCTGTCGCCCTCCAGCATCTTGGATACCGGTATTCCAGTCCACTTTGAGACAACTTCTGCAATTTCCTCGTCGGTGACATGATTGCGTAACAGGCGCATTGAAGCACTCTCACCCCCATTTTTCGGCTCTTCTTCAACAATCGATTCCAAGCGTTTTTCAAGTTCAGGGATTACGCCGTACTGAAGCTCAGACATACGGGTAAGATCACTCTTGCGCTGAGCCGCCTCGAAATCCAGGCGGGCCTGCTCAAGTTCGCTTCTGATCTGTTGAGAACCGTCTACTTCCGCTTTCTCAGCTTTCCAGATTTGCTCGAGGTCTGCATACTCTTTCTCAACACTGGTTATGTCTTCCTCCAACAATGCCAACTGTTTTCTAGCTGCATCATCTTCATCGTTCTTGATGGCTTCGCGTTGAATTTTCAGCTGAATCAAACGACGCTCCAATTTATCCAAGACTTCAGGCTTGGAATCAATTTCCATACGAATACGACTAGCGGCTTCATCAATCAAGTCAATTGCTTTGTCTGGCAACTGACGGTCTGTAATGTAGCGTTGTGACAATTTCGCCGCAGCAATAATTGCCGAGTCACGTATGTCTACACCATGGTGAACTTCATAGCGCTCCTTTAGGCCGCGTAAAATAGCGATGGTGTCCTCTTCATTCGGCTCGCCCACTAATACCTTTTGAAAACGCCGCTCTAATGCAGCGTCCTTTTCTATGTATTGGCGGTATTCATCGAGCGTTGTTGCCCCTACGCAATGCAGCTCACCCCTGGCTAAAGCTGGCTTAAGCATATTACCTGCGTCCATGGAGCCTTCGGCTTTACCAGCACCGACCATGGTGTGCAGTTCGTCAACAAACAGTATTACCCTGCCTTCTTGCTTACCCAATTCGTTTAATACAGCCTTCAAGCGCTCTTCAAAATCTCCACGAAACTTTGCTCCCGCAAGCAATGAACCGAGGTCTAATGACAATATGCGCTTGTCTTTTAGACCTTCTGGAACCTCTCCGTTAATGACACGTTGCGCCAAACCCTCAACGATCGCGGTCTTTCCTACTCCAGGTTCGCCAATCAGCACGGGGTTATTTTTTGTACGCCGCTGCAACACTTGAATTGTTCGGCGTATTTCGTCATCACGACCGATCACAGGATCTAACTTACCCAGCTCTGCTCGCTCGGTAAGATCAATGGTGTATTTTTCAAGTGCCTGCCGACTGTTTTCTGCGTCCGGGTTATCCACGGCTTCTCCACCTCGCAAATCCTGAATGGCTTTTTCCACAGCGTTTGCAACAACGCCCGCTTCCCGTAAAACTCCACCAATTGGCAGATCCGATTTCAGGGCCGCTAGCAAGACGAGCTCACTGGATATATAGCTGTCACCTAGTTGCTGCGCAAGCTTGTCTGTGAGGTTAAGCAAACGATTGAAATTCGGCGAAACCTGAATCTCACCACTCGGATTGCTTAATCTTGGCAGCTTATCAATAGTTTGCTTTAACGCTTGCGAAACGATGCTCACATTTACGCCAGACTTAAGTAATAAGGGTGAAATAGTGCCACCCGACTGCTCTAGCAACACTGTAAATAAATGCGCCGCCTCAAGTTGGCTGTGGTCATTACCTATCGCTAACGATTGCGCATCACCTAAAGCGGTTTGTAACTGTGTTGTAAATTTGTCTGCTCTCACGATGATCACCGTAATAATGTCATTGGGTTTAATATGCGGACAAATTGCGTTTTTTCAAGGCTACTCTCGCCGCAAGATTAGACTAACGTTTCGCCCAGTCACTTTGTCTCTGCGGTAAGAGTAGTAGCGTTTCCCATCAGAGAAGGTGCAATACTCGCCACCGTAAACCTTTGGAACACCAAACGCCAAACATTGAGCACGAACAATGCATACCAGGTCCACATAACTGAATCCTTCTTCGCTGTCTTCACGATAAGCCTCAGCCAAAGAAGCCTGAACTGTTCCCAATAAAATATCCCTAACATCATTCCCAACACGAAAGTGGGAGAAGGAAATGCCTGGCCCAAGCCAAACCAGCAACTGATCGGCAGGGCAATTGAACTGCCGCATCACTTTGGTGAGCAGTTGATTGGCCACGCCACGCCAACCCGCATGAACGGCGGCTACCTGTTGACCCTGCCTATCACAGATCAGTATCGGCAAGCAGTCTGCAGTGAGTATGCAGCACGCTTGTTCCGTTTGCCTGCAATACCAAGCGTCACCCTCAGGAACCGTCAGTTGCTCGCTTGCAGCAGGCTGATGAATGTCGTTGCCATGCACTTGCTGCAACCAATGCATGTGTGCGCCATCCGGCAGCAACTCGGCCAATCTTTTTCGATTGCTAGCAACCGCACTTTGCCGATCGCCGACATGGTCTGCCAGATTCCAACTGTTGTATGGTGCATCGCTCACACCACCTGCTCTGAGGCTGGTAAAAGCGAGAATATTGTCTGGCGCCGGCCAATCTGGCTGCAAACAGTTCTCCGGTAATCCGCTCATTGACGCAGCTGATCGAGCAGATTACGCATATCTTCAGGTAATGGGATGTGCCATTCGCGGATCTCGCCAGTGGCAGGATGCTGCAACGACAGCGCTTCTGCATGCAAAGCCTGGCGGCTAAACTTGCTGATCGCTTCCAGATGAACGCTCAGATTTTTGCGCAAACGCCCACCGTATAACGGGTCGCCAAGCAATGGGTAACCAAGCTCGGCCATGTGAACCCTTATCTGATGCGTTCGCCCGGTTTCCAATTTCAGCGAAACTCGAGCAACCCCGTCCAGGTATTCCTGAGTTTCAAAGTGAGTGATTGCCTGTTTACCACCTTCCCTGCGCACCGCCATTTTTTGACGTTGGCGCGGATGGCGACCCAATGGTTTGTCGACAGTGCCTTTGGATCCAGGGTGGCCGATAGTAAAAGCCATATATTGCCGAGTGACGGTGCGGGCCTGCAGTTGCTGCACCAACGATTGATGAGCCGCCAGATCAAGACCAATAACCAGCAGCCCGCTGGTGTCCTTGTCCAGCCGGTGCACAATTCCTGCCCTGGGTACCGCTGCAAGCGATGGTATATGGTGTAGCAAGCCATTGGCGAGGGTGCCTGACCAATTGCCAGCACCTGGATGGGTCACCATGCCTGCCGGTTTATTGATCACCGCGATCGAATCATCTCTATAAACAAATTCAAGCGCTAATTCTTCTGCCTTCCAGGCCAAATCGGGTTCAGGCGTGGCTTGCAAGACGACACGGTCGCCGGGCGCCACCTTGTGTCGCACACCGGCGGTGGCGCCATTGAGCTGTAATTCACCTGTTTTGATCCAGGCCTGGATTCTGGAACGAGAATAAGCGGGGAACAGTTCAGCCGCTGCGAGGTCTAAACGCATAGCGTCTTGATGAGGCTCAACTTCAGCCTCAAGCAGAATAGCAGGTAGTGATTCAGTCACTGAATTTGTCCAAGGTGTGAATTTTTATGGTTTGGCCTGTATCGGTGTAAGCCGCATTCGTTCGAAGTATTCTTTCAACTATGCGCATTTAAACTGCTTGGCATGCTGGCCAGAGTCGCTACAATACTGCGCACAACACGGTCGCTTTACTGATGTTTTGCGACAACACACTGAATATACAACGAATTTCGAGCTTTTGATGATGTATTGCAGATATTACCAACGCTTTGCGGCATTGCTTTGTCTTTGTTTGCTTTTGTCTGCCTGTTCGTCCACCGAAGACAAAGTTAATTCCGACGCCAGCGAAAAGCAGCTTTACGATATAGCCCAGCGACAATTGGAAAGCCAGAATTACAGTTCAGCTATCCAAAACCTGCAATTGCTGGAATCGCGTTACCCTTTTGGCCCATTTGCTGAACAGGCCCAACTGGAAATTATCTATGCCTATTACCGTGGCTTTGAGTTGGAATCAGCTATTGCGGCGGCGGATCGATTTATTCGCCTACATCCTCATCACCCCAGTGTGGACTACGCGTATTACTTGAAAGGTTTGGCGCGATACGCCGAAGGCCAAGGTTTTTTGGATCGCTTCTTGCCAACTGATCTTACACAACGAGACCCGGGACCTGCCAGAGACTCGTTCAATGACTTTGCGCAACTATTGGCGCGATTCCCTGATAGCGAGTACGTACCTGACGCCAAGGCGAGAATGGTGCACCTTCGTAACCTGTTGTCGCGCTATGAAATTCACGTTGCGAACTACTATTTCAAACGCAGAGCGTATCAAGCAGCTGCCAACCGGGGCCGTTATGTATTAGAAAATTACCAGCAAACGACGGCTGTACCCGATGCCTTGGCCGTCATGGTGCAGGCGTATCAACTGCTTGGCCTGCAAGAACTAGCTGACGACAGTTTAAGAGTGTTGGCGTCGAACTACCCGGAGCATCCTGCGCTAAATAAGGACGGTTCATTCAAAACCAACTTTAATCCTGAGAACCAGGACCGTTCAATGGTAAACATGCTCACCTTTGGTTTGTTCGACCGCAATGAACCGCTGACCTTCGATTACCGCCCTTAGATAAGATGAGCTTTATTCAATATCGCGCTTAAGCGCAAAACTTCTATGTGAGGCTATGGGATGGCCTCTGCCCCGACAGTACTACAAGCGGCAGATTCCTGGCATGCAATAATGCGCCCGCCCACTTGCCACAAACGGTCTGATTTACACCTTTTACACTGGATTTTAATCAGCCACGAGACCATTATTCTTATCGTCCAGGAGGGTATCTACTATGGGATTTATCGGTCTGTTGCGCCTGCTCGCAGTATTGTTTTGCATTTGGTTAATATGGCGTTTTGTGAAGAAGAAAACGGCGGGATCAGGGCAAGCCACTGCTCAGTCAAGCGGCAGCATGGTAGCCTGCCAAGTTTGTGGCACGCACGTACCCGAAGATAACGCCATACGAAGCGACGATGCCTGGTACTGTAGCGCCGAACACCGAGACCAAGGTCGAGCGTGAGAGTTCTCGACCAGTGAACGCGCTCAGCATCGACAATTCGCAAATGCATGAAGCAGAACAAACTCTGCGCATTTTTGGTTTGTATCGAATAGTACTTGCCGCGCTGATACTCGGCGTATTTCTGGTGCAGATGACCACCACAGTAGAAAGCGCCTACAAGCCCAACTTGTTTCTCTTCACAATTGGCACCTATTTCCTGCTCAGTGTTATTGCACATTTTTACGCAGGCCTTAAGCAGCAATCTCTAAGCAATCTGGAGCTATTCTGCTATTTCTTTCTAGTCGATATAGGCGCACTCACTTTAATTGCGTATGCCAGTGGTGGCTTAAGCACTGGTTTGAGTTTGATAATGACGCTGACTGTTGCTTGCGGCGGTATTTTCTTCAGAGATAAACTGGCATTGTTAGTTGCCGCCCTGGCCAGCATTGCTACTCTGCTCAATGTCAGTTATCTGGTCAATTTAGGCGTTGTTGAAAACAACTTACTGGTCAATGCCGGCGTTCAAGGTGCCATATTCTTTGCAACAGTACTACTGGTTCAACTATTGGTTGAACGAATTGAATCTAGCCAACGACTCGCGACTGAACGAGCTAGAGAATTAGCGCACTCGGAGTATCTTAATCAACTTATAGTTCGCAGAATGCAAACAGGAGTATTGGTGGTTGACCGAAGTCATGACCTCCATTCCGCCAATGACTCAGCCTTGTCCATGCTAAATTTAAGCAACAATGACAAACAACTTCCCGAACCGTTGCTAAAGAGTATGACTCAGTGGCAGCAAAGGCCTGACGTACGTACAAGACCGTTTCGCATACGCAAGGCCGGTGCACTTTTGCAATCAGAATTTATGCCGCTGGCCGAGCAGGACGAAGGGCAAGTACTCATCTTTCTGGAGGACACCAGCAGAACACGGCAGCAAGCCCAGCAAATAAAACTCGCATCACTGGGACGGCTAACTGCCAGTATTGCCCACGAAATCAGAAACCCATTAGGTGCTATCAGTCACGCAGCCCAATTACTCAATGAGTCTGAAAACATCAGTGATGAGGACCGCAGGCTTTGTGACATCGTAACTAGTCACTCATCGCGGATGAACCGAATAGTAGAGAACGTACTTCAACTGTCTCGAAGGCGAGCGTCGAAACCAGAGCGTTTTGAGTTGAACGCATGGCTGAAAGGCTTCGTTGCACAGATGCAACAAAGTTACCCTGATAGTGAAATCGCGCTGAGCGATAACGCGAATACTATTAAAGTAGCCTTCGATCCAAGTCATCTAGACCAGGTACTTAGCAATGTCTGCTCAAACGGTCTTCGCTACAGTGAGAAAAGAATTGGCGTTCAGCGCATTCGAATTTTTGCGAACGCAAATGTAACAGATAAGCTTCCAATTATTGATATTGAAGACGACGGTGATGGAGTGCCTACTGAGCATATTGATCAATTGTTTGAACCCTTCCACACCAGTGAAGCAAGCGGTACAGGTCTAGGACTTTTTATTGCTCGTGAGCTTTGTGAGGCAAACCAATCACGACTGGACTATTTACCTACGCGAGAGGGCAAGAGTTGTTTTAGAATCACCTTTGCCCACCCCATGAAAAAACTGGCAACAGAAGAATGACCAGCGCACAAGTTCTAGTTGTTGATGATGAGCCAGATATTCGCGAGCTTCTGGAAATTACTCTGGCGAGAATGGGGTTGGAAACTCGCAGCGTTGCAACACTCGAGCAAGCTCTTGATGCACTCAAGCAGCATTCTTTCGAACTCTGCCTAACTGACATGAATCTACCAGACGGGAATGGTCTTGATTTGGTCAAATATATCCAAGAAGCAGCGCCCAAGCTGCCCGTTGCCGTGATCACGGCCTACGGGAGTGTAGACACCGCCATCTCGGCGCTCAAATCAGGTGCTTTTGATTTTGTCAGTAAACCTATCGAGCTGGAACGCCTACGGGGCTTAATTCAATCTGCTCTTAAGCTGTCGGGTAACGATGGGGAGAACCTTGAACCAGAACTCGAACTGTTAGGCAATTCTGGCAAAGCGGTTGAACTTAGAAGGCAGATATCCAAATTATCGCGCAGCCAGGCGCCAGTTTATATCAGCGGTGAATCAGGAAGCGGTAAAGAACTGGTTGCACGTCTGATTCACAACAGTGGGCCACGTGCTGACCGATCTTTTGTTGCCGTCAACTGTGGCGCAATTCCGGCCGAGCTAATGGAAAGCGAATTCTTTGGCCACAGAAAAGGGAGCTTTACTGGAGCGGTTAACGACAAGCAAGGTCTCTTCCAAGCAGCCGATGGTGGCACTCTGTTTCTTGATGAGGTGGCCGACCTGCCTCTCGATATGCAGGTTAAACTGCTTAGAGCTATCCAGGAAAAATCAGTCAGGGCCGTAGGCGACAATCATGAGACAAGTATTGATGTTCGAATACTCAGCGCTACCCACAAGAACTTGCAGTCAGAGGTAGGCCAGAATCGCTTTCGGCAGGATTTGTTCTATCGCATTAACGTTATCGAGCTCGCAGTGCCTGCATTAAGGCAACGCGTTGAGGATATTCGAATTATTGGCGAACTGGTCCTCCAAAAAATTGACCCGAGTAACCCTTATATTTTGAGTGATGCGGCCTGGGAAGCGCTCAGCCAATATCATTTTCCAGGCAATGTTCGCGAACTACAAAACATTCTTGAACGCGCTTGTGCGATGTGCGAAAGCAAAGTAATAGGCGCAGATGACCTTGGTCTGCATGTGAAAAATTCCAGCATCGCAGATAGAGAAACAAGCAGTGTAAGCGAAGTGGCACAACCATCAACATCAACGCAAGCCGCTGTCAGTTTGTTTCCTGATATTGAAAGCGACCCTGCCTTCGACTCACTTGACAGCTACTTGCAGGAAGTAGAACGAGGCATTATTGAACGCGCCTTACAGCAATGCAGATGGAATAAAACAGCCGCAGCGGAACAACTTGGAATCTCCTTTCGGGCATTGCGCTACAAGCTCAAGAAGCTCGATATAAAGTAATACCCGCCCTTAACAAGCAGCAATGGCCAATATCTGCCTCAAATTGTAGGAATTCGCTCACACCATACATTGACCATTCTGGTTAATCTGTGTGCAGTCACCTTTGGTGACTAAACAAGCATTTCGCACAGGACGTGCGATTCAAGAAGCGATCACGACAAGGAGAGTCATATGCTCGCTCAAACTCGCGCTCAATATGCGCGCGGCTACTCTATGCTGGAAGGTCTCACGATACTGCTGATCGTGTCATTAGTGGTTGCCGTCGGATCACCACCACTGAATAAAGTTGTTGACCGAAGCCGTGCCAGAAGCGACGTGATGACTCTAATTGCATCACTCAGCCTTGCTCGAACTACCGCCATAACAAGTGGAGTGGTAACAACCTATTGCGCCAGTGCCGATGGTTTACACTGCGGTGGTTCTTGGGAAGCGGGAACGCTGCTGTTTCACGACCGTAACGACAATAGGCAAATTGATGATGACGATAAACTGATTGAAAGAGGTTCAAAAATAAGAGGTCAAGGCAGGCTGACATGGCGCGCTTCAGGCCGGCGAAATCAATATATTCGTTTTTCCAAACACGGGATGGCCAAGGAGTTCGGCACATTTACCTACTGCTTGAAGAATAAGAGTGGCAGTCGCTATGCCCGCCAACTGGTTCTGAACAGAGCTGGCAGAGCAAGACTGACAAAAACCAGTGAGAGCTTAACTTTAGCTTGCTAGAACCGGCTTATTGGTTCCAGCACTTACCATTGGCTGGAGTGGCCGAACCTCTCACCCCAGTGTTGGTCAACGTTAGCGTACCGCAAGGGTCTTGATTCTGGCCGCCTGTGGCAGTGGGTGCAGCACTGATGGTGAACGTTGTCGCCGAAGAGTCATCTATCGCCAAGTTGTAATAAGTAACGGCCCCATCAATCGGAGACTTGGTGGAAAAAATTGCGGGTGCGCCAGAATTCGCCCCCCCAGCTGCGGCGCCCGCATAGGTATAACGTTGACTATAGAAACGCTCCATAGCCTGGCGGAATTGCTGTAAAGCACCTTGCGCATCCGCCCTACGAGATTTCTGAATGCTACTTTGATAACTAGGGATAGCAACCGCCGCCAGAATTCCAACAATAACCACAACAATCATCAGCTCTACCAATGTAAAACCGCTGTTGCATTTGCGCTGTTCGCAAATACTAATTTTCATAACCTTCTCTCTGTTTGACTGCGTTCTCATGGTCTGGCCAGGGTGACTATATCAACGATATCTCCGGTCGAGGCTTCGAGTTTGTAAGCCACAAAGTACTGAGGTTCAAGGTCGCTGAATGCCATTTTATTCTCACTGGCATCCGAAATTGATGCTTTCAAGGCTACGCGAAAAACTTGCTTGTCTAGCACCAGTTTTCTTTCTTTCAGGTTTAGCGCATAGATAGCTGCTGTGGGCCATTCCGCATACGCTGGCTTCGCTTCTTGCGCAACAAGTTTAGCGCCAAATAGAAGCGCAACAAAAAGTAGTGGTACCTGTACATAGCGTTTCATACTTTCAACCTCAATTGGCTTAATTCAACTGTCGCCAGCGAACGCGACCTTCAACCGTTGTGTCTGGCGTTGCCGCGGAACCTACACCACCACCGGCGCCCCCGAGGTCGGAAGATCCATAGATAACATAATCTTTACCGTCAGCACCCTCTGCGTACGTAGGGTCTGATATCACCGCATCTATTTTTGTCGCAGAAGATATGCCACTGTAGTCGCCGGAATCGATACTACCATCACCGTTGTGATCGAAAACTTGCACCGGCGGTGGACCGCCGTCGACGCGATCCAGAGCATAAATCCAGCTACTACCGCCAGAATCACACACTGAGTCATCTGGTTCCAGCGTAGTAAATATCACTATTTCTCCACGCAATACCGGCGTTCCAATTGCGCGCTCTCCCTCACCAGTAGGAAAGTTGACATACCATCCATCCTGACTGGACCAGTTAATTGTGTTGTTGCTGGTCTCCCGAATACCTGCATTATCCACAGTCACAGTTTGGGCCAAAAGGTTGCCGCGGGTCACAAAGTTGTTGACATGCGATTTCGCGGAACCTGCCGTAGTGTCAGCACAGTCCTGTTGCGAAGTACCAACGGTACATTTGTCTTTATCCCATATGCCATAGAAAGATTGCTGCGCGTTACTTGCATTGTCACTGTCTTGCAAATAGCGACCGGTTCCAAAGTAAATCAGATTCCCACCCTGGAAATGACGACTCACACGTGGTGTTGATTGAATCGGCTGTGCATTTGAACCATCAGTCGCGGCGAACAATGGCGCGGGCGTGCTGGCAGTTGAATAGGCAGAACCCCAATCAGCCGGATTGTCAGAACTGATATCAAACTTCCACAGATTGCCATGCAAATCACCGGCATATACGTAATCGACGGTCAAATCGGTGTCATTCAGAATCGGAGCTAGTCCACTGATGCCGTTTGGATTGGCAAGAGTTCCCGCTTCAGTATCCATTTTTTTGATGAGCAGCCCGGTTTCAATATCAACAACGTAGACAACAGCGTGACCCGTTGTTGACGCTGAACCATCGGCAAAAGTAGAGTTATAGCCATTGCCAAATATCGCCACCCAGCGACCGGTATTCGATTGGCCTGCCGTATAATTCACTTTAACAATTTGGGGGGCACCAAATGTGAATCCGAGGTCGTTATCGCCATTTGCGCCCGCGGCACCTGAAGGCAGCCCGCTAGTGTTTGTGTCGGTAAATTCCCAGCGAACCAACTGATTTGCTCCAGCGCTTGATTCGCCACTGATTGCCCCAGGATTGGTAACATCCAGCGCATAGTAAGCCTGACCACCGGTTCTAAGCCCACCCACCAAAATAGTATGCCAGGCGTTACCATAAAACACGTCTGATGAAGCTAACTCGCCGTCGACATAAGAGCCAGTTGCAAAAGTAACGTCTGACAACTCATGTAAGTTCTCTATGACGGTATTGGGTATGAAGTTAAAAAGCTCTTTACCTCCAGCCGAATTGTTTAGTCGCCCATCGTAAGCATGCAACATACCGTCGTTGGAGCCCACATACACTACCGGATCACGACTATTTCGAATACCGGAACTGCAAGAGTCAATAATGCCGTCAGAATCTGAGTCTGTCGCATTACTGCACAGGAAATTTCTGTGGGTCTGGCCACTACTTTCCAGATCATCCGGATAAAGCACATCAAACTCGCCACTGGCGTCAAAACCATTACCTACATACTCCGGTGACGAATGAACAACCGCGCCCAGTCGCGACTCGTCGCGCGTTCTAAAGCTGCCGCCATTACTTTCTTCATTGGCCGCCGAACCCCGAATAAAATCAAGCCTCTGCTGCCCGACAGACAGAGCATCACCGTTTTGTATCAGAGCGCGCTGCGCTGCTGACAAATTAGCCCAGCTGAACACCTTCCCGCGCGAACCAAGGCTTCCTGTTGGGTCCACAGTAAAGACAATTCTCTGATCTACTCCACCCGGGAATAAATCATCAACAGTATTTTCGCTGGCAGCACTCCAGGTCGCGGAGCAAACGCTGGCAATGGGGTTTGAATTGCACGCGTTACTATTAGAGCCGTCCGAAATAGGTCGCCCTTGAACGTCCCCAGTCCAATTGTCTGTAAAGAAACGTGCCTGATAAACGCCGACACCCGCGGCAATAGAACTACTGTTCAAATCCACTGACGCCGCAGATGATTCGCGGTCAGCAATGGCATTCATCACTGACACTAGAGAGTTCACCAGTTCATCAGGATTACTTGCACTAAAAAACTGTCCGCGACTATTCACGGCAGTGTGCCACATATCATCCGCCCTACCCTCACTAACACCAACCGTAGTCCAGCCGGTCTGCGGTAAACCAAGTTCGTTGGTAAATGAAGTTCCATTAATCAATGCGTTATAGGATGTGCCATCAAAAGGAATGAGTCCGGCAATACCAAATGCGATCGGGTAAGTAACCATATGCTGCCAGGTTGCCGGATCATTGAGTGGGTTCCAGTAATCGGTGACGGGGTCGCCACTTGATTGCGGAAAGTAACTCGATACATTGTTAGTTAACGGACTTAAATCCGTTGCCCAGTAATGGAAGGCCAAATCTGCCAAAGTCACTGTCGCCTGACTGTCGCTGAAAATATTATGATTGGCAGAATTAGGATCGTAGTTAGTACCATCAGGTAAATTAACGTTTGCCTGATCTCTGGTTATGCCACCGGCACCGCCACCGCCACCATTCCAGTAGCCATCCGACAGCATAATATGGGCATTGAGTCGACAGGAAACCTGATCAGCTCCGCCAGTGCCAGGACTTACCGAATAAGGGCTGTTTGTACCCGTGGTCGAGAAATAGTTGCCTGCGGTACGAATCGCCTGGCGCAATGGCGTACCACCATTATTTCTAACGTTACTCAGCCATTGATAAAAATCAGCTCGCTGGGCTGCATCAAATGCCGCTACGTGTGAATTACCACCAAAGTTAGTGCCACCCGGATTTCCAGAGCGAATCGTACGGCGATTAATGGTTTGTCGGCCCACGCGAATCGCAGAAGACAAATTTTCTGGCGCAAACGCTCTGCTTAGAACGGTTTTACCTGCGATAAATCGATAGGAGTAGTATTGATACCAGTTGGCAAAGTTTGTTCGCTCGTCAGATGACACTGCATAGTTAAACTCGGGGCGCGTTCTCGCTGGTCCACTGGTCGCGCTGACATTCACCCGCACGTAACAGTCGTTATCAAAGTCTGTTCCGTCGCAACCCGGTCTACTACTATCTCGATTAAAATAGTAGGCCTGCTCGAAATTAGGACCCGAATATCGTGGCCCCCAACCGCCAATTGTTGTTGTATTCCATACGGGTCTGAAATTAGTTTGCAAGTTGACTGAAACAGGTCGCCAGTTGCCTCCATCAGCGCCATAGTTGTAGATATTGGTCAGTGCATTAGTAAAATTGGCCTCACCCAGTGATGTACCGGTGGAGTTAAGACCCGGCCTGTAATCCACATTTGGATC
>JBGCDE010000092.1:0-15054 GCA_045105115.1 Pseudomonadales bacterium | reverse complement strand
TGCCGATATCGGATCGACTCAACTTTGTTGCGAACCTGACGTTATCGTACAGTGGCGATTACCCGGTAGAGGGGGCTTTAGAACCCACTTTGCTGCAGGACTCCTGGACCAAATTGTCTGGACGTATTGGCGTTGCAGCTGCCGACGAACAGTGGAGCGTGGCACTGATAGGCCAGAACTTAACAGATGAAGAAGTATGGCTTGGCGCCCAGCCATTATTTGGCTATGACATGGTCTATCCTGCAGCTCCTCGGATGGTCACCTTACAGGCTAACTATCGCTTTTAAGTTAATTGAAGTAATCCTCGTTGATGGCGGGCAGGCAACTGTCCGCCATTTTATGCGTCTAGGATAGGGAGCTAAATTTCTCTGTAAGGCCATAAGGATATGACCGAGATTGTAGGGGCTGAGAATCTGAACAGGTTGGAAAAGCCTATATGTATTCGTCGCGATACCAAACATCTATAGCGTCGCATTTAGATGAAACAGTAGTTTTCAGTGAATCAAGCCTACTAGCGCAGCGCAGGCCATCATATTCGATGGGCTTGTACTCGCTGATATCGCAAGGGCTGTATATTCCTGTCAGCCGGAATTCGGCTCGACGTAACGCTTGAAATTATTTGTTTGTTCGCAAGTATTGTAAATGAAGTAATGGCTTAATGAGGGTGCTTAGTTTTCAGCACCCAATCGCCCTTGTTTTCCAGAGGAAAGAATCGACTAGCCGACTCCGTCGGATAACGTATGGCCTGGCCAGGGAATACTTCGGCCAGAACTTTCGAGTCTTCCACAACCAACTGGCCATTAACCAACACGTAGGGAATGCCTGTGCTCGGAAGGCCATTTGTACCTTTGGCGAATTTCGCATTGTCTGTAGCCGTTCTAGGATTAAAAACGGTGATGTCTGCAACCATGCCTTCCTGCAATCGGCCACGCTGCTGCATGCTGAGTAAACCAGTGGCGCCCAAGTGTTTAGCGGGAGTATAGCTGAGCATACTGATGATTTGTGCCCATGATATATTGTTTTCCCTTGCCATACGTAACACGCGAGCTTGTGTTCCTGCTGTGCGGGGGTGAAAAGCACCCTCAGTGAAAGGAGCATCCCACGCAAGTAGCTTGCCCTCGTCGTCTTCAGCAAGCATTCCATCGCCGGCTATCGCGACGCCTTCTAGCTTCAGCCATGGCACCACCCATTCATCAGGACGCAGAAAACCAATAATGATCATCCCAGGAGTCTCATGTCGGGCTTTAATCAATTCCTCATGACTCAGAAACTTGCCGGTTTTCGGATTTAGAACCGTTTTCTCAGGTGGACCGAAATTTTTTGTCCACTGATCCGGGTCGAGAAAATCGGCTCCCACTGATGTTGAACCTGATGTGTATGGGTAGACTTCACCCCAGACATTCATTCCTCGCGCACGGGCTTTTTGCAGCATTTCGTGCACCAGCGGCCAGTTGTTGATATTGAAGTGGCAATACAACATCGGTGCGTCTAACAAGAATGCGTTCCACAATGCTTCTGCGCCGCCAATAGAGAATTCAGTTGGTGGGGTGGTGCTTGCAAAACGCGCATGTACCGCCGTGATACGGCCGTAGTTAGCTGCCGTACGTTGGGTTTCATACATCTCGCGCGTTGTGATGCCTGTCGAACCGTAACCCAACAACGAGCCAATACCGACCGCACCTTCCACCAAACCTTGATCTAACAGAATTAGTATATTGTTCATTTCGGCAACTGTCGCAATATGTGTTGACCAGCTAGATTCGCCATCATCACCCGCCGTTTCGCGCATGTGGCTGAAATCGCGCATATCGCGTAAGGAATCCAGTTTGAAGCCGTCGAGTACGACGGCACGAGCAAACTCCTGCGACACTGTCGTACCGTAATTTAATTGCCACTTGCCGTCGCGCTCCTGGTACCACTTGGCAATATTCATGGCCCCAACTTCTAGATCCATGCCGGTGGTTACGCCATTGCGAAGACTTAGTTTGCCTCCATGCGGAGTGACCGAACCATGATTATGCGTGTCAATAAACCCAGGGGACACGATGAGCCCTTTTGCGTCGATGACGCGATCACCGCGCAGTTTGCGTTTGGATATCTTAGTGATAAGACCGTCGCGAATACCCATATCGCGAACGGCATCAAGACGGGATTCAGGGTCGATAACTCGTCCATTCTGAATGACGATGTCGTAGTTTGTCGCCGCCCATGAGGGTAGAGTGCACAATATGCTTATTATAGCGACCAGCATAGATCGCCTGTGCGACCTGTCTTTACATCGGACCTGCCGCATTTATCTTCTCCCAAAATGACAATAGATTGCTTCGGTACAAAAGCACCACGGCTAATACTAAGCTGCTATTTGCTTCGCTTCACCTGGCCATTGGGCGAGTAACTCCTGAAGCTTGGCGTGCGCTTTCTCAACATTGCCATCCTTAATATGGCCGTAGCCGCGAATGCTCATCGGTACTTCTGCAATAGCCACGGCCAACTGAAGATTGTCTGAGTTCAGCTCTGACAGCAATGCATTAATGGTGGAGAAATATTTGTCGATCAACTCACGCTCCACCTTCCGTTCCGGAAGATAGCCGAAGGGGTCGAAACGAGACCCTCGTAAAAACTTAAGTTTTGCCAACCAACCAAACGCCGTCAGCATCCAGGGACCGAACTGCATCTTGGTTGGTGCACCGGTCTTTTTGTCGGTAGGCGAGATGATGGGCGGCGCCAAATTGAATTCCAGTGTGTAGTCGCCTTCAAACTGTGCCTGCAGTTTCTGCTTGAATTCAGGTTCTGAATATAGGCGTGCAACTTCGTACTCGTCTTTATACGCCATCAGCTTGTGCGCGGCCTTGGCGACAGCTAGGCTCAGTGCTTCACTGCCCGGCAAAGACTGTTGCTCAGAAGTTTTAACGGTATCTATAAAGTCGCGATAGCGTTTCGCGTATGCATCATCCTGATAAACGCTGAGTTCTTTACTGAACTTTTGAACCCAATCGCCTAGCTTGGTCGGCTTGAAAATCAGCGGCTGCACCGCGGCATCAGGTTGCAGGAATTTGGCGATCAATTCCGGCTGATGTGCGATACGCCGGCCCCAGGCGAAGGCCTCTTTATTCCAATCAACAGCAACACCGTTTAACTCGATGGCTTGCAAAAGAGCGGCTTCGCTCACTGGGATCATACCTCGCTGCCAAGCGAAACCGGTCAGCATCAAATTTGCTCCCAATGTATCACCCAACAGTTTGATGGCCAGCGCAGAAGCATCAAAAAAGTCGCTTGTCTCAGGGTTGGTGCGAGTTCTAAGCCGAGACAATAGAGTGTCAGCCGGATAGGCGATCTCGGTGTCGCGGGTAAATTCTCCTGTATAGTTTTTGACGGTGTTTACGATTGCTTTTGTGCTGCTCGCATCCAGCAGTTCGAGCACGTTATCACCGCCGGCTACCAGCATGTCACATGCCAGCAGAGCATTGGCGCCAGCGCTGTTCAAGCGTGAGGCGTGGATTTGATCTTGAGTGTGGGCAAATCGTACGTGCGTCAGAACTGCGCCGCCCTTTTGTGCAAAGCCCATCTGGTCGACCACGCAAATGCCAATGTCGTCGATATGTGCTGCCATGCCGAGCAAGGCGCCGATCGTTACGACGCCCGTGCCACCAACACCGGTGACCAACAAGCCATAGCTGCCGTTATTCGGCAGTTCAGGTAGCTGGGGCATTGGAAGCGAACCGACGTCGGGCGTAACGTCGTTGGCCTTGGCTTCGCCGGCCACTTTACGAACCTTGCCTCCCAATACTGTTACAAAGCTTGGGCAAAATCCGTAGGCGCAGGAAAAATCTTTATTGCAGGAAGACTGGTCAATCTTTCGTTTGCGACCGAAATCCGTTTCCAGGGGTTGAATGGAGACGCAATTGGACTGCACACCGCAGTCACCACAACCTTCACAAACGCGGTCGTTTATGAAAGTACGCTTGGCTGGGTCTGGGTAGGTTCCACGCTTACGGCGGCGGCGCTTCTCGGACGCACAGGTTTGATCGTAGACCATCACCGACACACCTTTAACTTCGCGCAATTCACGCTGAACGGCATCCAATTCGCGCCGATGATGCACGGTAGTGCCACGGGCAAAATTTGATGCAGAGCTGTATTTCTCTGGCTCATCGGTAACAACAACAATTTTCTGCACACCTTCATTGCGCATCTGACGGGTTATTTGGTCAACGGTCAGCGTGCCATCTACGGGTTGGCCGCCTGTCATTGCTACCGCGTCGTTGAACAAAATCTTGTAGGTGATATTGGTGCCAGAGCTAATCGCCGCACGCACCGCGTGTGAGCCGGAGTGGAAGTAAGTTCCATCGCCCAGGTTTTGAAACACGTGATCGGTTTTTACAAATGGCGCCTGTCCGATCCAACTCACCCCTTCGCCGCCCATTTGTGAGAACGTATAGGTTTCGCGGTCCATCCATGTCGCCATATAGTGACAACCTACGCCGCCCACTCCGCGGCTTCCTTCCGGAACCTGAGTGGATGTGTTGTGAGGGCAGCCTGAACAAAAGTAGGGTACGCGTGCGGTGTTTAATGCCGGCACGCTTGAGGCCCGCTCAGTGACGCCTTGAAGACGCTTGACGCGAGCGTTCATCCAATCACTCTGATGAAAATGCTCGATTCGCTGCGCGATAATCTGCGCAATTTGATCGGAGGCAATCATTCTAGCATTGTCGACCAGTTTGTTGCCGTGCTCGTCAAAGCGGCCAACAATTCTCGGGCGTTGATCTGTGGGCAGGTGATAACACGCAGCGCGTACGCCGTTTTCAAGCTGATCACGTTTTTCTTCGATCACCAGAACTTCTTCGAGACCGGCCGCGAAGTCGGCGTAACACTGTTTGTCCGCTGGGTATGGCATGCCAACTTTTAGAATGCTAATACCAAGCTCGGCCGCCTGTTCATTGCTTATGCCCAAATCAACCAGCGCTTGCTGCGCGTCACGCCAACTCTTACCCACGGTGACAATTCCCAGGCGCGGATTCAGCGACGAATGACTAACGTAGTTCAAATGGTTCGCCCGAGCAAAAGCCAAAGCCGCCGGCAAGCGATAGTTACGAATGCGCGCTTCTTGAACATAGACCGAATCTTCCAGAAAGGAATTTACTCCTTCCGGTGGAAATTCGAATTCTGGTGTAATAATTTGCACGCGATTGATATCAGCATCGATGGAGGCCGAAGTCTCGATAGTTTCGGGCAACAACTTGTAACCGGTCCAGGCGCCACAGAATCGCGAAAGCGCGATGCCATACAAACCCATATCCAGTACTTCCTGAATGTCAGCGGGATACAAAACGGGCATAAACATGTCTTCAAACATCAATTCTGATGCATAGCCGTTGATGGTAGATGTCATGTTGGGGTCGTCGCCTACAGCCATCAATACACCACCATGCTTGGACGCTCCGTGCCAATTGCCTTGTCGAGTAGCGTCGACACATTGGTCCAGCCCCGGGCCTTTGCCATACCACATGCTGAACACGCCGTCATATTTACAGTCGTTGTAGTAGTTGCTTTGCTGTGAGCCCCACACCGCAGTGGCTGCCAAGTTTTCATTAATGCCAGGCCAAAAGTGGGTATGATGTTCTTTGAGTAAATCCTCGACTCGCCAGATTTCTTCATCAATGGCGGTCATCGGGGAGCCGCGATAGCCGGAGATAAAACCGGCTGTGTTTAAGCCAGCGGCCTGGTCACGCATCCGTTGCATCATGAACAGGCGCACCATGGCCTGGCTGCCACGCAAATGAATTCGGCCTTCGTGTTGGGTATAGCGGTCTCTGAGGCTGACTTTATTTTTTGACATTGTATTCTCGGTCTGGCGGCAGTTTCAGTCGATGAACCATACCAACAAGTAGAAACAAAGCGCTTATCAAAATGGGCAAACTAGTGTGCTTCACTTCGTTAAGTGGCATGCCAAAGCTCATTGACCGTGGTCTTGCCGCATTCGATACCTCGAATGCGCAAGGTGTTGATAGGCTTATTGAACAATCAATTTGGAGTAGCGTGTGGGGCCACTTGCCGGAATAAAAGTCATCGAAATGGCCGGGCTTGGACCGGTACCATTGACCGGCATGATGATGGCGGATATGGGCGCTGAGGTATTTTTGATCGAACGACGCTCAGCGGCCAGTGCCGAGTCAACTCTGCATGTTTCAAAGCGCGACATGATGCGCAGAGGCAAAACGCCTATTGCGCTTGATCTGAAGTCAGACAGTGCCATTGAATTGGTGCTGAATCTTGTTGAACGTGCAAATGTGTTGTTGGAGGGGTTTCGACCAGGCGTGATGGAGCGCTTGGGCCTCGGGCCAGATGTATGCATGGCACGCAACTCGGCCCTGGTGTATGCACGCCTGACCGGTTGGGGACAAGATGGGCCGCTAGCTAAGCACGCAGGACACGACCCGAATTACATCGCATTGACAGGTACCTTGTACCACAGTGGCAGTGCCGATCAGCCACCGCAGGCACCGGCGACATTGCTTGGCGATTGCGCAGGCGGCGCTGCAATGTGCGCCTGGGGCATCAGTTCTGCGTTGATACCTGCCTTAATGCAAGGCAAGGGTCAGGTCATCGATTCAGCCATTGTGGACGGCACCGCGTATCTCGCGACATTCGCTCGAAGTTTCTATCAGGCTGGTCATATCACCGATGTGCGTGAGAGCAGCTGGATGGATGGTGGCGCGCCCTGGAATCGTAGCTACCGATGTTTGGATGACAAGTACATCACTGTCTGTTCGGTTGAAAGTAAATTCTATGCGCAATTGCTGCAGCGGCTTGGCCTCGACAAAAACCCGTTGTTTGGCGAGGCTTCGCAATGGAACAAGGAACAATGGTTGCCGCAAATTCAGTATCTGGAGAGCTTGTTTGGCGGTGAGTCGCGTGACCACTGGGCCAATGTATTTGATGGCAGCGATGCCTGCGTAGCACCCGTTCTGACCTATAACGAGGCCACAGAACATCCACACATTCGTTCTCGTGGTAGCTATAAGAACATTGACGGTGAATGGTACGCACAGCCCGCACCGCGATTTAGCATGACGCAAACCGAACCAGATTGGGATGACGCTGCGGCGCAATCAGCCAATCAGAAACTTCAGGAACTATTGCAAGAATTAGGCCTTTCAGCGGATGTGTTGCAAGCCGCTGGAATTGACACGTAGAAGGTATAGGGTAGATCACCACATGGATTTTTCGCTCACACAAGAACAGCAAATGATTGTTGATTCGTTCTCGAAGTACTTGCAGAACGAACTCAAACCAGTCGCCCTGGAATATCGTGACAAGTTGATACCCAAAGAGAAGATGTTGAGCATTCAACAAGACTTGTTGGAGTTTGGCGTTGGCCCCGGCATGCTCAGTGAAGACATGGGTGGCTTGGGATTAGATGCAGTCACCATGGGCTTGCTGCAATTTGAACTGTCACGAGTTTCTCCAGACATTGCAATCACCAGTTTGATACAACTGACGGTCAGCAAGTTATTGCCTCTGATCCCGGAAGATATGCGCGATGCGTATGTGCAGCCGGTGTTAGAGGCGACCAAGCTCGGTTGCGTGGGTATGTCTGAGCCAGGTGCAGGCTCACAAGTAACGGCCGTGAATTGCCGCGCAAAACTCGATGGCGACGAATACGTAATTAGCGGTGAAAAACTGTGGATTTCTAGCGGCGATTATTCAGACTTTATCTTTCTACTCTGTAGGCTAAATGACGAGCCTGTTGGGGGTTTGGGTTTGATGCTGGTAGATCGTGAGCACGGCTACGAAACCTCCAATATTGAAAAAATGGGCTTGAACAGCCAATCTACCGCGCAGGTATCGTTCAATGACGTGCGTGTACCAGCAAAGAACCTGATTGTTGAGCCGGGCAAGGCTATGAAGGCTCTGTTAACGTTGTTGTCCAGCTCGCGGCCTATTGTGTCGCTGATGGCTTTAGGAATTGCTAAGGCCGCTTTGGATGAGTCAGTTCAATACTCGCTGGATCGTGAGCAATTTGGTAAACCGATTGCGGCGCATCAACTGATATCAGCCAAACTGGGTGAGATGGCGACCAAATTAGAGGCCGGGAAATTGATGTCTTTCCGGGCATTGAGTGCCATAGACAACGGCGAACGTGGCGATGTTCACAGCGCAATGGCAAAATGGTTTGGTACAGAATTAGCCTGTGAAATTGTCAATGAGGCAATGCAAATTCACGGTGGGAATGGCGTGACCTGTGAGTTTCCAATCGAGTACATGTATCGTTCGGTTCGAATATTTCCGTTCACCGAAGGTACGAACGAAATACAGCGCCTGATGATTGGCCGCTCACTCACCGGCATTGATGCGTTTTAGGACGACACTATTTACTAGGCAGAACTATGGACTTCGAATTATCGCTGGAACAGCAAATGATGGCCGAAACGGCCGAACAGATTGCAGCACACTTTGGTCCGGAATACTGGGGTGAAAAAGACGAGCAGGGCGAATTTCCTAGTGAGTTTATTCAGGAGATTGGCGCGCAAGGCTTTTTCAGTTTGCCGGTACCAGAGGAATTCGGAGGCATGGCCCTGGGCATCACCGAAATGGCAGTTGCGATGGAAGCCTTGTGTCGAGGCGGCGGCGGTGGCCCCTCCCTGGGTTATCTGTTCGGTATTTTGGGTACCTTGTCCATTCTGCATCATGGCAATGTCGAGCAAAAACAACGCTACCTGCCCGACATGGCCAGCGGGAAAATTCTGTCGGCGTTCGGATTGTCAGAACCAGACGCGGGTACCAATACGTTAAATATTTCAACATCGGCACGGCGCGATGGTGACGACTATGTGATCAATGGCGCCAAGTGGTTTATCACCAATATCGAAAACTCAGACGTCATACTTCTGATTGCCCGCACCGACACTGATAAGCCAGCGGCAAAAAAGGCGGCCGGGCTTTCAATGTTTTTGATTGACCTTCCTGCAGAGGGAATCAGTTATACACCGATTCCGAAGCATGGTTTTAATTACTACAAATCCAATCAGGTGTTTATCGAATCCTTACGGGTGCCAGCAAGCTGTTTAGTTGGGGAGGAGGGCAAGGGCTTTTACAACCTGATGGGTACGCTTAATCCGGAACGTATTCTAATTGCCGCTGGCGCGGTCGGTACCGCTAAGTTGGCCTTAGCTCGCGCTGTAGATTACGCCAAAGAACGATCTGTGTTCGGTGTGCCAATAGGCTCGCATCAAGCTGTACAACACCCATTGGCCGCTGCCATGGCAAAAGTAGAGTCAGCGTGGTTAATGGTGCTCAAAGCTGCGAACATGCACGATCAAGGGAAAGCGAACAAGGCAGTTGGTGATATAGCCAATATGGCGAAGTACGTCGCTGTCGAAAGTTGCATCGAGGCTTGCTATCACTCGATGCAAACCTATGGGGGCGCCGGTTTTGCTCGTGAATATCATCAGGAACGCTGGTGGCGTGAGGCACAATTATTTCGCTTGGCGCCGATTACACAGCAGATGACCCTGAACTATCTAGGCGAGCACGTGCTTGGCTTGCCGAAGTCCTACTAACAGATAATTACGCGAGAGTTCGAATGATCAGAATCCGCAAATACAACGATGGTTTATGGCGCGATCGAAGTGCGCGCAGCGTGTTGCTGAATACCGCTTTGCGCGTGTTCGTAAAAAGACAATTCAGTGCCAATACGAAACCGCCGGTTGAAATGCGCGAATTCATGCAGAAATACATCGAAGGGCGTGCCAAATACCCGGACCATGTTCGGCATTGGGAAGACGAGCTTGGCGGCGTGCCCACACATTGGTTGCGCGCAGGAACCGGCGAAACCGACGGCGCCATTCTATACCTGCACGGTGGCGCGTTCGTTGTAGAAACACCAAGAGCGCACGGTGCATTCGTTAGTGAGCTGGCCAGCAGGCTCGGTATGGTAGCTGCCATGCCCAGTTATCGTTTAGCACCGGAAGAACCGTTTCCGGCTGCTGTGGATGATGTAATTGCCAGCTACCGTGGGTTACTAGATTTGGGCATTGATCCAGCCAAAATAGTAGTCGCTGGCGATTCGGCAGGAGGCAACCTGACTCTGGTGTTGATGCAACAATGCAAAAAGTTAGGTCTGCCCATACCAGCGGTTGGCATCATGTTGTCACCAGGTATGGATTTAAGCGGCCGACTCCGCTCTCACCTAATTAATACCTACAGTGACCCAATGTTCAACCAGTACGCTTTACAGCAAGTCATTACCCATTACCTGCAAGACGATCACAGTCTGTTAAAAGACGAGCGAGTATCGCCCATGCGTGGTGACTTTAAAGGCTTGCCACCGCTGTGCTTTATCGCCAGTAACATTGAAATATTTCGCGACTGCTCCATCTACGCAGCAAAGAAGGCCGGCGAAGCTGGTGTGGAAGTCGAATGTCATATATGGAAAGGCATGCCGCATTGTTTTCCAGTGATGTTCACCAAGATATTGCCTGAGGCCGAGATAGCGCTTCAGGATATGGTTAATTTTGCGGCACGGCATTTAGGCCTTTCGCAGGAAAAGGCGGCGTAGCATCAGCGTGCTGAAGGTCAGGCGTCTTTTCTAATGCTGTGCTTCACCGCCAATTCAGGAATATTGCGAAAAAGCTCCAACGCTTCGGGATTAGCAAGCGCATCTGTATTCTTGATCGGCTTGTTATGAACGACATCGCGAACCGCCAGCTCAACGATTTTACCACTAAGTGTTCTAGGAATATCTGTTACTGCTATTATTTTTGATGGCACATGGCGGGGAGTAGTTTCGCGTCTAATAGTCTGCCTTATTTTATCTACCAATTTTTCTGTTAGATCAACGTTCTCTTTTAGAATCACGAAAAGAACCACTCTTGTATCGTCCATCCATTCCTGACCTATGCATACGCTATCAACTATCGCATCGAGCTTTTCTACTTGACGATAAATTTCCGCTGTTCCAATACGCACGCCACCTGGGTTTAACAGCGCATCGGAGCGCCCATGAATTAGTACACCTCCGCGCGGTGTGATTTCACCAAAATCACCATGGGCCCACATGCCAGGGTACTTATCGAAATAGGCCGCATGGTATTTGGCGCCATCTGGATCATTCCAAAAACCGATCGGTGTGCAGGGAAAAGGTTGGGTGCAAACCAATTCGCCTTTTTCGCCGATGACTTCATTGCCGGAATCATCCCAGAATTGAACGGCCATCCCAAGTGCCAGGCATTGGATTTCCCCTTCCCACACTGGCAGACACTCGTTACCCACGGCGAAGCCGGATAGGATGTCGGTGCCGCCTGATATGGAAGATAGACAGATGTCTTTTTTTATCTCTCGATAGACATAACGAAAACTCTCATGTGATAGCGGCGAACCGGTTGACAGCAGCGTCTTCAACGAGGATACGTCATGACTGGTCGAAGGCTTAAGGTTTTGCTTATCGATAGCGGTGATGTATTTGGCGCTGCAGCCAAATACAGATATACGTTCCTGCTCCAACATATCAAGCAATGCGATAGGGCTAGGCGAAAAGGGTGATCCGTCGTAAAGCATCAGCGTTGCCCCACTGGCCAAGCCACTGACCAGCCAATTCCACATCATCCAGCCGCAGGTAGTGTAGTAAAAAAAGACATCGTCTTTCTGAATCCCAACGTGAAGCTGATGCTCTTTGATATGCTGTATCAGCGTACCGCCAGCGCTGTGCACTATGCATTTGGGTACACCCGTGGTACCCGAAGAATACATAATGTACAAAGGATGATTGAACGGCAGCTGCTCGAATTGCAAAGGTGGCGTATTCTTCTTTACCAAATAATCTTCGAACAAAGTGGATAATTGGTTTAACTCACCCTCTAATCCTTTTCCGATTACGGGGACAACAACCAGTTGGAGGAGGGACGGTATGCCAGCAACAATATCGATCACACGGGAGGTGCAATCAATGGTTTTACCGTTATAAAAATAACCGTCACACGCGAACAATACTTTGGGTTGGATTTGGCCAAAACGATCCATCACACCATTGAGGCCAAAATCCGGTGAGCAGGACGACCACACGGCGCCAATGCTCGTAGCAGCCAGCATTGCAATTAGGGTTTCAGGTACATTGGGCATAAACCCCGCCACCCGATCCCCAGACTCAACGCCCGATGCTCGCATGGCAGCCGTAAGCTGAGCCACATGTTGATAGAGCTCCTTATGGGTTATCGTTTGACGAGAGCCATTTTCCATACGGGCAATCAAGGCCAGGCCATCATCTTGGCGACGTAGGAGGTTCTCCGCGAAATTCAAGCGCGCGCCGGGAAACCAACTAGCGTTTTCAAACTGACCTTCGCCGTCCAATATTCTGTCGTAGGGTGATGAAGTAATGATGCCGCCGAATTTCCAGACTTGCTCCCAAAAGCTCTCGGGATTTTCTACTGACCATTGATGAAGTTGAGCATAATTCTCGAACGACAATTTGGTTTCATGTTCAAGCTGGCGCAGGAATCGTTGCATGTTGCTAGTGTTGATTCGATCAATAGAAGGAATCCACAAAGGTTCAGGCATTTTTAACTCCTCAATGGCTGTTTTTCTGGCATACCAGACAAATCCAACAACCCGGCCCGTCGCGCCGCCGCCAATGACCGCAAGGCGCGCGTCCACCGCATTATGTCTGAAAGCTTGTGTGCAAAGTCTCTGCGCTTGTCACCTGCCTCTTCTGTAGTTTCCAGTAGCTCAAGAGCTGACGCCACCTTCAGCCCATTCTCGAACATGGCCTTGGCAATAGATTCACTGCTGACAATCTGACGTTGCAACAAAAGCTGTTTGCCGGTGGCCTGACACTTGCTCAAAAAATCCTTTCGCTCAAACGTGACATCAGCAGGCATGGCCGCCAGTTGCTCCGCGACGACATGGTAGGCTTCGAGATATGGTTCCAGAGCGCTGTGACCGAGCAGCGGATCGATCTCAAGGAATAGGGCGCGTAGGCCCTGTTTACCTTCTCTCATCCGCTCGCGCCATGCTGGGGAGCGATAATCCAAATCGGCGTATAGCTGTTGCAGAAATACTTCAGTTGTTGGAAAGAAAAATTCCCATTGCAGCAGTCTCTTCAAGCGCAGAACTTCATCCTCAAGCGCTTGCTCTGCCTCTGAAGCTACACCTTCCATATACAACCTGGCTAGTGCTATGTCTGCGATTGCCGATATATAGAAAAAATGAATGGCATTATTGCGATAGTAAGCGGCATCCAATTCGTGATCTTGAGCGATGCTGAAGACTGGTTCCAGCCCGCCTTCAAAAAGTTGAACCACGCCGTTCTTGATTAGTGGTTCCACGCCTGTGTCGATGAGGTCTGTTGCGCTGATATCTAGTGAGAACACGGCCTGCGCACTGTAGTGTCGTAGGTAGGCCAGTAACTTCTCTAGATCGGCGATCATTTGCGCTTTTTTCAAGGCTTGCGGTGCGGCGGCTAGCAATACCATGCATATCAGCGAGGCTTTGGTTACGGGCGTGGCGTGGTTTAATTGAACGCAGGTTTCAAAAGCTAATCGCTCCACGGCCAAGTGGTCGTTCGCCTGACCGGCGTCTACATAGGCTTTTACCGGTTCACCGAATCGTATATGAATTTTGCCCAAGTTTGTTTTGAAGCTGGAAAGGTAATTGAAAAACCATTTCAGATCTTCTGGCTTCTTGATTCCACCTTGTTGCTCATGTCTATAGGCGCCCACGTCGGCCACTTGCTCAAAGACGATGGCCATGGGCACTATGTACAAAGGAGTGGATGCGTCGTAGCGCTCGGCGGCTTTCATTAACCAGCGCAGTAGCCCATAACGTGGCGGTATCAGTTTGCCCGTTCGCGAACGCCCGCCTTCAATTGACCATAGCAAGGGAAAGCGTTTGCGTACCAGATAATCGATGTAACGCTGCAGCACAACTTTATACACAGCGTTGTCGCTAAAGGCCCGGCGAATAAACACCATGCCGGATGAACGCATAATTTGCCCAATCACCGGCATCTTCATATTGATGCCGCCAAAGGTGTGAGGGTGCGGAATATCCTGGTCGTACAGCCCCGCATACATGGAGAACGAATCCACCTGTGAGCGGTGATTGCAGAGCAATACCACCGGATGTTTGCCGGCAAGTTCTCGCACGCGCTCAACTTGCATGGCATCAAACACGATGTCTTCATCGTAGCCGCGCGTGTATACGAACCGGCTCAGCTTCACCAGTAAATCCAGACCAAGCGGGGTGGAACTCGGTATCAACTCTTTGATATAGACTTTGGCTTCTTCTCTGAGTGCGGTTGTGTCCGTATTGGTTTTGCTGGCTATGGTCTGCAAATCGTCCTTGAATGCTTCGTCTTCGAGAATAACGGTTTCAACAAAAGCCGGCTGTTTGTATTGTCGGCCAAGCAGATTTCGTTCAACCTGCTTGAGTTCCAGCACTGCTTGACGAACGACATAGGCTGGCAAACTGCTGTCTGGGCTTTCGGATTGTTGCTTCGTTTGTAACGCGCTCACGCTCGCCGGTTCGCCGAACACGAGGCTGCAACGATCCGACTGCATACGCAATATCAGGTACTGAGCAAAGGAATTTGGCTGATAGGGATTGCCCAGTAATAAGTCCCTAAGCCGCTTTTTTCCCTGTGGTGGGTGCCACAAAACTCGGACCGGTAAAATCAACGTATTTGCCGCAAGCGTTTTGAGTTTTGTTTGCAGCTCCTTGGTATCGACTGAACTGGGCTTGCTTAAGTTGAGGAAACAAGCCGAGTCAGCAGCGGTCTGGCCAACAGACCCCAAAGCGCTTTGAATCCAATGCGACAATAAATCTCGTTCCGTGGTGCCTCGGCAGTCCGCTACTAGCAACACTTCAGAATTTAATTGCTCAAGATAAGCGTGCAGATCGGGGGTTTGTACATATGCCAGTGCGTCATCACTCATTATTGAAGCGATCCTCCAACCATTCCAGCAAATCTGCGGTGACTTGTTGCCGATTGGTTTCGTTCAACACCTCATGGCGTGCGCCGGGGTAGCGTTTAACGCTAAGGTCAGTGATGCCCGCGTCAGC
>JBGCDE010000091.1:0-29944 GCA_045105115.1 Pseudomonadales bacterium | reverse complement strand
ACTGTGTGAGGGAGGGACCCCGAACACAAGCCCCCATGGATGGGTTTACGGCGTGTCCCGCTAACCTATATTCGGCTCAACGCCGGTCTCAATTTACAAATATATTCGCCTAAATGGTATTTAGTCCATCGCCCACTTAATACCGCGACGCAACAACTCATAGAACTCAGGAGTGCGCCATGCGCCTTCTTCAGGCTCGGGATACTCCTCAATCATTGGCTGCATATCGTACTTGCCGCGGCAATGACCCAGTGTCAGGTAAAGCACCTGACCTTTTCCATAAGGATGTAAGTATAAAACTGGCTGCACATCTGTGTCTTTGCGCCAGTCATCGCGAACAAAATCTTCCACGTGGTCAGACCAGTGTGTATGTAAGAGTGTTTGATGCTCGCCAAACATTTTGCAGAGATAGAGTTCATCGTCCACTTGAAAGGTTGGAATGTCTTTCACGAGTGGGTGATCGGGCTCGGTGACTAATACGTCGTATTCCTGAATCGGCGGGTGCGACGTGAACTGGCTGCCAAGTAATTCTACAAATGGTCGGTTTTCCTCGGGGCAATCGACCAAAACGCCATCTGGCTTGGGTGATTCCAGAAATCGCAAAATCGAATTGGTACCGTGCAGCGCATACCACTTCTTGCCGCCGTTAACGTAGTCGCACAAGCGCTGCGTTTCGGCTTCGGTTGGAATAACGTCACATGTGTAGGTGATTAAAAAGTCTGACTCGCAAATTGCGTCTATGTCACTGTAGTCTTCACCTACTCGCACCTTGATGCGAGGTTGCTCGGCGAGAAGTTTGAGTATCTCCAGTCGAGCATGGTCTATGTTGTGGTACTTGCCACCGGCCACCAGGTAGACGTCAATCCGATCACTTTTACTCATGTACTAATCCTAGGTATGCAGAATATTAACGCCCGACACGCCGGGTGCACCGTATACGTGGGTGTAACCGGTTTTCACTTCCTTAGGCACCTGACGCGCACCACCTTCACCGCGTAGTTGTACGCATACTTCGTGAACCTGGCGCAGTCCTGACGCGCCAATGGGTTCGCCATTGGCCAAGCAGCCGCCGTCTGTGTTGACGGGCAATACGCCATCGATTTCTGTGCGGCCTTCGCGTAGCCACTGCTCCTGATCGCCGTCGGCGCAAAAACCGTTTTCGGCCATGTGCATAATTTCGGCACCAGACTCGGTGTCTTGTAATTGGGCTACATCAATATCTTCGGGGCCAATGCCTGCTGCTTCAAAGGCAGCGGCCGAGGCGTAGCTTGAGGCGCTGCGCTCATCTTCAACCGCCTTGCTGGCACTGAATACTTCAAAGGTACCGAATTGGCGTGTGCGCATAACACTGGCGCCGAGATAGACTGGCTTTTTGGTGTATTTGTGAGCTTCGGATGCTTTGCAAACTATTAGCGCGACAGCGCCTTCAGACGGTGAGCAGAACATAAACTTGCGCAGCGGGTCATTGATCATTTGCGAGTTTGCAATTTCTTCCAGCGGCACTGGCGTTTGTCGCCAGGCGTTCGGATTCAGCGAACCATTTCGAAATGCTTTTTCGGCAACTAAAGCAAGAGTGTGTTCGCTGATGCCGTAGTCGTGCATGTAGCGCGTTATTTTTGTGGCAAAAAACTGGGTAGTAATGGCCATACCAGCTTCGCCATACCAGTCGCCTAAGCCCCAATCCGCCGGATTTACCGTGAAAGCACCGCGGGGGTGCTTGTCAAAACCAACGACCAAACCTATTTCGGCTGCACCTGCGCATATTGTGTTGTAGGCAGAAGACAATGCACTGCCGCCGGTTGCACAACCATTGGCAACATTCATAAAGGGCAGGCCGGTTAGGCCCAACTGGTTTACCAGCGTGTCGGCGTTACCTGCAGCCGTGCTGCCACCCACAGCAAACTCAATATCCGACCACTTCACGCCGGCATCAGACAATGCATTGTTAACGGCAACGGTGGCTTGCTCCAGGCCAGTGCGTTCTGGCGTGCGGCCAAACGCGTGTATTCCTAGTCCAACAATCGCTAATTCTGGTGATTTCATTCGGCGCTCTTCGCTGCAAAGGAGTAGTTGATCACTTCTGTGCCATCTGACTCGGTGTAGTATTTATCAAACTTGATTGTCATGGGCGAGCCAATTTCAAAACCCTGACTAACATCGCCTTCAAGTCGGCTAACAACTCGCACTTGATCGGCCAGCTCAACATAACCAACGGCAAAGGGTTTGAAGTTTTCACCGCTTAACTCAGCGGGGTAGGGCGGGCTTGCCAGCGGGAAGTTTTGCACTGTCCAGCTCCACAAAGTACCTTCTTTCGCTAGTGGTACGTTATGCACTTTGGAAGCAGAGCACTTCGGGCAGCTGGCCGCCACGGGAAAAGAGACGGTGCCGCAGGCAGCACACTGACTGCCGCGTAGATGCGGATCTTTGTGAGGCCAGTCAAAAAGTACGGTATCGATTGAACGTTGTTGGTTCATCCTGCTAATACTCAAGCTAAAGGTGAAGCAAGGCTCTTATCCCCAGGGGTCGAGTAGCACCTTGCATTGATTGTTCGGTGTACGAAGACTTTCAAACATATCGCTGAAATTATCAAACGACACCGTTTCCGTGCACATGGCTTCAACGTTGACTCTATCGCTTGCCATTAAGCCGGCGATAAATTCAAAATCTTCCTTGTGATACGACAGTGCAAAACGCATCACCATTTCCTTGCCCATTGCGGCGGCAGGAATGATCGGGTCTTCGTAAATGCAATAGCCAACCACAATTAGCTCGGTGCCATGTTGGGCAAAGTCTATGCATTGACTGATCATGCCGGGAATGCCCACGCATTCGAATATCACATCAGGCGGCGAACCGCATTGACGTGCAAATTCTTCAGCAACAGATTCTTTCGCCGGGTTGATGGTGCCTGTTGCCCCATATTGCAGTGCGCTTTCGTTACGTAGTGACTCAGGTTCACTGACCACAATGTTGTAGGCACCGAAAAATCGTACCCAGTAAGCAACGGCGAGACCAACCGGCCCGGCGCCTAGCACCAGTACGTTCTTGCCTTTTAAGTTCGACGCCATTTTCACAGCATGCAGGCCAACGGCCATAGGCTCTATCAAAGCACCTTCTTGCCAGCTCACGCTGTTGGGCACTTTGATGGAATTGTTTGCATCAAGCCGCACAAACTCCGCGAAACCACCCGGTTGCATCATGCCTACAATACTTAACTGTGAGCACTGAAAAGGTCGGCCGGTTTGGCACGGTAGACAGCTACCGCAAGTAGAGAAAGGCATGCCGGTGACCTTATCACCGGTCTTGAAGTTTTGTGCGGCAAGCTTGCCCGCCGCAACGACTTCGCCAATGTACTCATGGCCCAGCACTGTGCCTGAAACCAGGCCTGATTCGTGCGATTCCGTTTGATGGAGATCTGTGCCGCAAATACCGCAGCGCTTGACCTCAATCACAACGTCATTGTCACCAGGTGTTGGATCATCCACGGTCTCAATGACCATGGCTTCGCCTGCACTTTTAAATACCGCTGCTTTCATGATTAACCAACCGTTTTGGTCATACCACCGTCAACAATGCAATTAGAGCCGTTGATGTAGCTAGCAGCCGGGCTTGCTACAAACACAATGTATTTGCCTGCTTCATCAGCACTGGCCATGCGCCCCAGTGGAATTTGAGTCAAAGTGTTTTCATACAGCTCGGGCATATTGCCTTTTACGTATTCCCAGGCACCGCCGTCAATGTAGACCGGTCCAGGTGATACAGCATTAACGCGAATACCTTCAGCGCCATGGCGCTGCGACAGCGTTTTAGCTTGTGTAATCAATGCGGCTTTAAGCGCCATAAATCCTGCCGGGCTAGGCGGAAAGTGCTCAAGCGCTGCAGTAGAGCTAATGAAAATGGCGGATGCTGCATCAGATTCTGCCAGAGCAGGCTGCACCGCCTCGAAACCACGCACTGCGCACATCAAGTCAACATCGAAAAAGCCTTGCCACGCGCTCCAGGCGTCTGGCCCCATGGCGGTCCCGCCAGTGACGTTAGAGATGAAAATGTCCAATCCGCCAAGTTGCTCAGTTGCTTGCCCAAGCCAGGCTGTGTATGCGTCCATGTCGTATAAATCAACAGCCTGCCCATAAGCATTTACACCATGCCCTTTGAGTTCAGCCACAATTTTGTCTACATCTTCTTGATTACGTGAACAAATCGCCACATCGCAGCCGTCTGCCGCAAGGTGCTGGGCTGTAGATAAGCCTATTCCGCGTGTGGCACCTGTTACAATGGCCTTCTTACCTTTTAGTCCGAGATCCATGCTTTTGCTCCTGGGAGAATGTTAGTTATGCTTGCCCCGAGTGTACTTATGATGTGGAATGGATACAACAAAAAAACAGTCCAAACTGTTTTTAACTGAGGTTTAAGTCATGGCAAATAATAAAGACTACTGGAAAGCCAATATTAGCTTGATGGTCAAGCTCTTAGTAGTGTGGTTCATCGTCTCCTTCGGCTGCGGAATTCTCCTTTTTGACGTGCTAAACAACATCCAGATAGGAGGTTACAAATTGGGCTTCTGGTTTGCACAGCAGGGCTCTATTTACGTATTTGTTGTTCTGATTTTTGTGTACGCAAAAAAGATGGCCAAGCTCGATCGCGAGTTTGGCGTGGAAGAGTAAAGAACAGAATAATCAGCATAATAAAGATAAGAATCAGGACATAAGCCGTGGAATTACAAACACTTACTTATATTGTTGTAGGTCTTACCTTCGCACTGTATATCGGTATTGCGATTTGGGCCAGAGCAGGAACCACCAGCGAATTCTATGTGGCAGGCGGTGGCATACATCCTGTGGCCAACGGTATGGCAACCGCGGCTGACTGGATGTCGGCCGCATCGTTTATTAGCATGGCGGGCATGATCGCCTTCATGGGTTAGGGCGGGTCGGTGTTTCTAATGGGTTGGACCGGCGGGTTCGTATTGTTGGCTATGTTGCTCGCACCTTACTTGCGTAAGTTTGGCAAGTTCACTGTGCCTGAATTTATTGGCGACCGATATTACTCCAAGACAGCCCGCATAGTGGCTGTTGTGTGTCTGATAGTGGCCTCTGTCACCTATGTAATCGGCCAGATGAAGGGCATAGGTGTGGCCTTCTCGCGCTTCCTGGAAGTGCCATACGACTTAGGTCTGCTCGTTGGCATGTTGATTGTGTTTTTCTACGCGGTTCTGGGCGGCATGAAGGGTATTACCTATACGCAAATAGCGCAGTACTGCGTGCTAATTTTGGCATACACGATACCTGCGATCTTTATATCATTGAATTTAACGGGTAACCCATTCCCTCAACTCGGGCTTGGTAGCACGCTTGTAGGCAGCGATACATTTCTGTTGGATAGGCTAGACCAAGTCGTCACTGAACTTGGCTGGTCTGAATACACTACGCAAGCACGGCTTAGCATGACTAATATGTTTGCCTACACTATGTCGCTGATGATCGGCACGGCGGGCTTGCCGCACGTGATTATTCGCTTTTTTACTGTACCTAAAGTTGCCGATGCGCGCACATCAGCTGGGTGGGCCTTGGTCTTTATCGCCATTCTCTATACCACTGCACCTGCGGTTGCCGGTATGGCCAGGTTGAATCTGATGTCTACCATTGAGCCTTCCCCTGGTCAGCACCTGGCCTATGAAGAGCGCCCGGATTGGTTTAAAAATTGGGAAAAGACCGGCTTGCTGCAATTTGAAGACAAAAATGGCGATGGCCTGATTCAGTACTCCGCCGACCCGCAGAGCAATGAGATGGTTAAAGTCGACAATGACATCATGGTGTTGGCAAATCCTGAGATCTCGAAATTGCCTAACTGGGTGATCGCCCTGGTTGCGGCCGGCGGTCTTGCCGCTGCATTGTCGACAGCTGCAGGATTACTGCTTGCCATCTCATCCGCTATCTCACACGATTTGCTAAAAGGAGTGTTCAAACCGGATATCTCTGAACAACAAGAGTTGTTAGCCAGTCGAATTGCGATGGCATTTGCAATAGTTCTCGCGGGGTTCCTCGGTTTTAACCCCCCTGATTTTGCCGCCGGAACCGTTGCGCTGGCGTTTGGGCTGGCCGCCTCTTCTATTTTTCCGGCCTTAATGATGGGCATTTTTTCCACCCGAATTACCAAGGAAGGCGCAATCGCTGGCATGGTGTTTGGGTTAAGCGTGACCTTGCTGTATGTGTTTCAGCACAAAGGCATTATGTTTGTGTCTTCCACGGCGTTTTTGGGCGACATGCCCGCCAACTGGTTTCTGGGTATTGAGCCAAATGCCTTTGGTGTAGTGGGAGCCGTGGTTAACTTTGCCGTTGCAATAGCGGTGAGCAAAATAAGCGCACCGCCACCGGATGACGTGCGGCAGATGGTTGAGAGCATCCGCGTGCCTGCAGGCGCTGGAGGCGCTTCCGGACACTGAGCATGTTTCGCAACAAGCATGTTGTTATCGCGTTATTGGTCGCTCCTGTGCTGGCATTGATCGCGTATTTTGCGGTTGATGCGGTCGTTGCGGAAAAACCGGAGAAAGCACTTGCCGGTTCTTCCTATCCTCTAGTTGCAAAATCGAATTGCCGATACGCCAGTGGGCGTTGCAGTCTGGAAAACGGTGACGTTCAACTAGAGATAGAGAAAACAACGAGTGGATTGGAAATCTCAAGCAGTCATTCGGTTACGGGGTTTAGGCTTGCATTGGCATCGGCAGACAGTAATAGTGAAACGTATGTCGAATTAAAGCCAATCGAGGAAAACCGACGTTGGATAGCCGAGTTAAGTGAACCGCCGCCGAACCCTGGCTTGCTTAGATTGGCAGTAGTTGTGGCAGGAAGTACCTATTTTGTGGAAACCAGTTTAGCGTTTACGCTGACCAATTTTGAACTTACAGTTAAAGGAAAACGATGATTCTTGGATTACACCACGCCGCACTTGCGGTACCGAATATTGATGAAGCACTGGCCTTTTATTGCGACGTGATTGGTTTTGAAATTGAGACGGAAGCAGAAGTACCGTCTGGCATCGATGTAATGAGTGAAGCCTTGGGTGTTGCCGATTCGGGATTTAAGATACGCATGCTGAAAAAAGGCTATTCGCATCTCGAATTGTTTGAATTCGTTGAAACCGAAGTGGTGGATGAATTGCGCCCGGTGAATAGAACGGGCATTACCCATATCGCGCTTGCTACGAATGATATTGAGCAAGACTACCAGTATCTGACACAACAGGGCGTTGTATTTAACGCTGAACTATTTGGTGCAGCTCCTGATCGATTTGCTTATGGCCGTGACCCGTTTGGCAACGTCATTGAGTTGATTGAAAAGGAATCTGAAGTTTCCTAGAGCATTCTTATATTAACCGGTATCGCGCTTTGCCGTGCTTGCCCGGTGATTGGATCAAAATATTTTTCATCACTTACCAGTGCGTTGGTTGATACACCCTGGCTGCGCACATTGTCACAATCGCTGTTGGCATCACCGAATCCATGCGCCATCGAAATAACACCGGGTTTAATATCATCACTGGCTTTCACTGCGCCAACGATACGACCCGTTTCTGCCACTATTTCCACCAGTGACTCAGACGGTATCTTAAGTTTGGCAAGGTCACTTGAGTGCATGTATGCCCAATTGGTTGAGCCTTTCTCCCGCAAGTTTTCAAAATTATGTCCAGTAGAATTAAAGAACTGCTTGATGCGTCTGCTGGTCAGCAAGAATTCGAAATGAGAACTGATAGCACGTGGTCGGCCCAGGTCATCAAGTACCACCCTGGCAACGTTCTGCAACTGTTGTTCTACATCATCTGGCAGTAACTGAAAGCGATGGCGATTACGCTGACTTTTTGCGGCAACCGCTACTTGCGCCTCCGGGTAAATCTTTCCACCGGCGTTGGCTGTTTCCTGGCGTACACGCGACAAAGGAATTGCTGACCCTTGGGTGAGAAGCTCGGTTATCTGATACTTGCTGGGCTTCTCTCCATTGGTGATCGTGACCTTATTTACCTCAAGTTCTATGCCTAATCTAATGGCCAATTCCCAATAGAGTTCCCATTCCTCAATTAACTCCGCACCGGGTTCAACAAGCTTTTCGGTGTAATGAGCGTAGGGTTCTTCGAAGTACATCTCTCCCAGCATGGTGGCGTCGTCACGCTCAAGCTGCAATACCGGACCAAGTATGTAGTCTGCACGCTTCGCAGTGGCTGACATCCAGGGATCTATAGCTACCAACAGATCCAGCGATTCCATAGCACGAGTAATTTTCTGCTGGTTGGGAAACGCAACAACCGGATTACCACCGTTAACAAACAAGGCTCTGATTTGGCCTTCACCAGACGTTAAAATTTCATCGGCCAAAATATTGCAGGGCATTTCATCACCCAGTTGCCCCAAGCCTCTGAATCGCGATTGCACTAAATGATCGCCCCATGGTTTGGGTGGAAACATCACTTGCGCTTTTCGTGGCCGTGGCGGCGTTAACGGCGGTGCAGACGGAGGCACTTCGCCTTCTCTGTAGTAGCGACCACAGATGGTGTTCAGCGTCATTACCATGTGTTCGGTTAATGATCCCTGAGGCGACATCTCTGGTCCGGTTCCTGTGCTAGCCGCACCTTTAGAGCCGCTTGCAAACAATCTTGCGGCCTCAATGATATCGTCTTTAGGAACGTCCGCCCGTTTTGCAGCATACTCCAGAGTGAACGGTTCCAGCAGCTGTCTGAATTCGGCCAGACTTTCAACAAACTCATCACAAAATTCGACGTCGTGCCATTGATTATCAATAATAATGCGAGTTATTCCAGCGAGCAGTGTTGGATCTTCCCCGGGGCGCGGCTGCAGGTGAAGTGTTGCTTTGCGAGCTACTTCAGTTTTGCGGGGGTCTATTACAATCAGTGTTAGACCGGTATTCAAGGCATCTTGCAAGCGTCTCGATGCGTTATAGGGTGGCAGCCCACCCGCGGGTGAGTATTGCGAAAGCACGGTATTGTTGCCGATGAACATAACCACGTCGGCGTCTTTAAACGAGTGAATTCCACCAGACCAAATCCCAAAGCGCATTGGCATCAATGCCTTGGCAGGTTGGTCCAGGGTCATTGGTGAAAACATGGAAGGCGAATCAATAGCGCGATGAAATGCTTTCGAAACGGGCAAGGTTGGCATGTTTGACCAGGCCCAGCTGCCAT
The DNA here is from genome assembly GCA_045105115.1 of Pseudomonadales bacterium. GTDB lineage: Bacteria > Pseudomonadota > Gammaproteobacteria > Pseudomonadales > JAUIET01 > JAUIET01. Next base: position 20,755 of record JBGCDE010000091.1, on the reverse strand, counting down.
TATAGGAAGCGATGGCGCGCCCACCAGACTCTGCCAGCAATTGACCAATCTTGGTCGCTATTTCATCGAGCGCTTGATGAAGCGGAATTGAAGCGAACTCATTGCCTTCCCGCTTGAGTGCACCTCTTATGCGGTCTTTGTGAGTGTGCATGGTGATCAGTTCACGACCGCGCAAACAGGTATAGCCGCCGGTTAGAGGATTGCTTGTGTCGCCCTTAAGTGACACTAAACGGCCGTCGTTCACGTCAACTTCTATACCGCAGCAACCTAAGCAAAAGCGACAATAGGTTTTTTTGGTTTCTGTCACCATTGTGTTCTAAGACTCACTGGGTACGCCAAAGTAATTTTGGTAGCGAGCGAACGCTATGCGCTCTTCGCCTGCCACGTCGGAACCACCAGCCTGCGCCTTATAGTTGTGCTTACCAAAAACACCTTTAGGTTTGCTGTCTAGCAGCTTTTGTATATTGCTGGCCGCTTCGACTTCAAGCGCCAGGCCAATGTCTGAATACGCTTGTTTGATTGTAGCAATCGGGTCTTCACAAAACTGCTGGTACACCACGTTGGCAAACTGACCGGCCGGTATTGTACCGTTCTCCATCCAGCCGATGATTCTGTCCCACATTTTTACCCGGCTCTTGGTCATCAATACGTCGTCCAACATGCTGCCGCTCCAAGGGTCGTCGGTGCGCCACCAGTAAATAGTACCCTGCACACTCACTACCGAATCAGTAGTAGTTATCTGATCTCTGTGCATGAAAATTAGCTTTGCATCAGGGTAGGCTGCGAACAGCTGCGGCAATACCGGCATATGCGTTGGGCCTTTCAGCAACCAATGCGGCTTTTTGTATTTCCATTGCAATAGCTTGAGAATGCGTTTGTGCCAGTCAAAGGTTTTGCTGATGTCTTGCTTGCGAAAATAGTCCACATACGACGGAATCTGGAACGCGCAGTAATACACTTCCGACAAAAAAGTGAGGTACAGAAACTCAATACACTCTACTGGCATGTCGGCCGATTGCGCATGCATGGTTTTCCACTCCGGCGCGATGCGTTCCGGCAAGGTGATCAGCTTTTCGGCTTTGGAAATTCTTGGGTCACTAAAGTAGTTGTGCTCTTCGGGTGGAGGGCAGGGGAACATGGCCTCCCAATGTTTCACAACACGAAATTGCTCGTCTTTAGACAAAGCTTCATGAAAAATACTGGTTCCCGATCGACCCGAGCCAACTATGAACACCGGCTCGGTAATGACTTCGTCTTCAATTTCCGGGTGCTGTTTATAGCACTCTGTAATTTCAAGTCGTGCTTCCAAATACCGGATTAAATCCGAACGCGTGAGAATGCGCCCGCAAAAATTCAATTGGGCTTCTTCTTCAATCGCCTTTATCAACACCTGAAAATGGCTTAGCCAATCGTCATCACCAAAGTCACTCAGACCAGTATTTCGGCGCGCCTCTTCAAGTAAGGAATACTCATCTAATGGCACAATACTGCGAATGTTCAGGTGCTCGCCTTCTTCATTCAAACGGGCAACCCATTCTGGCCTAGGCGCGGGTTTCCAGTTGCTTCTGCGGTCAAACGGCTTATTGTTCATAGACGACATCTAGCTACTCAGGAGACTAGTAACTGTATAATAAATAAAGGGCAAAGAACATGACGCGATCTCTGGGATACACTGTGGCTTATCGTAAACATGCCAAATCAAACGACAATTTAAATAAGGTGCATAAATGTGGTACGCAATTATCAGTGAAGATGTAGATAACAGTTTGCCGGGTCGAAAGGTCAATAGAGAAGCGCATCTGGCGCGCTTGCATGAAATGAATGAGGCCGGTCGCTTACTAATTGCTGGCCCACATCCGAGCGTCGATGCAGAAGATCCAGGCGAAGCCGGGTTTTCAGGCAGCTTGTTGGTGATTGACTTTGATTCGCTGGAAGAGGCAAAAACCTGGGCTGATGCTGACCCTTATGTGCTCAATGGAATTCACAGTAGTGTCACGGTTAAGCCATTCAAGAAAGTGCTTCCGTAGTGGAATTTGTTATCAGCTTTGACATGCGTGCTCCTGCATTTGGAGCATCTGCCGAGTCGCTGTACAGCGCTGCATTGGATATGGCCGAGTGGGCCGATGACATCGGCTTGAATGCCGTAAGCTTTGGTGAGCATCATGCGTCTGAAGACGGCTATCTTCCGTCACCTCTGCCAATGTGTGCGGCAGTTGCCGCGCGCACCAAGCGCGTCACTATCAGGCCTAATGTGCTGCTCGCACCCTTGTATGAACCGGTCAAACTTGCCGAAGATATATCGGTAGTTCAATTGATCAGTGGCGGGCGATTGCAACTGGTAATAGGTGCGGGTTATCGGCCGTTTGAATTTCAAATGTTCGGCACGCGACGTGAAGACCGTAAGGAAAAATATCTTGAGGTGTTTGACCTTCTCGATAAGGCCTGGAGTCAGCCAGAGTTCGAATACAAAGGGCGACAGGTTCGAATTACACCGCAACCGAATACACCGCCACCCTTATTGCTGGGTGGTGCACATCCCGCCGTGGCCAGGCGGGCGGCGCATATTGCAGATGGGTATTTTCCGCCAGGCGGTGAGAACTGGAATCTCTACAGGGAAGAGCGTTTAAAGCTTGGTAAATCAGATCCGGGTGAAAAATTTCATTCACTGGGTCCAATCTATACCCATGTTACCCATGACGTTGAACAAGCCTGGGAAACTGTTCTTCCGCATGCGGTGCACTGTGTGGAATCGTATACAGAATGGACTGTTGAAGCCTACGGCCGGGCGGCGGGTCCTTTCGCAAAAGGTGTAGACCCCACTCAACTGCGTAAGAGTGGCGCTTACCAGGTGTGCACGCCAGACAAAGCAATTGAGATGATCAATAGCCTGGACGATTGCACTACATACATTTTAACGCCCTTATTGGGTGGTATTGATCCTGAGTTTGCTTGGCAAGGATTAAAGTTATTCGAGCAGGAAGTCTGGCCGCAGGTAAAACAGAGGGCAAAGCCACTTCCAATCCCCGGTAAGTCCGTTTAACAGCGCTGCAACTCAACTTTTTGATATTGCTGCCAGCGGTCAAAGAGCAGTGACAAGGCGTCGCGCAGGTTGCCTTGGCTTTGCTGTAGCAAAGCCACACCCTTGTCGGCACCCAGAAGCGGCTGCAGTAAGTGATGGTCATGCTCGCCAAGCAGCCTGCTAACGATGGAGTGCAGCAGATTGCTGTGCGATTCCATGTTTAACAGAACCGGTAATCGCCGGTTTATTTTGTGCGTGGTCACCAGCATGCGGCTTCGTGTACTTAGCCAGCGTCGTCGCTGCCACCAGCTGGCATGATCGAATCCATCCAACAATACAATTGTATCTTGATGGGCTTGCTCGAGTTGTTCGTCCCACCCCTGGAAATCACATCGACCAGATTGCAGGTTTGCGAACAGCGACAAGACGTCAATACCTTCGGCTCTTGCCGAATTCGCCAGGTGTTCACTCAGTGTTGTTTTGCCAGCACCATGCGGACCGCACAATTGCGCTCGATAGTCAGTATCGCGCCATTTGCTGTGGATTGACTCTAGCGTATCGGGGTAGGGCAGCCATTCGAGTTGCTCGATCGCGGATATGCGAAAAGGGTTGAGCTCGGCGGTGTTGCGGCAGTTGCTTGCGGGCATTGCTACGCTGTTTTTCTCGAAGGGTAGATTTCGTAAGCTTGCCCGCGTGGCCCGATCACCAGTCTGAAATGGGACTCCGGGTCTTTCGCCCAGGCAATTTCACCACTGGCAGTGAGTTGCCAGCATACAGAAACGATTTCTCCTTGGTAACTTGCTGGTACTTGTTTTGGAATGTCTATTGAAAACCGTTGCCGCCCGGATTCTGACTCCGAGGGTATGGTTTGGCTTGCAACTGTTTCACCATCAGTGGTGCCTTTGCCTTCGGTGAACCATTCCAGTTCCAGCAGGATTTCTTTTACTTCTTTGCTGGCCTGCCAGACCACTTCACCAATTATGGTCTCGCCTGCCTCAAATGTAGAGCGGTCCACGTGAATTTCTACTTTACTCATGATTTTATCTTCCCGGAGACATTGTGATGTCGTACTGGTCGTCTGCTGAAGGTCCTGTGCCAATCGCTTTAACTTGAATACGCCATCTCACTTCATTGTTGTCGGAAGCAAAGCTGGGCATAAGACCCTCTGGTATGTCATAGTCAAACCGACCTTGATGAAACAACACGCTTTCTTTGCACATAGGCAATTCGCTCACTACTTTGGTTTCGGTTGTCGTATTGGTACCGCGCCTGTATGTAGCTGACTCCTCACAACACAGAAACACCTGCAATTCACTGAATTTCGGTTCTTCGGGTGCCTTCCATTCTATTCGCACGCTCTCCCCAGAAGTCCAATCCCTTGTCTTCATTCGCAAAGAGACTTGCGGGGCTTTGAGATTTCGTATTTGCTTGAATATGTTCCAGATCAGAAAGAAACCAACGAGAACGAAAGGCACTAGAAATAGACCGGTTCCCAGGGAAAAGACATCAAAATTGTCCGGGTTATCTGAGTAATCCGAATAGGCAATGAACAAAGGAATTGCGGTAATCGCGTTCCAGAACAAAGCAAAGAAAACCGAGGTGCGAATTGTTTTCGCGCGCTGTTCGCCAGGTGCCAGCACAACGAAACCTACTGAGCTCATAGCTTGATCAGGATTTGCGACCTTACTGTGCAATGCACCAATTTCCGCCTCTAAGGAAGAGCCTTGTAGAGCTGCTTTTTTTCTCGCGCTTACCCCCATGCCGATAACACCTAAACCAGCCAAAAGAAACGTCATGCTGAATGGAATACTGATCCATTTCCACATACCGCGTCCCAAGTCTTTGGACAATACGGCTTCATTAGGATTGCCAGGATTGAAATAGCAGGGAACTGAAGCGCCAACCGGGAAGTTGTTCACAACCGCTTGCTCGGCCTGGTAGTCAGACGTGCTGCCTGCTGCAGAGAAATCGATCTTCGAGCTGGTTCGGGTTACGCCGTCTGCCCAGTATTCGTAAACTATGTCTGGAGAGTAGGTTGTGCTGTCGCTGCCACGGTGGGTTTTTAACTGGCTGTAGCTTATTTCGCAACTAGTGTGTTCCCAGGACTCGCTGGCTTGTGATGATGAGATTGGCTTGATTACCATCCAATACAGCATCGCTGCACCTACGAATGCGAATACTGTCCCAAACGCGATGAAGGCGCCGGCTTTCTTACCTGCGCTGCTCTTATTGTCGAATTTGTAGTCCAAATTAGTGTTCGGTGCATTCATTGCTTTGTTCCACTTATGTCCCTGGTGGCGCTGCCTAGTGGGTGTTGAGCGGGTGCCTACTGTTCAGATTAGCGTAGTGACCATCTTTGGGTGGCAGTAACAGCCCATCAGAGTGCGACGGCTGCTCGTTTTTGTGACGCAGTTGCTAGCTGTAGGCTGGTGTTTGGTCTGGGCACTTGCAGTTTCGGGTCTGGTATCAAGTAGCTGTGCTGCTTGAAGCTTGCTTACGCGGTAGAATAGGGCATCCGTTTCTGGTGGACTTTCCTTGTGATAACAAAGTTGTTGCCCCTTTACTGTGTCTGCGTTGCTTTACTTCTTTGTTCAGTGGGCGGTGTTCAGGCAGAGTCGTACGGTCTGGGCCGCGAGGTTGACGCCGATGAGATTAAACTCTGGGATATCGATGTTCGCCCTGATGGCACCGGATTGCCTGCAGGAGACGGGTCTGTGGAGCAAGGTGAAAACGTTTATCGTCAGCATTGTTTAAGCTGCCACGGAGAGCGAGGTGTAGGTGGCGTCAACGATCAACTGGTCGGCCGAATAAACGGCGACGAATTTCCGTTTGGTCGCGATGCAACGATTAAGAAAACCGTCGGTAATTACTGGCCATACGCCAGCACGTTGTTTGATTACATCCGTCGAGCTATGCCGTATACGCAACCTGGTGTTCTTAGCGATGACGAGGTATACAGCGTTACGGCTTACTTGCTTCATCTGAACCAGCTACTCGGTTCAGATTCGACTCTGGACGCCAAGCGTTTGCGTTCGATCAACATGCCTGCTCAAGATCGTTTTGTGAACGACGATCGCACAAATACTGAATTTATTTCTGCGAAGCCAGACGGAAAAAAGAAATGAAGCATAAGCTTGAACGTCGCACTGTCATTAAACGTCTCGCGGGGTTAACCGGTGTTGCTGCAGCACCTATTCTGGCCGGCGCAAGCAGTACGCAGCCCGCTAATCCGGGTGATACAGAACTGAATACTGTGCGAACTCCCGGGCGGCCGCCATCACTTATTGGTGCACGTGCACCTGAGGTAAAAATACAGAGGCAGGTGTTACTTGATATTGCCTCAGCAACGCCTTTGCAGGATTTACACGGCGCTTTAACGCCGGCCGACCTTCATTTTGAACGCCATCACGCTGGTATACCTGCCATAGACTCTGAGCAGCATGAGCTGCTTATTCATGGCATGGTAGACAAGGCAATTAAATTCAGTGTCGCTGACCTGAAGCGATTTCCATCAGTCACTCGAATTTGCTTTCTTGAATGCTCAGGTAACTTACTCACCACCGTTACTGAGCGATCTACTCCGCAGTTGGTCTGCGGCTTAACCAGCCAGAGCGAATGGACAGGTGTGTCCTTGCGAACATTATTTACTGAGCTTGGTGTCAAACCAGGCGCCAGCTGGTTTCTGGCTGAGGGTGGTGATGCAGCGTTAATGACGCGCAGTATTCCACTTGAGAAAGCAATGGACGATGCATTTATAGCGTATGCGCAAAACGGTGAACCTTTGCGCCCCGAGCAAGGTTTTCCAATTCGATTGTTATTGCCCGGCTGGGAGGGAAATACAAGCATTAAATGGCTGCGACGCCTGGAGTTGTCTGATCAGCCTTTTATGACGCGTGAAGAAACATCAAAGTACACAGACCCATTGAAAAACGGCACAGCACGTCAATTCAGCGTAATCATGGATGCGCGCTCAGTGATCACCGCACCTACATTTCCGGTTTGGCTGGAAAAAGGCTGGCATGAAATACGAGGCCTCGCGTGGAGCGGCCGGGGAAAAATTGTGCGTGTAGATGTCAGCACCGATGGCGGGCGTCACTGGCATGAAGCTGTATTACAAGGCCCTGTTCTGTCTAAGGCTCACACCCGTTTCTCTTTGCCATGGCAGTGGAGGGGGGGCGCAGCGGAATTAATGAGTAGGGCCGTAGATGAAACAGGCTACGTACAACCAAGCCGGCGGCAAATACTAGACACCCGTGGACCCGGATCTGTTCCGTATCATTTGAACCCAATACTGTCGTGGCTGGTACAAAGTGATGGGCAAGTGCTCTATAAGGCTGAGCCCTGGATATGAATTCAATCGATTCATCTTTGCGTGAAGAGCTGGCAAGAGAACTACGGCGTTTTATCAGCGCAGAAAGTGTCATTTCTGATCCTGAAACCCAACGACCTTTTGAGAGTGATGGCCTTGCTATCTATGCCGCGATGCCGTTGCTGGTGGTATTGCCGGAAACGGTAGAGCAAGTTCAGCGCGTTATGCGAATCTGTCATCAGCGTGGGGTGCCTGTTATTGCGCGTGGTGCGGGCACGGGTCTAAGCGCGGGGGCGATGCCGCGTGAAGATGCCGTTGTGCTATCGCTGGCAAAGTTTCAGAGTGTATTGGAAATTGATCCGCAGGCACGCACTGCACGGCTGCAACCCGGTGTTCGCAACTTGGCCATCAGCGAGGCGGCGGCCGAGTATGGGTTGTATTACGCGCCAGATCCTTCTTCACAAATAGCTTGTACTATTGGCGGCAACGTTTCGGAAAATTCTGGTGGCGTGCATTGTCTTAAATACGGTTTAACAGTACACAACGTGCACAGTGTGGAGCTGGTGACAGTGGAAGGGGATTCGCTCAGTCTTGGCTCGGCAGGTTTAGACAGCGCAGGCATCGACTTGATGGCGCTGATCACTGGCTCAGAAGGCTTGTTAGGTATAGTCACCGAGGTGACCGTTAAATTATTGCCACTGCCAAAAGAGGTACGGTTGATAATGGCCGCTTTCGATAGCGTGCAAGTCGCCGGCGATGCGGTTGGCGCTGTCATTTCTGAAGGCATTATTCCAGCCGGACTGGAAATGATGGACAGTCACGCGATTGTTGCCGCCGAAGCGTTTGTTAATGCGGGCTATCCAACGGATGCGAAAGCCTTGCTGCTGTGCGAGGTGGACGGTAGCTTCGACGAAGTAAACGAGCAAAGCGCGCTAGTTGAACAATTGTTTAAATCACTAGGCGCTTCGGTCGTTCGTGTATCCCAAAGTGATGCAGAACGAGCGCTGCTGTGGAAAGGGCGGAAATCAGCGTTTCCTGCGGTTGGCAGACTATCACCAGATTATTACTGCATGGACGGCACCATACCGCGCGGTCAACTATCCCATGTACTGACCGAAATGCAACGCATGTCGGAAGAATACGGCTTGCGAGTTGCGAACGTATTTCATGCTGGCGATGGCAATCTGCACCCTTTGATATTATTTGATGCCAGCAAACCTGGTGAAACTGAAAGAACAGAGGAATTTGGCGGGCGTATTTTAGAGCTGTGTGTGGAAGTGGGCGGTTGCATCACAGGTGAGCACGGCGTGGGTGTTGAGAAACTCCGGCAGATGAGCGTGCAATTTAACCCTCAGGAAATAGAGCAGTTTCATCGGGTAAAAGCAGCTTTTGATCCAAGCGGCACACTCAATCCCGGGAAAGGTGTGCCGGTCCTGAAAAACTGTCAGGAGTATCGCGCGATTGATGCTGCGATGCCTAAACCATGACTGATCAGACTAAAGGCTTGCTGGATCAGGTTAATGCGGCGCGGGCAGCGAACCGTACGCTAAATATTGTTGGTGGCGGCAGCAAGTCGTTTATGGGTCGCGAACAGTCTGCTGACTCAACAATTAGTGTGGCGTCTCATACTGGAATAGTTAGCTACGAGCCAGTTGAATTGGTGTTGACCGCACGGGCAGGTACACGACTGGTGGATATAGAGGCCGCACTTTCAGAGCAAGGTCAGGCAATGGCCTTCGAGCCGCCACACTTTTCAGACAAGGCAAGTTTAGGTGGTACGCTGGCATGTAATCAATCTGGGCCAGCGCGGCCCTGGCAAGGTTCAGTGCGTGATGCCGTACTGGGTGTGCGTCTTATCAATGGCTATGGCGAGCATCTGCGCTTTGGTGGTCAGGTAATGAAGAACGTGGCGGGCTATGATGTGTCTCGTGCGCAGGCCGGTGCCTTCGGTACGCTAGGAATCATTACCGAGATAAGTATGAAGGTCTTACCGAAACCGAAAACAACACTGACACTGGTCCAAGAACTGGATGCTCCAGCTGCTATACAGAGAATGAATGAACTTTCCGGACGCTCGCAGTTGTTGGCCGGGGCTTGCTGGATTGATGGGCTTCTGTATTTGCGTCTTATGGGTAGTGATTCAGTGGTGACCGCAACCGCGAAAGAATGGGGTGGCGATGTGCTTGATGATGAGATGGTTTTTTGGCATTCAATCAAAGAGCAAGAGCATTCTTTTTTTTCCGGTGCTGAATCTCTCTGGCGTTTTTCCATAAAACCTAATGCCACGCATTGGCGACAAGATGCACGCTGGCTTATTGATTGGGGCGGTGCACAACGTTGGCTGCGTGGCGACTTTGACTTTGCAACTCTCGAAACTGAAGCATCGAATGCAAAAGGCCAAGTGGGATTGTTTCGAGGTTCGCAGCGAAAAGACGAAGTTTTCGCAACACCCTCGCCAGGCGTAAAATTATTGCATCAACGCTTGAAGAAGGCCTTTGACCCGCAGGGAATCTTCAACCCCGGGCGGCTTTACAGCTGGATGTAGAGTAAACATGCAAACCCACATTCATCCGAAGTTCAACAATAGACCTGACATTAAAGAGGCAGAAGACATTCTGCGCGCTTGCGTGCACTGTGGTTTTTGTACTGCAACCTGCCCAACGTATTTGGAGCTTGGTGACGAACGTGATGGCCCACGCGGGCGAATACACCTCATTGGACAATTTTTGGAACAGGGGAGTGCTACCTCTAAGACAGTACGTCACCTGGATCGCTGCCTGACTTGTCGCGCGTGTGAAACTACATGCCCGTCTGGTGTCGAATACGGAAGGCTTGCCGATATTGGCCGGCACGCGCTGGAGCAAGAGGTGAAGCGCTCGGTGTTGGATCGAATCATTCGCTGGGGTTTACTTCGTATTTTGCCCTACCAGCAGCGTTTTGGTTTCTTGTTGCGCGTTGGCCAATTTTTTAGACCGATATTACCTCGCTTTCTTTCAAAAGAAATACCTGCGAGGCAAGTGGAGTTGGCGCGTCCGTCCGGTCAGCGACCTCGGAAAATGCTTATGCTGAGTGGTTGCGCTCAAGCTGCAGCCACGCCAAATACCAATAATGCGGCCGCTCGCGTACTAGACCGTTTGGGTATTACGGTGATAGAGCCTGCTAACAGCGGTTGTTGCGGAGCCGCCAGCTATCATCTATCAGCGCATGATGAAGCCCACAACTTTGCCAGACAAAACATAGATGCCTGGTGGCCGCAGATAGAGCAGGGCGCAGAGTATGTGATCGTGTCTGCGTCCGGGTGCGCAAGCATAGTCAAGGACTATGGGGAATTGCTCAAAGACGATACGCAATACGCGCAGAAGGCGAAACGGGTGAGCAGTATCGCACGTGACCTCAGTGAGGTAATGCTGGGTGAAGATCTTGGTGTGCTGTCAGTAGCAAAAGCTGAAACCAGCGTTGCAATTCACTGTCCTTGTTCTTTACAGCATGGCCAGAAGCTGCCGAGTAGTGTTGAGGAGATCTTCAACGCGCTAAGCATACCGACTGTAAAAACTCGCGACAATCATTTGTGTTGTGGCTCAGCGGGCACTTACTCAATTCTGCAGCGGGCAATGAGTCGCAAGCTATTGAGTAATAAAATCACCGCGCTGACGGTGAACAAGCCGGATGAGATTGTGACCGCCAATGTCGGCTGCCAGATGCATCTTGCTACAGAAACTCAAATTCCAGTCAGGCACTGGATTGAATTGGTAGACGACGTCACCGAGCCGCGTTGACAAGCTTGGCTTACGTTGAAGTAGCGTAAGTCAGCTCTGCAAACTTCTTCAAATCATACGCGCAACGATTAAAGCCCGCCTCTACAGCTGAGGCAAAGTGCTGCATCATCGCGTCTTTCTCAGGTCCCGAGAATTCGTCGATACTGATGTAAGTACAACTTTTCTCATCCAATCGTTTCAGGAACTGACTGCGAACTGCATGCACCGGATCATTCTCTTTATTTTCCATTTGCCACGCAATGCACTGCATAGGCTCTACGCGGCAAATGTATTCCACTTGTTGCGACGGCCCGTTCCCGAGGTCTACCATCATGTCTACTGCGGAACCAACGTCCAAAGACTCGTTTTTCACGCTGGGGCAGAAACCGTTCCATGCACTGTAATTGTCGAAATCCAACAGTATTTGCCAGACAAGTTCCACCGGTGCGTGAATGGTAACTTCGTCTGAACTGACAGTGTTTTCAGTGATCATTTTGTTGAACTCTCATATTTGTCGTTCTTTACCATGCCAATATTGTGCCCTTAACCTGCTACGCAGCACCTTACCCGCATCTGATCGGGGCACTGTCTCAACAAAGTCGATAGAACGGGGTTGTTTTTGGCTGGCCAGTTTTGCGTTGCAATACGCGATCAAATCGATTTCTAGCTGAACACTTGGTTCTAGATCTTTACGCAATTGTACAACAGCTTTTATTTCCTCACCCCAATCGTCATTCGGCACACCAATGCATGCTACGTCGGCAATAGCATCGTGCGTTGCCAACACGTCGTCAATTTCCTGGGGGTAAATATTAACCCCACCGGAGATGATAACTTCAGCGCTTCGGCCTGTAAGAAACAGATAACCTTGTTCATCAAGATACCCGATATCGCCCGCTGTAAAATATTCGCCCCGCGACACACTGGCTGTTTTTTCGGGGTCTTTGTGGTACTGAAAATGACTACCTTCCACGCCTCGGATGTACACAGTCCCTTTTATGCCCGCGGTTTGTTCATTTCCTTCATCATCCAGAATCATGATTTGCCCAGGGGCAACGCGACCAACAGTGCCAGGGTTTTGAAGCCACTCTTGCGGTGATACCAAGGTTCCCGGGCCTTCTGTGCCCGCAAACATTTCCCAGATGATTGGGCCAAACCAGTTCATCATCGCGTGCTTGGTTTCAACAGAGCAGGGCGCTGCGCCATGAATCAAAAACCGCAGACTGCTTATGTTGTACGTGCTACGAGTTTTTGCATCAAGCTGCAGCAGGCGAACGAACATTGTTGGTACACAAAATGTATGGGTGATTTTGTGCTCTTCGATAAGTTGAAGCATTTTTTCTGGCTCCCACTTATCCATGATCACTGTGGAAATACCGGCAGTAAGTGGAACGTGGAAGCACAGGTTGAACGGGCCTGCGTGATACAGGGGGCCGGTGGCTAAGGTGCAATCACTGTCGCTGTCCGGTTGGAACTGAAAAACGGCGGCGAACATGGCGGCTAAGTCTGCCACTTTATCCGGGTCCGGAAATGCTCTGCTAACGCCTTTTGGTCGCCCTGTTGTACCGGACGTGTATTGCATTACATTGCCAATACGAGGGCTGCTGATGTCTTCTGTGGATTGTCCGTTTAGTGCTGATTCAAATGTTTCAAAGCCTTCAATGTCGCCACCAATGGCAACCTTTACCATTATGTTGTTGTTCGCGGAAATAGCGTCACGCGCTTGGCTGCCAACTCGAACATCTGCGAAAAATGCCTTGGCATCGCAGTTGTCAACAATATAGGCAATTTCGTCAGCCGACAGGTGCCAGTTGACTGGGGTTAAACGTACGCCCATGCGATGGCAGGCAAACCGAACAATGGCAAACTCTTGCCGGTTGCTACAGAGCAGCGCTACGGAATCACCATTCCCAAGCCCGCGGCTTCGTAGCATATGTGCAGTCTGATTGGCCTTGTCGTTTAATGCACTGAACGTCAACGTGCCTTGGTCGGAATAGATTGCAATTCTATCGGGTACTTCTGCGGCAATGGCACTGATTTCCATACCAGTAGGCGCATTAGCACACGCCCGTTCAAACAGCGTTTTGCTCATTAGAAGCCTTCCATCTTATGGTTATGCTTCCAAATCATATTTGGGAAAAAACGTCGCATGCGCGGCCCGGTGCGGCCGCCTTTTCCTACATAAACCCAGAACTCGCCACGTTCAAGGTGCTGGTCAATAGCTTCGATCACAGCAATAGGTTTTATGGGGTCGTCACCTGATTCCAACATTTTGGGCCACTCAGTATCTCGACCTTGTTGCAGCAAAGGTGTGTCTACCGTGGGTGGGCAAACGCAGACAAATTTCACACCTGTATCAATATTCTCGTGATATAGAATTTCCGTTAGAAATGCGGTTGCGGCCTTACTTGCCGAGTAGGCTCCGGTCAACATAGTTGGGATTAGGCCGGCCATTGACGCGAAACTGATAAATTCGCCCTCACCGCGTTCCACCATGGCGGGAAGTGCAGCCTGGGCTATGTTGAGTAATCCGCCATAGTTAACATCCATTATCTTTTTTGAGACAGCATTGTTCTGATCCAGCAATCGACCTAAAGGCATAATTGCCGCGGCGTTGTACAGCCGATAGATGGGTCCTAGTCCGGATTCGATCGTGTCTATCACAAATCGCAGCGCCTCAAAGTCCGTGATGTCCACAGGATACGCATGCATGCGCTGCCCAAGCGCCAGTGTTTCTGACATGCCACGCTCATCCACGTCAAGCAAAGCCACGCGTGCGCCAGCGGCAGAACAAAGGCGCGCAGCCTCGCGACCCATGCCGCTACCACCGCCGGTTATTACAACTACTTTGCCTTTTAAATGTTGCATAATATTGCCCGCTTTTTGCATCTATTCGGTGTGTGGCCTTCGCAATCCCTGCTTAATCGCAATGGGAACAACAGCGCCGGCGAGCATCCCGGCCCATACGCCCTTGATGAGTGCGTAATGAAGAGGCTGCAAGCTCTCTACACCAAGCAATGCAAGAATTGCCAGCAGAATTGGAGCTGCTATCAGAGCGCCCAGAATGCCCATCAACAGTGCTGCAAGCCAGGGGTTGTACGGTAACAACCAAGCCAAAGACTGCCCTGTCTCGCCACCAGGGGTCAGCTCGCCCCGTTCTCGTTTGCGTCTAAAAACACCGATAAATATTGCACCAAGGATCGCTGACAGAATAAAGCCCGTAATGAGCAAATCAGGACCATAGCCGTTTTCGCCCCAGGCGCTAAGCGAGGAGTACTGGCGCATCAGGAAGTAAGCAATAAGCCCGTTAAGAACAAGGTTGATGACGATATTCTTGCGGGTTTCGGCCTTGATTTCATTGTTTATCGCTTGCTGGTTGGCGCTTTCAGACATCGTGTTTCTACCTGCGAATGGTTCGATACGGCTCTTGTGGATATTGATACTAATCGGCCAGAGGCCAGCGGACTATTACGATGTTGGCAGGAGTCTGCATGGCCGGTTACAATCAACACACACTCACAAGGACTCAAGCAATGTCTGATGCCCCCGCGTACGTAATCGCAAATTTCATAGTTCACGACAAAGACGAATATAGAAAGTATGAGAAAGGCTTCTTTCCCATTCTTAAGCGTCACGAAGGCGAGTTCTTCACCTTTGATGACAACCCGGTTACTTTCGAAGGTGCAGATCCGCGCGAAGGGCGGATGGTGATATTCAAGTTTCCGAATGAGGGGGCCGCTACTGCCTGGTATAACGACCCTGAATATCAGGCCTTATCAGAGTTCCGCAGAGCTGGAACCGAATTGAAGTTTCTGACAATGGTGCATGGCCTGGCGCCCAGGTAAGTGCCTTGAACACTGCTGTTAGTCGCCATCCTATGGATGGCGAGCCTTTGCAAAGCGATGCGCTTACTGACTGCTTATACGTCCATCTCTGGCACATCATCGCTTACTACTAACTCACCTTCGGTTAATGCAACGATTTCCTCAACACTAACGCCAGGAGCGCGTTCACGCAAAATGAACTTACCTTGGTCTATATCCATTAAGGCAAGATCAGTCAGCACGCGTTTGATACAACCCTTGCCGGTGAGAGGTAAAGTGCACTCAGAAAGTAACTTGGACTGCCCTGATTTAGACGCATGGGTCATGGTAACGATGATGTTATCTGCACCCGCTACCAGGTCCATCGCACCGCCCATGCCCTTGATGAGTTTTCCGGGAATCATATAAGAGGCAATGTTTCCCTGGCAGTCCACTTCAAAAGCCCCTAGCACCGTGAGGTCTACATGACCGCCACGAATCATTGCAAACGATTCAGCGGAAGAAAATAACGATGCGCCACTCACCATCGTGACAGTCTGCTTGCCGGCGTTAATCAAGTCGGGATCAACTTCCTCATCCAAGGGGAATTGCCCCATGCCCAGTAGTCCGTTTTCTGACTGCAACATAACTTCCATTCCTTCTGGAATGTAATTGGCGGCAAGTGTGGGAATTCCAATACCAAGATTGACGTAAAAGCCGTCCTGAAATTCTTGTGCAACCCGCTTTGCAAGCTGTTCTCGAGTTAGTGCCATGTGAGGCCTCCTTTATGCGCTGCGTACGGTGCGTTGTTCAATTCGTTTTTCGAATGAGCCTTGTATAAGGCGATTCACATAGATGCCGGGCAGATGAATTTCATCCGGGTCTAGTTGCCCAACTTCTACAATTTCTTCAACCTCAACCACTGAGATCTTGCCAGCCGTGATCGCCATCGGATTGAAATTTCTAGCGGTTTTACGAAACATCAGATTGCCATAGCGATCTGCCTTCCATGCTTTCGCAATGGAAAAGTCACCAATCAGCGCTTCTTCAAGAATGTATTCACGACCGTTGAATGATCTGACTTCCTTGCCTTCGCCAACGGGCGTGCCGTAACCGGTAGCGGTATAGAATGCGGGAATGCCGGCACCTCCAGCCCGCATCTTCTCAGCCAAGGTGCCCTGAGGCGTAAGTTCCACCTCCAGCTCGCCGCTCATCATCTGCTGCTCAAAAAGAGCGTTTTCGCCAACGTAGGATGCAATCATCTTCTTTATCTGCTTGTCTTCAAGCAGTAGCCCCAAGCCTGCGCCATCTACACCGGCATTGTTACTGGCAACAGTTAAGCCCTTAGTACCACGCCGCTTGATCTCCGTGATCAGGTTTTCAGGAATACCGCAGAGACCAAAGCCGCCAGCGATTATGGTCATATTGTCTTCAAGGCCAGCCAGGGCCTCTTCGTAACTACTGACTGTTTTGTCTAACCCGGACATATTGTGCTCCAAAGGGTAAGCATTGGCATAATTGCTTAGAGTGCGAGAATTCTTTATATTAAGCAAATTGTATTTTTTAATAAATTGATTAACGAAAACTATTAATGGCTGTTTCTCTTACATCATCTGTCACCCTTAGTCAGATCACCGCGTTTAGCACTATTGCCCGTACAGGCAGCTTCGCGGAGGCGGCGCACCAATTACACCTTTCCCAACCGTCCATTAGTATTGCAATACAGAAGCTTGAGAAAACGCTTGGTGGCAAATTGTTTGCGCGCACTACACGATCGGTTTCCCTGACGCCGGAAGGCAAGTCTTTTTACCCGGTGGCTCGTCGACTGCTCGCAGACTGGGAGCAGTCTCTCCAGGATGTACGCAATCACTTTGATTTGCGCAAAGGAAAATTGGATATCGCCGCTATGCCTACCTACGCAACCAACGTACTGCCAGGCATATTGGCCGCATTTCATCGCGACTATCCTGATATCAATGTCACTGTACATGATGTGATAGCCGAAACGGTGGTCGAGATGGTCAGGGGAGAGCGCTGCGAACTAGGGATTACTTTTAACCCTGGCGATGCACCTGACTTGCACTTTCAGCCACTGTATAAAGACCGGTTTATCGCAATTCTGCCGCCCAATCATCCATTGCTAGCTTTGAAGCAATTATGTTGGTCAAACTTACTCCAATATCCGCACATTAGCTTGCAACGTCCTGCTGGTACCAGGTCCCTGATTGCGCGCGCCCTGGCAAACAACGGATTAGACCTGGTTCCCACCTTCGAATCTCAACAGTTGGTGAGTATTGGTCGCATGGTTAAAGAAGGTTTGGGCTTAAGCGTTGTACCAACGACTAGCAAGCCGCAAATGTTAGAGATGGGGCTGGAATGCCGTGCCATAAGCTCACCGGTCATTGTTCACGAGCTTGGCATAATTACCCGTCGTCAGCAGTCACTGTCGGAGGCAGCGAGAACGATGGCAGAGTTCGTGAAGCTCACGAACAAGTAGCGGTATCTATTCGACTTGATGGTAAGCTTGCAGGACTGCGGCGCCCGACATTATCCAATCGGAGTAATAAATTGATCACAAAAAAAATCGTTTTTTCTTTGCTCGCTGTTTTAGTGGCAGTAAGCGCCTGCACAAGTGCGGTGGTCACAACAAATACGGCATCCACGACTCTGTTTGTGAACGCGCAGGTGATCACTGTTGATGATGCACGGCCCACGGCAGAGTCTCTCGCTGTGCGCGATGGCAAAATACTCGCCGTGGGTTCGCGCAGTGAAGTGGAATCCGCCGCGGGTAGTAACGTTGAATTGCGTGATATGCAGGGTAAGACAATGTTGCCAGGCTTTATTGATGCACACGGCCACGTTACCTACACCAATCGTCTGCAGTTATCGGCAAACCTGGCACCTCCGCCGGTTGGACCGGTGGCCAGCATTCCTCAATTGATTGAAACCATGAAGGCGCACCAGAGTGCGTACCCGGATGCGCCCTGGATAGTTGGCTTTGGCTACGATGATTCGCTGATGGCAGAGCGGCGTCACCCGACCAAGCAAGAACTGGATCAAGTGTCGACAGAATTCCCGGTTGCGGTAACGCATGTGTCTGGTCATCTGATGAGCTGTAACTCCAAGTGCCTGGAACTGGCTGGAGTGAATGCAAATACGAAGGACCCTGACGGTGGATTGTTTCGACGCATGGTCAACACGGATGAACCAAACGGTGTCGCTGAAGAGACTGCGATGCGAGCGTTCAGTGAAGTGATTCCATCTCCTGACCTGTCGCAACAAAAGTCATTACTAGCAAAAACGCAGGCAGAGTACGCCGCTTTTGGGGTAACCACGGTTCAGGACGGGGCATCGTATGGCGAAACTCTGGACCTTTTAGAGCAAGCCGCAGCTGAGGAGCTACTCTATCTGGATGTCGTTTCCTTTCCTTACATGGTGTATGGCGTTGAAGGCTTGAAACAGCATCCACCAACAGCTGAATACGCAAACAACTATCGCGTGGGTGGCATCAAGATGACCTTGGATGGTTCTCCGCAGGGCAAAACGGCCTGGTTAAGTAAGCCATATTTTCACCCCCCACATGGTCAAGACAAAGACTATGCCGGCTATGCGACATTGCAAGAGGAGCAGGTGCAGGCACTTGTTGATTACGCTATTTCAAATAACGTACCCATGCTGGCGCATGCCAATGGTGATGCGGCAGCGGATCAAATGATTCGCACAGTGCGCGCTGCCAACAAACAATTTGGAAAAGCAGATCGCAGACCCGTCATGATTCATGCGCAAACGGTTCGCGAAGATCAGATTGATGCCATGGTTGAAGAGGGTATCGTTCCTTCTTATTTCGTAGCACATACTTTCTTTTGGGGCGATTGGCACCGTGACTCGGTATTAGGCGAACAGCGCGCGTCGCGTATTAGTCCGTTGCGCTCAAGCAGTGACAAAGGTCTTAGGTATACGATACATAATGATACGCCCGTAGTGCCCGCCGACATGATGCGCTTATTGTGGACAGCTGTGAATCGAGTAACCCGCAGCGGCAAGGTACTTGGGACAGAACAGAGGGCCACTGTTATGGAAGGCATCAAGGCAATGACCCTGTATGCGGCGTATCAGTTTTTTGAAGAATCCAGTAAGGGCAGCCTGAGTGTTGGCAAGCGTGCTGATATTGTGGTGTTAGAGGAGAATCCGCTGACAGTGCCTTCCATGGCCATCAAAGATATTGCGGTGCTGGAAACTATTAAAGACGGAAAAACCGTGTTCCGGCTTGGTCAATAGCTTCCAGTTTTGACAGCTACCTACCAGTTATTAAAGTGCATCACTGACTCAACGTCTGGTCGGTAAGCCGGCTTAAAGTTGGTGCCCTTGGTGTAGGCAATGGGAATCATTGCAACCTGCATATAGCGATCGTAAGGAATACCCAGCAGCTCGGCTATTTCTTTCTCATGCATCAGGTGCAGCGTGGTCCACGCAGTGCCTATTCCTCTTGCGCGAGCGGCCAGCATAAAGTTCCAGGTAGCGGGAATGATTGAGCCAAAAATTGAGGCGTGCGCCATAGTGCCGGTAACGCCTTCAGCGTCGGTTCGCCCTTCGATGCAGGGGATCATCAATACGGGTGCGCGGCCTATATTCTGGGCCAGGTATTCAGCCGAATTGGTTGAGCGCTCTTGACTTTCTGTTAGCGAGTCGTTGCCACTGTCTTTATGCAAATGGTGAATTGCCTGCGGCATTGTTCGGTAAATATCGAATGTTTGCGAATAAAGCTCGCCTAGCCTTGCACGCTTGTCAGGGTCAGTGACAAACATGAATTGCCACCCTTGCGCGTTTGACCCACTTGGCGCTTGAACGGCCATTTCAACACATTCCAGTATTGTTTCTTTCTCTACCGGTCGATCGAAATCCAGGCGCTTACGCACTGCGCGCGTGGTACTTAGCAGCTCATCGGCGCCAAGGCCTAATTGTTCATGTGACATGTTATCTTTCCTTTTTTGTGCTGGCTTATTGGCTTGCTTGCCATTCTACGCCAGGTTCAGATGATTTGAATGCGGGGCGCTGCTTCAGGCG
The DNA here is from genome assembly GCA_045105115.1 of Pseudomonadales bacterium. Taxonomy (GTDB): domain Bacteria; phylum Pseudomonadota; class Gammaproteobacteria; order Pseudomonadales; family JAUIET01; genus JAUIET01. The sequence goes on along the minus strand of JBGCDE010000091.1, from coordinate 805 downwards.
CTCCATATAGCGTTCCAAGTTTGGGTGTGCGTCCAGTGTCACAAAGCCATTGCCTAAATACACGCTGTAGCCAACGCCAATATCTGCCGATGAAAATCCACTGGGCAGCAAATACTTGGAGTTGGCAAGATGTGCGTCTAAAACCTCAAACGCTTTCGCCAGCCTTCTTGATTCTAGTTTTTGAATAACTTCGGAACGCTCTTCAGGCTTAATGAATACCTGTTGCTGTAATAACGCAGCACCATGTACTGCCAGTGTTTCAGCAAAGTGCACCCATTGCAGCCATTCGTTTCGCTCGGCATGATTTGCAGCGCGGCCCATCTCGCCATTGTCGTAGTGTTCACACAAATACTGGCAAATGGCGCCAGATTCAAACAATGTTACATCACCATCACGCAATGCAGGCACTCGGCCTAGTGGGTGCACGGCCAGATAATCGGGTGCGCGTAGGTAAGTTAGATCAAACGGCATTTCCACTCGCTCGAATTCCAGTCCCAATTCGTGAAGCAGCCAAAGAGAGCGCATAGAGCGTGAGCCAGGCACGTGATAAAGAGTAATCATGGTTTAAACAGTGCCTGTCAGATAAGAAAGATGCATGCGCTACGATAAACAATCGACCTAAAACAGTCAATTCGGATTGTTTTTGATATAGGCATCTGATAGCGTCGATAGGGCAGTCTTCTAAAACAAAGAAAAAAGACACAGCAACACAAGAGAGTAGCAATGAATACCGAAGCAAAAGGCCCAATGAGCGGCATACGGGTAATTGATCTTGGCGCGATGGTTGCGGGCCCGATGGCCACCA
>JBGCDE010000090.1:0-5073 GCA_045105115.1 Pseudomonadales bacterium | reverse complement strand
TGCTGGCTGGTAGATGTCGTAAACGTGTGTTGTAAACGGTCCGTTCAGTAAACGGAGGGCAGACGGCTTACCAATGTTTCCCAGGCCGATATAGCCTACATTTCGTTTCGGCAATGGCTTTCTCCCATGCTGGTTTTATCTTTATAAACACCGCGAAGCATCATCATTAATCGATAATAGCATGATGAACCCGGCGGCAATTCTTACCCAGCGGTTATGATTGTTCATGAATGTTGCTTAAAGCGCATGCAGACGCGGCACATTTACATTTAGGTGAGTGCCACACTGTTATAATCCCCCGGAGTTCAAATTAATAATTCTGAATGAGCCATCTTCCATCTAGGATACTTAGCATATGACCGACCAAACCAGGCGCCAGCGCGGCGAGGAAAAGATTAAGGATGTCTATGCAGGTGATGTAATCACACCACCTGAGGGCCATGCTTTCACAGATATTATGTTGGAAACCCTATTTTCCGAGGTATGGACGCGAGATACATTATCAATGCGCGACAAGCGTATTCTGCTGATTGGGATGATCGCCGCACAAGGCGAGCAAGATACTTTCAAAATTCAAGTAAAAGCTTCCATCAAACGAGGTGAAACTACACCCGAAGAAGTTAGAGAATTGCATCTCTTCATCGCACAATACTGTGGATACCCAAAAGCGGCAAAGTTGCTTATGCCGATGGAAGAAGCCATTGCTGAGGCCCAGAAAGATCTAGAGAAAGCTGATTAATGCTTGCCGGACTTAAACTCAGCTCGAGTCAATCATGAGCTCTCGAGATGAAAACCACCGAGGCTTGCAGGGCGTGTTCACCACGCAGCGAGCGGCCGTGCAATCGCATAAGACAATGCCATTGTCTCAACGACTTGATCTCATTGACGGTTGCATTAGCCTTCTTAATGACAATGCAGATGCGCTGGTAGAAGCTGTTCAAGCAGATTACGGAAGCCGGCCCGGCGCGCTCACGTTAATGTACGACATACTCGGCTCTATTTCTTCGCTGAAGTACGCCCGTAAACACGTAAAGCAATGGATGCAGCCAGAAGTGCGTCGTACTCCGTTCCCATTTGGGCTTAGTGGCGCCAAGGTTCACATCGACTATCAAGCCAAAGGTGTTATAGGTGTTCTCGGTACCTGGAACTTCCCTATTTTCACCTTGTTCAGCCCCTTGGCTCAAGTAATCGCAGCTGGCAACCGCTGCGTGCTAAAGCCGTCGGACATAGTTCCGCATACTGCTGAGCTTCTATGCGCTCTTCTACCAAATTATGTTGATCGAGAGTTTCTTGCGGTCGTGTCCGGTGACGTCAGCGTGTCTAAAGCATTTTCAGAATTACCCTTTGACCACCTGGTGCTAACAGGAGGCACAGAAGTAGGTAAGGCTGTAATGGCAGCCGCTGTGCCAAATTTGACCCCACTGACCTTGGAGTTAGGTGGCAAGTCACCCGTGTTAATCGGTCGCTCCGCAGCGTTAGCCAAGGCCGCAGAGAAAATTATTTTTGCAAAAACTGTAAACAACGGTCAGTTATGCGTCTCACCCGATTATGTATTGTTAGCCCAAGAGCAACTGGATGAGTTCATTGAAGCGTGTCAAAAATACTATTCGCTGACGTTCAAAGAAACACACGCTGAAATTGGCGCCATAGTGAACGAAAAACACTACCAACGCGTGAACTCTTATTTGCGTGACGCCCGTGCCAAAAAAGTGAGAGTGATTGCATTAGCAGATCCCGAAGAGCAGACACCGCATAGTCTCGCCTTACACCTGGTTATCAACCCGACTGAAGACTGTCTAATTTCAAAGCATGAAATTTTTGGTCCAGCAATGATCGTAAAGACCTACGACAACGTTAACGAAGCAGTAGATTTTATAAACGCAGGCGAGAAACCATTAGCCTTGTATTATTTTGGACGCGACTCGAATGAGCAAAGCGACGTACTTGAGCGTACGCGTTCTGGAGGTGTAACTATTAATCAGATAGCGATGCACCCCGGTGCGGAAGACGCGCCCTTTGGAGGAATAGGTGCCAGTGGAATGGGCCAGTATCACGGCAAAGAAGGTTTTCTGGAATTTAGCCATGCGCGCACTGTTTATACTCAAGGTTGGTTTGATCTGGCATCCCTTTTTGGAATGCGCGCGCCATTTAACGACAAACTTCGCAAACGACTTGAGTCTTCCCTAAAGAAGTGAATCGTTCTCTACCTATGATGATCATTTTGTCGCTATGTTAACGCTTAGACAGTTACTATTTTTCGCCGACCATATCGTGCATAGTTAGTCCACAACAATCTCAGCTTCATCATCAGGAGTCTAGCCTTGTCCAACGGCGACATTACTTTCCCTACCCGACCCGAAGAGTTGTCACTCGATTACCTTACAGAATGCTTGCGCAGTGAACATATTCTTAGCGATGAGAGCGTGGCAGCCAGCGATTACAAACTGATTGGAACAGGGAAAATGGGCGATAACGCTCGTATTGCTCTTAGCTATGATCGCAATGTGCCAAGCGCTCCCGAAACAATAATTGCGAAGTTCCCAGCCGCAGACGAGCACGCTCGTGCGATGGCTGGGGCGCAAGGCGCGTACTACAACGAGGTGATGTTCTACCGTGACCTGGCACCCAACACCGCGATGCGAACCCCCACTATTTTTGCTAGCGAGTTGAGTGAGGATAAAACCGGCTTTCTATTACTGATGGAAGATATGGCGCCGGCTGAACCTGGAAGTCAGTTGATTGGCGAAAGTTTAGGGCATTGTCAAATGGCAATTAAAGAGGCCGCCAAACTGGCCGCTGCCTTCTATGGTCGGGAAGACCTAAGCAGCAAAGACTACATCATGTCAGGTGCCCGAGACGACGGTGCTGCATTTGGTCAAGAACTGATGATCCAATACTGGCCTGTGTTTGTAGAACGCTTCGGTCATGGTTTAAGTCAGCAACAATTGGATTTTGGCGAGCATTATTCAAGCCATCATGCGCATTTCGCAACGCGTTTTGCAGGCCCGAAAACAATAGCTCACGGTGATTTTCGCAGCGAGAACATTCTATTCGGCGCTGACACGATCACGGTCGTTGATTGGCAAACGGTGTCTGAATCGAGCGCGGTTACAGATGTAGCCTATTTTCTAGGTGGCAGCGTTGATACTGAAAATCGTCGAGCATGGGAGCAGCAACTTGTAAAAGAGTATCGACTTGAACTTGACCGAAACGGGGTCTCTCTAAGTGATACCGAATGCTGGGATCTATATCGTGAGTATTCCATGCACGGACTTATGATCACTGTTCTTGGCGCTTGCTTTAGTTCGCCAGGCGAGCGCAGCGACAAAATGTTCTTAGCGATGATTCAGCGTCACTTGCAACACTGTATAGATGTTGGTGCCAATGAATTTCTGCCAGCCACCTGAATGCTTGCAAGACCAACATGACAAGATGAGCCGAACCCGCTCAATGTTACACTCTACTTTTCTCTAAACACCTTTGACTAAAACAGGAAGCCATAAATGGGGCCATTAACAGGAATGACATTTATCGAGATGGCCGGCATTGGACCAGGACCGTTTGCGGGCATGCTGTTCGCCGATATGGGTGCAAAAGTCATTAGTATTGATCGCAGCAGCAAGCCAGGCGGCATTTTACCTACAGACATTACCCGTCGAGGAAAGCACAGTATTGCGCTGAATCTTAAGAGTGAGCAAGGTATTGAGGTGTTGATGCGTCTGATTGAATCAGCCGATGCCTTGCTTGAAGGATTTCGCCCGGGTGTTATGGAACGCTTGGGTATTGGACCGGATGTTTGCCTGGCCCGAAACCCAAAGCTTGTGTATGGCCGTATGACCGGCTGGGGGCAAACAGGCCCACTGTCGCAGGCCGCAGGGCACGATATCAATTACATATCGCTAAGTGGTGTACTGCATGCCATAGGGCGTGCTGGTGAGCGCCCTGTCCCACCACTTAATCTGGTTGGTGACTATGGTGGCGGCGCTATGTTTCTAGTAACCGGCATGTTCGCAGCTCTTTTGCAGGCCCAAAAAAGCGGTGAAGGTCAGGTTGTGGATGCGGCCATGACAGAAGGCTCTTCCTTGCTGATGTCGATGTTCCATTCGTTTATGAATATCGGCGGTTGGACGACTGAGCGCGGCGACAATATTCTTGATGGCGCTGCCCATTTTTACGACACTTACGAAACATCAGATGGTAAATACGTGTCTATTGGTTCCATTGAACCGCAGTTTTATCAACTACTGATTGAAAAAGCAGGTTTGGATGCCGATGCTTTCTCTGACCAACACAATAAGACACAGTGGCCCGAACTGAAGAATCAGTTGACTAGCGTGATGAAGACCAAAACACGCGATGAATGGTGCGAGATTATGGAAGGTACAGATGTGTGCTTTGCCCCGGTGTTAAATATGGTTGAAGCGCAGGCGCATGAGCACAATGTGGCTCGTGAGGCATTCATTGAGGTTGATGGCCACAGTCAGCCAGGACCTGCGCCTCGATTTAGTGGTACGCCTAGTGGTGTTGAGTTTGGGATGCATGAGGCGGGTGCTGATACAGATGAGGTGCTTGGGCAGCTGGGGTATAGCGATAAGGATGTTTCAGCACTGCGGGACCAAGGAGTATTAACGTGATGTGCTGGCGGTCTAGCAGTACCGCCGCTCTGCCTAAACCTCAACGCCAATGTCCGCTTTTTGATTCTTAATTACGCGGTCTAATCGTTCTTCTTATTCTCACGACAAAGCCCGCCCAGATACCATTTGGTTTCGCAGTCGTAGACCAGCCTGCCTCGCTCGCCGTGCTGCATATCAAGTATTTTCTCAATACCTGGCGGCGGCATTCCTGGCGCTGGCGAATCTTGCATAGCGTCCAATGGCTGCGGATAGCTGGCCCAGTCCAAGGGTGCCCGCCAGCCTGGAGGGGGTACCAGTTGTGAGCGTGTGCCACCGATGGGATAAAGCGCGCGCCAATCATGGATTTTCTTGGCGAGTTTAGTCACAACGTTGGGATGTTTTGCTGCGAGGTTGTTGTATTCGTAGGGGTCTTCGGAAATATTAAACAAATGATTGGTGA
>JBGCDE010000089.1:0-4933 GCA_045105115.1 Pseudomonadales bacterium | reverse complement strand
CATTTGATTCTTAGTTGATCGACATTTGCAGAATGAATACCGGCACTCTTGTCTGTTATGAAACGATGATTCTGAGCATTGATACCCCAGCCACTCACGCGTGGCGCAGGATCTATGTCGTGCGTGTTGCACGGCGCTGCCTGGGCTGACCAGTGCAAACACAAACTTAAGGCGAAAACTATTGATCTGAACAAGAAACTATCTCGTAAAAGCACGGCAAGAGTTTACAAGCACCGGCCAAATACCTGACACTATCTTGCTACTTGGCAATGTCCGTATAAGGAACCTTAATTGGAAATACAAAAAGACTGCGTGGTCAGCTTCCACTACCGACTCTCAAACAGCGAAGGCAGCGAGTTGGAAACATCAAGAAATGGTGACCCGGTTGCCTACTTGCATGGTCACCGCGGCGTAATACGTGGGCTTGAAGAAGCCATGAACGGCAAAAGCGAGGGTGACATATTCACCGCAGACGTACCCGCCGGCAAAGCCTACGGTGTACGCAAAGAAGACTCGATCCAACGGGTGCCTATTAAACACTTATTAAACAAAGGTCGCCTGAAGAAAGGCATGGCCGTTAAGATCAACACCGACAATGGTCCCAGAGATGTCACTATTGTCAAAGTGGGCAAATTTAATGTAGATGTAGACGCCAATCATCCGCTTGCCGGCGTAGACCTCAGTTTCGATATCGAAATAATTGAGGTTCGCGCTGCCAGCAACGAAGAGTTATCCCACGGCCATGCGCACGGCGTTGGCGGCCATCAACACTAAGTAGGTACTTTATGCTCAATATAGTTTCATCGGCCCTGGCGACTTTTGTACGCCCGGGTATCGGCATTAGCGTTGAACCCGCCGCAGAAAAACCAGTAAAAATGCTGGAGCTTTACGACATGGAGGGCTGCCCGTTTTGCCGGATTACGCGCGAAGCATTAACAGAGCTCGACATCGATGCGGTGGTGTACCCCTGCCCTAAAAAAGGCACGCGCTTCAGACCCAAAGTCATTGAAATGGGTGGCAAAGCCCAATTTCCCTATTTGGTAGATCACAATACTGGCACGCAAATATACGAGTCTGTTGATACCGTGGCCTATCTTTATGAAACCTATGGTCAACGCCCGGTACCACTGAAATGGCGGGCCGAAGCTTTGCAAAAAATCGGATCCTCTTTGGCATCGGCTTTGAGGCCGGGTTTTGGTCTGCGCTTGGAACCCTCTAGCTTGCCAGAAAAAATGTTGGAGCTTTACAGCTTTGAAAGCAGCCCATTTGCGCGGCTGGTTAGAGAAAAATTGACCGAGCTGGAAATACCCTACATTTTGCGTAATGCAGGCCGCACCACCTGGAAAGACTGGGTGCCGCCAGGCGTTAGAGAATCTTTAGGTATCGAGTCCGAACCTGAACTGGTGAATCGGCAAGAGCTTCAAGAACGCGCGGGAAAAATAGCAATTCCTTACTTGATAGACCCGAATACTGGTACTGAATTATTTGAATCCGGCCAAATAGTTGAGTACCTGGACCAAACCTATGGTGCATAAAACTTTGCTACAGGTAGTCTGTCACTATCTCATTCGACACTTCCCACAAGCGCTGCGCCAAAGCTTCGTCGCGACCGAACGCTGTTGGTAACTTAGGCTCAACATCAGCAAAATACTTGCCATTGTACTTTGCAGCATCAGGATGAGCGGCGAGATACACCTGCGTTGCAGCACCTTGCCCCACTGTTTTCTCAACGAAGCCCGCGAAAACCCCTATAAGCTTACTTAGCAAGCCACCCATATTGCGAGATAAGTTGGTTTTGATAACACCGGGATGCACGGCATTCGCAGTCACTTCGGTCCCCGCTAATTCGTTTTTAAGCGCAACAGCAGTAAGAATATTGGCCAGTTTCGATTGACCGTAGAATTTCCAATCGTTGTAGCCTTTTTCTCCAGTCAAATTATCGAAGTCTATGCCGCCCTTGACTGTGAGTTTATGTCCGTCGCTGGAAACAAGCACAATTCGGCCTTGTTCTGCATTACGCAACAGCGGCAGTAACTTTTTGATTAACAAGAAATGGCCGATATGATTGCACAGAAATTGCAACTCAAGGCCATGTGCTTGATTCAGTTCAGGCAACGCCATAATGCCTGCGTTACACAGCAAAACGTCAATTTTGTCGTGCTCAGCCAGCACTTGATCGGCGGCGGCGGCAACAGACGAAAGATCGCTTAGTTCGCATGCCAACGGCGACGCATCTCCGCCGGCCTCCATGCAGGCTTTGCCGGCTTTCTCTAAAGTGCGCGCAGCACCGATAATTGTTGCACCGCGATCTGCGAGAACACGCATGCTCTCCATTCCGAGACCGGAGTTAACACCTGTGATCAAAATAGTTTTGCCACTCAGGTCCAGACCTTGGGTTACGCTTTCTGCTGTATCGGTTTTGCTCATATCACTCACTACGCCACAAAGGAAACACTTTATCAGGTTCACACTCTTCCTCAAAAATCCATTTGCACATTCTACGCAGCGGCTCGATAGCATCTTGCGGTGAGGCTGTCGTTACATTGCAAGCGTACCCTAGGGAAGTTAAGCGTTGCGCTCCAAATAGAGGTAGTTTATCGCGCAATTCTTTTTTCAGGCTTTCAGGGTAAATTCCTACAGTTTGTGTGAACGATGTGACCGCACGTGTAACCTGCTCTATATCATCAACCGGAACAAGATTCGCAACCCGTCCACTTAACATTGCGGAATAATCAATTACATCATCGAACTGTGACACAATAATCGCGCCTTCGTCCTGATCACCACCGATCACTTTATAGAAAGTATCATCGAGTTTGCTGGCCTGCAGGTGTTCGCGCAATTGACGGTCAACGCTTTTTGGTTTGCTACTCAGGTGTTCTGGCAATGCCAACATCGCTTGATAGACCATTTCACCAAAGGCATTCAACTGCTCAATCGCTGCGGTATCGGTTCCGCATAATACGTAAATTACCCGTGCGCTGGCGCAGGCTTCTTGGTTTGCCATACCAATATCGCACGCCGTTCGCGCCGCTACTTCGCGCATTGTGTCTTCATCACCGAATGCTTCTGGACCAATAATCGTCGCACTTCGCTTTGGGTCTAGCGCAATCATTTCAAGCCCAGGCTGTACGTATTGAGTGACGTGCTTTACTGAGGCAAGCCCGCCCCATGCCACGATCTTTTCTACTTTCTCTGGGCGATATAGCTTGTCTTCAATAGCCTGGTCGCCCCCTTTCCAGTAAGCAACTGTAAGGTGTTTTGTGACTGGGTGGTCTGGGGCAATATCGATCAGGGTCTGCACTAATGCTGTGGCGGTTAGAGGGTCGTTCGAGGGTATTTTTATAATTGCGTCACTTCTGGCGATGGCATTTCGAATAATCGTTACGGCTGATACCAAGCCGCCATTCCCGGCAGGAATATGGACAGTTCGTGCGCCAAACGCTCGCACATTGATCGTTCGACCATCAAGCAATTTTCGCGGCACCCACCCTTCAAGGTATTCGATGCCTATGCGCGATTCAGCAATTTCAGCAACAGCATCGCGGCTAAACACGTAAGGCAACATGGTGTAACTGTTTTTAAGCATGGCCTCCGGATAATTCGCAGCCTGCACGCCGGCTTCAAACGCACGCTGAATATGCTCGTTGCGATCAAACTCCAGAGCTTCACCAAGTTCGTGCAGCACATCGAGTATTTCGCTGAACGGAATGTCGTGCAGGTCTTGCAGCGCCAGCGGTGAACTTAGGTTTAGACGATCGAGATATTGAAACGCATCCGGTGCTTCAAACGATTCGCCGCCTTGGCGCAAGGCGTATTCGCGCATATTGTCACGAATAATCTCACCCCGAATAATTAGGGGAATGGAAAATGCGGTCATTGCTTACATCCCACCTATTCAAACCTACGCATGAAATTCACCACTTCATCATTTACCTGCTCGGTCGCAGAGCAACTGATTCGGTCATCCTGAATACCTTCTTTTTCTGAATAGCGCATGATGTCGTGATGGATATGGACTGAATTTCGTCCACACCCGCAAGGCGTGTCCCAGTCAATGGTAATTTCATCGCCTGATATTACACCGCCCCAATGACTCTCGTTCACGAGGTCATAAAACGCTGCCCTACCCGTTTGAACACCTGCACGAGGCAATGGCTCACTGGTATCCGGGTCTAACAGGAAGGGTATAACCCATGGCACCACATGGTAATGGTCTTTTTCGCAAGCCCAATGGAACGCGCTGATTTCGGACATTCCATAGCCTTCCTGAATGGTGTCTACGCCAGTAAACTCTTGTATAACGTCCATGAAGTTGTCCGGCAACACGAAGCCCTTCGTGCCACCACCGGTTAGAATCGCAGAGTCTTTGGAGAAAACCCCTTTCATACCTCGTTCAAGGCCGTCTTTCGCAACCTGATAGAGAATTGGATAAGCAGACGTTGTAAAAATGCGCTTGCCCTTCAGCTCTTCTGCGCACGTTGCGAAAAACTTCGCCATGTCATCAGGGCGTTTGGCTTGCATCGCGATGAACTCATCTTTGCGAGCCAGCAGCTTAGGATCAATTTCCAAGCGATCTAGCTCACCCTTTGAAGCGGCGGCCTGCATCTTACTCGCCAGAAACATCAGGTCAGTATCAATTGGCTGATCGTACAATGCGTGAAAACGGCTTTCATCGCCGTCAGTGAATTCCGTTTTTAGCATATTGGCCATACGCAGATGACCAAGCTTACCCTTAGAGAAATTAGGCCAGATCACATCAACTACCGGATTCATCTGCTCTCCAGTTGGTTCCTCCCCAAACGTCTGAAACAGGAAGCAGCGCCAGATTTTCATGTTGTACATCGCGCCCAACGCTGATTTCGGAATCAAGGAAATGGTGCCTGTCGTTCCGCTTGATGTGATTACTTCTAACGGTGTTTCAGCATCCAGT
>JBGCDE010000088.1:0-3170 GCA_045105115.1 Pseudomonadales bacterium | reverse complement strand
GTCAGTAAATCTTACATTAAGTGCCCCAGGGTGCTACTAGCATGCGCTAAGTCACTGAAAAGCAAGGGGTGGCGCGATTCTTGCAAATTATAGCTGGAGCGATGCTTTTTGATGTAAATGTTTAAAAAGGAAAATAAAAATGGATAAACTCGGTAGAAAGCCCGGCGAGAGGGTTATCAGCTGGAAGGCCAAAGCACTGGCTACGCTTGTCGTTGCACTCTTTGTGAGTGGTTGTTACACGCCAATGACGGTGCGACATATTCAAGGAGACGGCGTAACGCCGTGGTGGTGTAAAGGCACGCCCGATTTGGACGATAACGCCTGCCTGGAACTCTCGCTAAGACTGGACCAGGGTGTGGAGCTCGCTAACCAGTATCGAACGCTCTCGGACTTTACTGCTGACGGCGCTACATTGATTCCCAATGCGGCTCAGGACAGTGTAGGCGAGGCTTATGGAGTTACGCCTTTGGCGCCCTTTAACGCAGCTTTGCCTAATGTATTGCTGTACGACGGAACAGCCTCCACCTCTCGCGTAGTGGGTTTTGCATGGGCGGTAGCCGGCACGGCGGGTGCGCCTCCAGCTGGGCTGCCCGGTGATCGCGATGTCTGGACGTTTGATGCCGTTAATAGCACATGGTGGCTCCAGGTTTGGGCGGTACGGGGGTACCTCAATCATCCCAATCTCTTTGCAACAGCGCACCCTTGTTTGGCGCCGGGAGTGACTCTGACGGCCACTACCGATGCTTGCTATGTTGCCAGCCATACTGAACCCTTTGACATACTGGTATCGAACGATGACGGATATAGCTCGGAAGGTATCGATGCGATTATCGAGGCATTGTTTGCGCTGCCCAATGTTTCAGTGGACATCGTTGCGCCATTAGACGAACAGTCAGGTTCAAGCGATGGCACTACTCAGCCACCGAACACTACCTCAGGTAGTGCAGTTACAACGCTGAGCGGTCGAGCTGCAATCGCGGTTGCTAGCACCGATACCACACCTCCGCGAAACGGCTCTGGTTCGCCAGCTGATTCCGTTATTTACGCGCTGGATATACTGAAACTAACGCCGGATATTGTTATCAGCGGCATTAACGCAGGCCAGAACATCGGGCCGCTAAGCGCTTTATCTGGAACGGTAGGTGCTGCACGCACAGCGGCTCGTAAAGGCGTGCGTTCTATTGCTACTAGTCAGGGCGGGATTTTATCGGCACCCGATTTTCCAGCGGGTGTTGCAGCGACGATGGCTTTGCTGGAAGACTGGCGTTTGGGTCGGGAAATTTACGGGTTCGACAATGTGCTGAGTATTAATATTCCCACTTGTGATCCGGGGTTATCTCCCAGAGGCGCGCTTGATACTGTTGTTGCTCAGGATGTTAATGGCCGGAACGTGTTGATGCAGGATTGCGCCTCAACCGAAACGGTGATCAACGATGATATTGATGCATTTAACAATGGATTCATTAGCATCACGGACGTTGGTATAGATACACCCCCCAACTGGAACTAGTGCTAACTGATTAATGAAAACGCCATCTTGGGATGGCGTTTTTTTTTGCCCCTTTTTTTGCTAGTTATGCATGAGAGTTTTAGATTTTTCTCCTGCTTCTTCCCTCACTAGTTTTGGCACCATGTAGCCTGGTAATTGCGCCCGCATTTTCAAATGGAGTGCTAGTGCCTCTTCTTCGGGGATGTCGAAGTGCGCCGCGCCTTGCACTTTGTCGAGCAAGTGTAGGTAGTAAGGTAGGGCGCCTGCTGCAAACAATTTTTTGTTGAGTGCGATTTGTGCAGCCTCCGTATCGTTCACGTTTGCTAATAAAACAGTCTGGTTGAGTAGGGTAATGTTGTGCGCACGAATTGCGTCAAAAGCGCGCTGAACTTCTGCATCAATTTCATTTTCGTGATTGCAATGGACAACTATTATTGTCTGTAGGTTCGGCCGCTTCACTGCACCCAACATCGTAGTCGTCACTCGATCTGGCAAAACAATAGGTAGCCTTGAATGTATGCGTAGCCTTTTTACATGCGGTACTGCTGCAATCTGATCGATCAGCGCTGTGAGGCTTTTATCTGTCATGATCAGAGGGTCGCCGCCGCTGAGAATCACCTCATCAATGCTGCTGTCGCGCGCTATGTAGGTAATCGCTTCGCGCCACTCAGACTGGGCATTACGATTGGTTTCGTAAGGGAAATGCCGCCGGAAGCAGTATCGGCAATGTACCGCGCAACCGCCACTGGCGATGAGTAGTGCTCGGCCGTGATATTTATGTAATACGCCTGGTATGGGATTAGCTGCTCCTGCTTCTCCAACAGGGTCATGGCTATAGCCTGAAAAAATGTCTTCCTCCTGAGGTGAAGCCAGAACCTGAAGTAGCAACGGATCGTTTGGGTCGCCCTTATTCATTCTGCGAACAAAACTGAGTGGCACTTTGACTGGGAAATCTTTCTCTGCCGCATCGGAAAGACCAACATCACCGCTCTTTAGCGAAAGCAGGCCAAGCAGTTCCTGTGCTGAAGTAACGCAAAGGCGCATTTGCTCTTGCCAGGTGGGTATGGGCCTTGTCTTTATGTCTCTTGCGGCGGAAGGTTGCACTGTGTTTTCCGGTGTCGATGACTAAGTGCTTATTCTAACAACGAATTGGTTTACAATGAGCGAAATAAGTTACGTCGTAGCGCAGCCTGCGTTTTGAGAGCAAATACATGTTTACTACCGATGATCTATGCAGCCTGCGTTGGAACACGCAGGAGCACTGCACAGAAATTATTGACCAGACACTGCTGCCGCACCAGCTTCAATGGTGCCAGTTAAAATCTCTGGCGCATTACTGCCGGGCTATTGCCGACATGCAGGTACGTGGAGCGCCTCTAATTGGTATCACTGCTGCATTCGGTTTGGCGCACGCACTGTTTGATGATGCCTCCGACGAGGGTTTGCAGTTAGCCAGCGAAAAGCTGTTGGCTACTCGGCCAACTGCGGTCAATCTGCGCTGGGCGATCAATCAGGTCGCAGAGTTGGTGCGGCCATTAGCCCCGCAGGCACGCCCGGCGGCCGCTCTGGTAAAAGCAATAAACATGCGCAAAGAAGATATTGCACATTGTGAAAATATTGGTATTCACGGTGCGCATCTGCTGCGTCCGCTGTATACCGGCGAAACGTTGAACCTCATGAC
>JBGCDE010000087.1:0-4505 GCA_045105115.1 Pseudomonadales bacterium | reverse complement strand
CTGATATCGAGCAGGAACTGCAGGACAAACTGGATAACAGCCTTCAGTTCGACATGCCTCCGCGGAACCCAACTGATCCGGAATTTGCCGGAACGCAATAGGCCGACAGCACCAAAATACTCCCAAACGACAGCCGCACTCTGCGGCTGTCGTTTTTGGCGTTTTCCGCTTTTCTTGCGGGCCTCTCAGAATTCCGCTAATGTCCTCTGACTAGCTAGTCACATAATGACTAGTGATCATAATTAGACAGAGTACCCGGAGCGCGCCGTGAATCACTTCCAACTCAAAAATCCCCTCTACCAGACCGTGTTTAAAAGATCATTTTTCCTCGCGATCTTCCTTGTTTTATCCGGTTGTAAACTCGTTGTCGTCAATGCTGGCGGCGGTAACGTGACTAGCGCAACCATCGCGCTAGGCAATCCAGCGATAGACTGTGGTGCCGACTGTGAGCACTCTTACGGCTACAATCCCCCTGTTGAAACACTGACGGCTGTTCCAGATGCCAACCACGTGTTCGCGGGCTGGTTTAACGGGCCTTGCACGGGAACCGGCACATGTCAGGTTCAAGTAGGCGTCGATGGAGAAATCAGCGTAGAAGCGCGCTTCCGGCTTGCGGCCCTCACAATTGATCCCATCGCCGATCAAACGCTTCTGCAAGATTTTGCCCCTTTCAACCTGCAGGCCAATGCGGCTGCCGGCGGCGGTCAGGGCGCTGTGACTTACGCTGTAGCTAACTCGAATACTGATATCGTTGATGTTCAGATTGACGGCACAACTGGCGAGCTGACTGTTACGTCAGTGGGCGGCAAATTTGGCAAAGCGTTAGTGCATGTCACTGCGAGCGTAACAGGCGGAAACGCCGCGACCAGTTTTGAAATTGATATACCCATGCCGCAAAACCCCGTATTCGCTTGTGGCACGAGTGCCGAAACGTTAACCGAAGAAGACATTCCAAACAGCTACACCTTGTTCGAATCAGGCCACACTAGGCCACTGGCGCTTTCACCCAACGGGCAGCTACTTTTTGCCACCAATACTCCAGCAAACTGCCTCGAAATATACAGCACAGAAGACGACAACCTTACGTTGGTGAGCTCTGTCTCAGTGGGCCTGGAACCCATTGCAGTAGCAGCCAAAAGCGATACAGAAATCTGGGTGGTGAACCACCTCTCCGACTCAGTAAGCGTTGTTGATATTAAGAACACCCCGCGGGTGGTGCGTACGCTCTTAGTCGGCGATGAACCACGCGACATTGTTTTTGGTGGCCCAAACAAAGACAAAGCTTTTATAACCGCTGCGTTTAGAGGGCAAAACCATCCTACCTATGACGCAGAGACAGATCACCGAACGCCTGGCCTTGGCAGAGCCGATGTCTGGGTATTTGATTCAAACAATTTGGGTGCCTCACTTGGTGGCGATCCAACAACCATCATCAACCTGTTTTCAGACTCGCCTCGATCGCTAGCGGTTACACCTGATGGCAACACTGTCTATGCAGCGGGTTTCTTTTCAGGTAACCAGACTACCTCCGTGCTGTCGCAGTTTATCAACGGCAACCGACCTGCACCGCTGGCAAACCAACAGGGCATTGCCGCGCCTTTAGAGGGGTTGATCGTTAAATACGATGGCAACAATTTTGTTGATGAGAATGGTACCGTCCGCCCGGTTTCTTTCAACCTCCCGGACCGCGACGTTTTTCTCATCGATGCTAGCGCGAACCCACCCGTGCCTACCGGAACCCGTGAGCACGTAGGAACAACGTTGTTCAATATGGCGGTTCACCCCACTGATGGAAGGCTGTTCGTATCAAACACCGAGGCTCGTAACCACGTACGTTTCGAAGGCCCGGGGGTCTTGGGCACTACCGTGCGCGGGCACGCCGTTGAGAACCGAATTACCATCATTGATGGCACAACGGTGACGCCCCGACACCTCAACCCACACGTAGACTTTAGCTTACCTGAAGGGCAGGTTATCCCCGCCTCTGAAAAAATGAAGAGCCTTGCTCAACCCGGTGAAATGGTTTTTGATGCTCTCGGCGTTCAAGTTTTTGTAACGGCTTTTGGCTCCTCCAAGGTGGGCATCTTTCTCGCCGATGAACTTGCCAACAACACGTTTACACCCGGCAACAATATTGAGATACCGGGCGGTGGCACCTCGGGCATTGTTTACAGCCCGGAACCACAACGACTCTACGTAATGAGCCGGTTTGATAACAGTATATCCATCGTAAGAATTCAGGATAAGCAGGTCATCAACACAACGGCAATGTTCTCTCCTGAATCATCTGAACTGATTGCCGGCAGACATCTGCTGTACGACGCAGATTTTACCTCTGGCAACGGCACTCAATCCTGCGGCCAATGTCACGTGTTTGGTGATTTCGACAACATCGCATGGGATTTAGGTAACCCGGATGCAAACGTTGAAGACAACCCCAACCCTTTCGAATTAGGTTTCGGAAACCCTACCTTTCACCCTATGAAAGGGCCGATGACGACACAGACGCTTCGCGGCATCGCCGACAGCGGCCCATTGCATTGGCGCGGAGACAAAACGGGGCGTGATTCGAACGGAAACCCGATTCCCGGCGAGACGATAGAATCTGCCGCGTTCAAACAGTTTAATCCCGCATTTGTGGGCCTAATTGGGCGCGCTACCGAACTTGGTGAAGATGATCTGCAGGACTTCACCGATTTCTCACTGCGGCTAACCCTGCCACCGAACCCGAACCAAAACTTAGACAATAGCTATACCTCTAGCCAAGCGGCCGGGCGAAACACCTACGTTAACAAGAACAACGTTGACGGCGGCCGAACTTGTGAGGAGTGCCATACGCTTGACGAGTCGCAAAACTTTTTTGGCACCTCTGGCCTTTCCAGCTTTGAAGGCAGAACACAAGAAGCCAAGATTCCGCACCTGAGAAATGTCTACGCAAAAATTGGCATGTTCGGTTCAGGTCAGGATGAGGTGAAAGGTTTTGGCTTCTTGCACGGTGGCGACGTTCCTACCGTAGATCAATTTATCAGCGCAGGTGTCTTTAACCTGACAGCGCAAGAAATCATCAATGTCACCAACTTCCAGATGGTGTTCCCCACGAACCTAGCGCCGATCGTAGGTCAGCAGGTGACTTTGACGTCAACCAATAGCGGGGCGTTAAACACACGTATCAACACACTGATAGCTCGCGCACTGGCGGGTGATGCTGACTTGATCGTGAAGGGTGGCGATAGCAACGGGCCTATTAGCGCTCGATTACTCGCCAATGGTAACTTCCTGACAGCAAATGATGAGGAGCTTACCGCCAACGAAATGCGCGCAGTGGCGAACACTCCTGGCAGGGAGCTGACCTTCACCGCCGTACCGGTTGGACATGGCATACGATTGGCTCCGAGCTCCAGCTAGCCAAAAATATCCACTACGCCACACTGAAAACGCCGACGATATGTCGGCGTTTTTATTTGTACTATAAAGCCAAGGCTTGTGGTTCAGACTGCGGCCTTAGGCATTTCGCGTCTGCCTAATGAAATGACGTTTAGGGTTAGGTCTACTGCTCTATCGAGCAGCGCCCACGCTGATCAGCCTCGCGCTTGAGTGCGAGCCGTTCTGTTGCAGGGATAGCGCACTTTTGCCGCAACCCTTCACTCTGCTCCGTGTATAAGTCTTCCCTAGCCTCAAGCTCTGCAAGCTCCTTCGCATAATCTACTTGCGACAAACCATCGGTAACCGTACGCCGATGCAACTTACGCTTTTCCTGATACATCTGCTTATTGAAGGCAGTAATTTCTTTACACCCCAGATCCCTCTCCAGCTCTCCAAGCTCAGTATGCCGCCTGACAATCTCAGCATACTCCTCGGACGTTACACAATTTGGACTATCGATAACCTTTCCCGGCTGCGCGCAGGCCACAACGCTGAAGCATAGGCCGGAAATAGCACCTGCGATAGGACGGATAGATTTGATCATGGCGTGAGCTTTCACACTGTCGGGCGTGGAAACCTAGTAACGATAAAGCCAAGTAATAATCACAATTAGCTGAGCTTTTCGTTACGCTTATAGTCAATGTATAGCTTTCTTCTGCGATCGGCAAACACTCTCGTGACCCGTCGCACTCAAAGTGCGAGTACGCCCGTGTTCGCACGCTTCCGGCCGCTATCTGCATTAGTGCCTAGCGTAGTCATAAGCCTATTCACGCTATCACTTATCAACTGTTCGGGCGACTCTGAGAAAACACTGTCTCGAGAGCCTTATCGGGTAGAGCCTGCCCCGCTTCATCGGGCATGACCGCTGGTCTTCGCCAGTTACGATCGCTTACGTGCCACACAGCAAAACGCCCTGACCGTATACGATCAGGGCGTTGCTGTTTATGAGCCTGGCGATGACCTACTCTCACATGGGGAATCCCCACACTACCATCGGCGATGTACCGTTTCACTTCTGAGTTCGAGATGGAATCAGGTGGTTCCAGTACTCTATGGTCGCCAGGCAAACTGGTGTGATTGGG
>JBGCDE010000086.1:0-58589 GCA_045105115.1 Pseudomonadales bacterium | reverse complement strand
CCTGATGATCTGTATAAAGATGGTCTGCAGCGGGCCCGCTTCCTGCCGGCAATTGACCTGCTGAAACAGCATACGCGAGTGCTTAATGTAGACAGCGGTACAGATTATCGTTTGCGTACTCTGGAACAAGCCGAGCTATATCACTACCCAATGGACGACGACGCTGAAGCGGTACTCCTGGATAGTTTTAACAAGCTGGCTCCTGAACCTGGTCATCAAAACGTTGCGCTGGAAATTGAAGGGCGCGAGCTTGTGGCTCGCTGGTGCGCAGATGACGTGGTCTGGTTTACGTTCTCGGAGCTCTGTGAGGGCCCTAGAAGCCAGAATGACTACATCGAATTGGCTAGGGAGTTTCATGCGGTATTGATTTCAGGCATACCGCAGATGAATGATGTGCAAAATGACTCGGCCAGGCGGTTTATTAACCTGATTGATGAATTCTATGACCGCAATGTAAAGCTGATTGTTTCGGCTGACGTGGCGATCGAGTCACTGTATCAGGGCTCAGGGCTTGAGTTCGAATTCAGGCGAACCTGCAGTCGTTTGCTTGAAATGCAGTCTCACGATTATTTGGCGCGCCAGCACAAAGCGTGAGGGTGGGCTTCTCCGAAAGGTGCTTTGGAACCGGTATGGTCTCCGAGGGTTGTTCATAGCATAAGTGCTTGAATTGGCTTTGCGTTTTCTGTAATATGCGCGCTCTCGAATTCGGTGTCATTTATACTCTTACGATGAAGACTTTTTCTGCGAAAAACGAGGAAGTGCAACGCGGCTGGTATGTCGTGGATGCTTCCGACAAGACACTTGGCAGGCTTGCCAGTGATATTGCGTACCGACTGCGCGGCAAACATAAGGCTGAATTTACGCCGCATGTTGATACCGGCGATTATATCGTGGTCGTGAATGCCGCCAGCATCAGTGTGACTGGTCGCAAAATGAAAGACAAAATGTATCACCATCACACGGGCTATCCTGGTGGTTTGAAGAGTATCTCGCTTGAGAAGTTGCTCGAAAAAGCACCAGAACGCGCGCTGCAGAATGCAGTGAAAGGCATGTTGCCAAAGAACCCATTGGGTCGGCAGATGTTTCGAAAGCTGAAGGTATATGCAGGGGCAGAGCACCCACATTCTGCGCAACAGCCGGAAACACTCGATTTTGAGCAGTCGCGACAAGAATTTAAAAACTACACGCCAGCCAAGTTCGTAGCGTCAAGCGTTGCGGCTGATAAG
Organism: Pseudomonadales bacterium; assembly: GCA_045105115.1. Classification (GTDB taxonomy): domain Bacteria; phylum Pseudomonadota; class Gammaproteobacteria; order Pseudomonadales; family JAUIET01; genus JAUIET01. The sequence goes on along the minus strand of JBGCDE010000086.1, from coordinate 57,363 downwards.
CCAGCTGAGATTGCGACTGGGTCAGCGCCTAAGAAAGCGGCACCGAAGAAGAAGGCAGAGAAAGCCGCTACTCCGGATGCGCCAGGTTTGCAGAGCGCGGCGGCCCAGAAAGTGGACAAGATCGCTTTCGGTGGTAAGAAATACAAGCCTGATGATCTGAAGATTGTAGAGGGCATTGGACCTAAAATAGAAGGCTTGCTGAACGACGCTGGATATAACAGCTGGGATGAGCTTGCGAACGCCGATCTAGACAAACTTCGCGATGTACTGGCAGCTGCAGGAAGCCGTTACGCAGTGCATGACCCTGGTACCTGGGCCAAACAAGCGGCTTTGTGTGTGAAAGGCGATTGGGATGAATTGCAGACCTATCAGGATGCATTGGACGGCGGCAGAGAGCCGGGCTAAACCGTTCTGGCTTGATTCAGAGCACTTGAGTTATAGAAATATAGATTTTCGAATCGGACATTAGTTATGGCAAACACACAATACTACGGCACGGGCCGGCGAAAGACGTCAACTGCAAGGGTTTACCTGCAGAACGGCGCCGGCGCAATAACGGTTAATAAACGACCGCTTGATACCTACTTTGGTCGCCAGGTTGCACGGATGATTGTGCGACAGCCGCTCGAAGTTGCTGAGATGGTCGATAAGTTCGATATCAACATTAGCGTAAGCGGCGGTGGTAGTTTTGGACAAGCTGGCGCAATTCGCCACGGAATTACTCGTGCTCTGCTAGAATATGACGAGAATTTACGAACGCCTCTTCGCGCTGCCGGATTTGTTACGCGCGACGCAAGAGAAGTAGAGCGAAAGAAAGTTGGGCTACGGAAAGCACGAAAGCGACCACAATTCTCCAAGCGCTGAGCGAGCTGTATCAGCGTGCGGTATTTGTTCGGCAGAATTGCACACAATTCTGTCAGTGAAAAAACGTCCTCCCCGGGCGTTTTTTTACGTCTGGTCGTGATGTTCAATCACACATTAGTTGGCGGGAGACTACCCAGTGGATAATGATGGCGTTAACCAAAAGCGGAGACGTGTGCTCGGCGCGATGACAGCAGCGGTGGGTGGTGCCGGTGCAGTCGGTGTTGTCGTGCCGTTTATAGGATCGTGGAATCCTAGTGCGCGAGCGAAGGCTGCAGGCGCACCGGTAACAGTTGATATTGGTAAAATCGAGCCAGGCGGCATGGTCACAGCCGAGTGGCGTGGCAAGCCTGTGTTCGTTTTGAGGCGCACTGAAGAAGCGTTGGGTAACCTGGCGAAGCTTGTCGAAAAATTGAAAGACCCTCAGTCTGAAGTATCAAAGCAGCCAAGCTACGTTGATTCTGAAAGTCGTGCCATCAAAGAGGAATACGTTGTATTGCTTGGGCTTTGCACGCATCTGGGTTGTTCGCCCAAGTTGCGCGCTGATGTTGGTGCGGCAGACTTGGGTGGCGCTGAATGGCTAGGCGGATTCTTTTGTCCTTGCCATGGGTCAAAATTTGATCTTGCAGGCAGGGTTTACTCGGGAGCACCTGCTACCACTAACCTTGAAGTGCCTCCATACCGCTATGTCAGTGACACTGTCATTGTCATTGGCGAAGACCAGGGGACAGTGTGATGATGAAATATCTTACCGATTTAGTCGATTGGGTTGATGCCAGGCTACCAGTTGTTCGTGCTTGGGATACGCACATGGGCAAGTACTATGCCCCGAAGAATTTCAATTTTTGGTACTTCTTTGGTGTGTTGTCATTGGTGGTTCTGGTCAACCAGCTACTCACTGGCATCTGGCTGACTATGAGTTACGAGCCGAGCGCCGAGCGCGCATTTGCGTCTGTTGAATACATCATGCGCGATGTTGAGTACGGTTGGTTGCTACGATATATGCACTCTACCGGTGCGTCTGCGTTTTTTGCCGTTGTGTACCTGCATATGTTCCGTGGATTGCTTTACGGCTCTTACCGTAAGCCACGTGAATTGATATGGATCGTTGGTATGCTGATCTACTTCGCGCTTATGGCCGAAGGATTCCTCGGTTACGTTCTGCCATGGGGCAACATGTCTTACTGGGGCGCGCAGGTGATTATCTCCTTGTTCGGTGCGATACCTGTGATCGGCGAAGGTCTGGTTGAGTGGATTAGAGGCGATTACCTGATCTCTGGTATTACGCTGAATCGCTTCTTCGCACTTCATGTCGTGGCGCTACCGATCATTCTATTGCTGTTGGTTGTAGTTCACATTCTGGCTTTGCACGAAGTAGGCTCCAATAACCCCGATGGTGTCGAAATTAAGAAGCACAAAGACGAGAATGGTGTACCACTCGATAGCGTGCCTTTCTTCCCGCACTACTTGCCTGTGCATGACCTGCAAGCGATTGTTATATTCCTGTTTGTGTTCTGCGCGATCATATTCTTCTTCCCGGAAATGGGCGGCTACTTTATTGAGCACGCTAATTTTGTTGAAGCTGATCCGCTGAAAACACCGGAACATATTGCGCCGGTTTGGTATTACACACCGTTTTATTCGATGTTGCGCGCTGTCACCGTTGATCTGAGCACTGTGTTCAACGCCAAGTTTCTTGGTGCCATCGTAATGGCCGGCGCGATCGCTATTATGTTTGTATTGCCTTGGCTTGACCGATCACCGGTCCGTTCGGTGCGCTATAAAGGGGCCATACCAAGGTTTATGATTCTGCTGTTTGCGGCGTCATTTATTATTCTTGGTGTGCTGGGCGTGAAAGCGCCATCTGAGTCTCGAACATTCATGGCACAGGTGAACACTCTCGTGTATTTTGCCTTCTTCCTTTTGATGCCAATTTACACCAATCCGAATCCAACGCGACCGTTCCTACGTGCGATTATTTGTTGGGGCTTTGGTTTGTTCATGCTGGGCTATGTGGTGAGTTACTGGAGCGCTATATGGTCTGACCCAGGACATATGCTGTTTGCAGCAATTTATGCAACGGTACTAGGTGTTTTCTTCCTGATGATGCCGCGACTGGTTGCCAGGGATTATGTGAAACCTGAGCCTGAGCGTATCACCATGGACGGCGGCATGGGTTTCTGGCGTGCCATGGGAGCATTTCTGCTGGTGGCAATTCTGTCATGGATACCGCTTAAAGCGGTCGGCGCGGAGTCAGCGTTTGCGTGCGGCAGCATCCCTTGCGATGAGCTTGATATAGATTTCAATGATAAGGCCTCGTTGCAGAACGGAGCGCGTCTATACATGAATTACTGCATGGCTTGCCACTCACTGCAGTACAGCCGCTACGAGCGTGTGGCTAATGACCTTGGTATTCCGGACGATGTCATGATGGATAATCTGATATTTGATGGCAGCAAGATCGGTTCGTTGATGGAAAACGCAATGCCGGGTGATTCGGCCAAGAAATGGTTTGGCGCAGCGCCTCCTGACCTCACGCTTATGTCTCGTGCAAAGTCACCAGAGTGGCTGTATACCTACCTGAAGAATTTCTATACCGACCCAACTCGACCGTATGGCGTGAACAATAGAGTATTCAAAGATGTCGGCATGCCGCATGTGCTGTTGGAGCTGCAGGGCGAAACGCAGTGCGGACCTGGTCCGGTAATGGCGCCTAACGGCGGTGTAAAGAGAGATATTCTGACCGGAGAAGACCTGTTAGCAGGTGAATGTGGTCAGCTGAACATTGTGAAGCCAGGCGAGCTTGATGCTAATGAATTCGACGCGGCTATGGCCGATTTGGTTGGATTCATGGCGTATGTAGCAGAACCTATGGTCCTTGAGCGTAAGCGCGTTGGAACTTACGTAATGCTATTCCTTGCTGTATTCCTGGTGTTTGCATGGCTGCTAAACCGCGAATATTGGCGCGACATACACTAGATAAGCGAGAGATCCCTCAAAATGATAAGCGATAAAGGCGAACATGAGGTGAACATGGGCATCCTCGCGAAGAGGTCGTCAATGACTTTCTTCTCAGATGCTGTTAGTCACTACAGCCACAGAGTCAGGATTGTGCTGGCTGAGAAGGGTGTGACCGTTGATGTAATTGAATTGACCAACAGTGAGCTTCCTGAAGACATTGCCGCGTTGAATCCATACAACACGCTACCCACTTTGGTGGACCGTGAGTTGGTGCTCTATGAGCCTAACGTAATGATGGAATACCTCGACGAACGTTTCCCTCATCCACCTTTGCTGCCCGTATATCCAGTAGCCCGTGGTGAGAGTCGCCAGTTGATTTACCGGATCGAGCGCGACTGGAGTCGCCTTGTTGATGAAATAGAATCAAATGGTCCAGGTGCAGATGAGGCCAGGAAAGAATTACGCGAAGGTTTGATCGCCATTGGTCCGATTTTTGGAGAGAAGCCTTTCTTCATGAGCGACGAGTTTACTCTGATCGATTGTTGCATGGCGCCCATTTTATGGCGTTTAAATAGGCTAAAAATCAGTATTCCTGAAACTCGACAAACCAAACCGCTGAAACAGTACATGAAAAGCCTGTTTGAGCGCGAGTCATTTCAGGCCAGCCTTTCAGAGCGCGAGAGGGAAATGCGCGATGCAAGCTGATACAATGAGTCATGTTGTACAGAATTAGAAGCGGGAGCCATTAATGGCAATGACATCCAGCCGTCCTTACTTGATCAGAGCTTTATACGAGTGGATTTTAGACAATAAATGCACACCGTATGTGTTGGTTGATGCTAACTTTCAAGGTGTGGACGTGCCTCAGCAATATGTGAAGGACGGTCAAATAGTACTCAACATCGCGCCTACCGCGGTGGTTGATCTCGATATCAATAACGAGCGAATGTGCTTCAACGCACGCTTCTCTGGTGTCGCTACTGATGTGATGGTGCCAATTTCCGCTGCATTGGGTATCTATGCACGTGAGAATGGTCAGGGCATGCTGTTTGATCATGAACAGCCCGCAAGTGAGCCACCACCACGCCGCGAGAGAGTCGACGACAAAGTCGTTCAACGCAGGTCTCATCTGCGCTTAGTCAAATAAAGTAGGCAAATAGAGCCAGGTAAATCTAAATCAGTACATCGGCTGTTGTCAGTCGATGTACTCGAATATACGCACAATTTTTTGCACGCCAAACGTACCTTTTACTACGTTAACCACTTTATCTGCTTCATTGCGAGTAACGAGGCCCATTAAGTGGACCACCCCGTTCTCGGTGACCACTTTGATCCTGCGACCTTTTACGGCGCTAGACGCAATTAGCTTGCTCTTCACCTTGGTTGTAAGCCAGGAATCATTGGAACGCGCGGGAAGAGATATTGGTCCGGCAACCTCCAATTCATTGTGAACTCTTTTGACGTTTCGAACTTTTCCCGCCACGTTGCCTGCCAGATCGCGAAGCTCTGCAGATGGCACTTGGCCTGCCAGCAGAACAACGCCATTGTAGCTAGTCACACCGACGTGAGCTTGCTTGAGTTGCTCGTTGGCTTTTTTCAGATTGACTCTGGTTTTTGTTTCTATCAAACCGTCATCTATAAAACTGCCAAAGCTGCGTTTGCCGTAATCTTCCTGAATGGGTCCGGAGCGTGTCGCTGAAATAAGTGAGCTGCAGGCGCTAAATATAAGCGTCAGAAAAATAATTGCTGCGCCGCGTAGCAGTATTTGTGTTCTGTCTTGTGTGGAACTATTCATTGGTTTTCCTGCTCAAGCGCGAACAGATGGTATTCTACAGATTCGCAGAGACAGTGCGTTAGTAAGAGTTCCGCTTCAGCCAACCTTGCCAAGCTGTTGGTTTGCACTCTTATTTCGATATCATCCGGCGTGAGCAGCGCTGAAAGATCAGTGTCACCGCTGCCGGTGATTGCAACCACCTGAATTTCTCTGTCATGCCCGGCGCTAACGGCGCGAACGCTGGCGGGACTGTCACCGCCAGGTCCATAAATCAGTAGACAGTCACTCTTGTTGCCTAGCGAACGTATCTGTCGGGCATGTACTTCGTGTTGGGAAACGCTGTGCGCAACTGATTGGCCAACGATGCTGGCGCCGGTCAGTGCCAGAGTCGGCAGGCCAGGGCGCTCACGCTGCAAGCGATGAGCAAAAATAGCTGCGCAATATTCGCTGATCGATGCGGTAGCCGAAGAGCCGCAGCAAATCAGTTTTCCGTCGTTCAGAAAACTCTGGGTAATCGCCTGGGCCGCTAGTTCAACATCAAATAATACTGAATCCAGGTTGCCCATGGTCATTTCAGCATTGGCAGCGAGTGTCGCTTTTAGTCGATTCATGTCCGTCATCTAAAAAACCTTTGCTAGCACTCAGCGTGGCTTAGCGAATTGCATGCGCTAAAATGCATTTTTTATCCAGCGATATTGATAGTCACAATCGTTTTTTTCGTCTGGCTTCATGCCAACCACATCAAAGCGCACCGCTGCGTGCTGAAGCTTTCGAGCTTTAAGGTAAAACAAAGCCGTTTTGCGCAACTTGTTTTGTTTGCTTGTGGTCACAGTGGACGCCGCGGAACCGTATCGATCACTTTTACGGAACCTCACCTCTACAAACACAATGCAGCTGTTGTCTTGCATGATTAGATCCACTTCACCAAGCTTACAGCGAAAATTCTCCTCAACCTTCTGGAGGCCATGATGTTGCAAGTATATTGCGGCGGCCTGCTCGGCTTGATCGCCGCTTGCCTGGGTATTAGAGTCCCGTGCCACCCTGGGTCTCGCTTTCGTTGTCATTCTGAAGAAATTCGATTTTACGTGGTTTGCCGGCAACAAATTGCGCCAAATCTAACTCGCGCCGTATGCGCATATTATCCCCTAAGGACAATCTACCGGTTGCGCCGGAATAGGCGCTGTTCGGTGAACGTGATAGAAACCCCAGTCGTATGGCAAGTCCAAACGCATCGACACCGAATGCCTGCATTCGTGCGTAAGAGCTTTTAGTCGGAAGTAGTTCATTAATACGCTGTCTTAGATCGCTGTTGTGGCCTAGTAACCAAGGCGTTTCGGTGAAAACAATGCCATTAAGGTCTCGGTCTCGGTGTCTTCTCACTAAACCGGCAAACACCTGTGACGTGGAATAGACCGGCACATCACCCGCGTAATGAAAAGCAAGTATCGGTTTCAAAGATCGAGCCTGCTCCGGGCGGGCGATAAGAAAGAACAGATCTATGTCTTTACGACGTCGAGGAATGAACTCAAGTTGTTCCTCAAGCAATGCCTGAGCACGGTTTTTCCTGAATTCGCTCTGATCAACCAACAATGCTTGCTTGAGAAGCTCGGACAAGTTGTCGCCTTTGCTATAGCTGACTTCATCGAGCACGATAGACCCATTCTCCAGCCAGGGTTGTTTGAATGAATCGGCAACCCGCTGACCCCAGGCGCCGGTCGGGCGAATAAGCAGGGCGCGTTGTGGTTGATTGCCGAGCAGCATAGTTGCGATTTGATTGGCTTCGTCGCCGGCCGCTAAACCAAACTGAAAAAAACCAGCGGGTGATTCTTGCTGCTCGTCGTTGGCGTTATCTTCAGCATAATTAAGAGCAAGAATTCGTGGTCCATCTTCTGCTACAAGATGACGCAATGCCGCGATTTCGGGTTTTCGCAGTGGACCAACAATCATATCGGGTTGTTGTTGTAAGGCCGCTGCATACGCGTCACTGAAGCTTTGATGGGCATTAGTGTCAATCAGATTCAGTTCCATCATGCCGCCAGCTTGTTGGCTGTCGTAGTAAGCGGCGAGGAAGCCGTCACGTACGGCGGCACCGGCGGTAGCGAGCTTGCCGCTGGTGGGCAGCATCAATGTGACGCGCTGAGGAATATCTTCATCAAGCGCCATGGCGCTAGCCAGTTCAGTTGGCATTGTTTTTGCCGCCGGGTGATCTGACCAGTTCGTTCGCCAGCGCGAAAGCTGTCGACGCAGTTCAAATACATCTCCCTGGTTTGTCTGGTAAAGACTAACCAGTGCCATCCAGCCTCTAAGGTCGGTTTCAGGGTCAGCCATTGCGGTTTTCTGCTGCTCGTCGCTGAGAGCGCTAAGAACGAGCCAGATCGCTTCGCGATTTTCTGTCAGGTCCAGCTCATCTTCCAACATCGAATCAATTGCAATTAGCTGTTTCGCACTCGCTAATGATTGCCCTTGCTGCAAGTAGGCCCAGGCTTTTAGTCGGCCGATTTCCGAGCGCTGCTGGTTATTAGCAAGCATTGGATTGCTGGAGTCCGGAATTTGTTGCAGCGCGCTCATAACGCCCGAGACATTGCTATCCTGCTTGGCAAACACAGCGGACAGGATGTGATATTCGCTTGCCCAGTTGCCAGTTAGGCCTTTTTGTTGCACTCGCGCAAACACGGTTTTGGCTCTGACAAGCTGCGAATTGTCGATCAACAGGTCAACTGCCCTCATTGTTGAGATGCTGGCATCGGGCTCAGTTTGCTGAGTGGCGCGCTGCAGTAAGTCGGCGATCTGTCGATCTACTGTGATGGACTCAGCAGTCGAGTCTGGCTTGTTGTACACTCCCGTGTCTTGCAGGCCTGAACAGGCGCTTAGCAGCGTGCTTAATACGATCGTTGCGAGAACGAAATTATTCCGAATCATTCTATATGACCTCAAATCACTCCAATACTGGATTACCGGTGAGCGGATTGCACACCGATGACACAGAGTCCGTTTCGGGTACGTTATACGTTGTTGCAACCCCTATCGGGAACCTCGCCGATATCAGCGCGCGGGCACTCGATATTTTGCAATCGGTTGCCTTGGTTGCGGCCGAAGATACTCGTCATAGCCAACGGCTATTCAGCCACTACGACGTGCGTTGCGACTGCATACCGTACCATGAGCACAGTGAAGAAAAAACTGCGCAAAGAGTGATTAATGTGTTGCTGGCTGGTGATGACGTCGCGCTCATCAGCGATGCAGGAACACCGCTGATTTCTGACCCAGGTTTTCGTCTGATACGCCGGCTGCAGGATAGAAACATCACAGTGTCGCCAGTGCCTGGGCCAAGTGCTTTGATCGCGGCCTTGTCGGTGAGTGGATTGCCTACCGACTCGTTCGTATTTGCTGGCTTTTTGCCTGCTAAAAGTGGGGCCAGGAAGAATCGGCTTGAGGCCTTCGTTGCCTATCCGCACACTTTGATTTTTTATGAAGCGCCACATCGGATACTGGCTTGTCTGCAAGATATGGCAGAGGTTCTGGGGGGCGCACGCACGGCAGTGCTGGCTAGAGAGTTGACCAAGCGCTTCGAAACCGTCCGTAAAGCACCACTTACGGAGCTGGTCGAGTGGGTGGCCAGCGACAGCAATCAGCAGCGCGGCGAATTGGTCGTATTGCTGGAGGGGGCTAATGTGGATGAGGCTACAAACGAGGTGCGGCAAATACTCTCTGTGCTTTTGGCGGAATTGCCGCTGAAACAAGCCGTAAGTCTGGCTGCAAAATTAAGTGGCGCTAAGAAAAATGAAGTTTATTCCACGGCGCTTGCTATTAGTAAACCTGACTCAAAAGATTGAGCTTGTTTATTGAGTGCATCACAGGTACTGTGCCGCCGAGAGTTGACTGGGCAGTCGCTTTGTTGCGTGATTTAGTTCGCGCAGCGAGGAGGAAAGTCCGGGCTCCATAGGGCAAGGTGCCAGGTAACTCCTGGGGGGCGTGAGCCCACGGCCAGTGCAGCAGAAAGATACCGCCAGACCGCGCAAGCGGTTCGGTAAGGGTGAAATGGTGCGGTAAGAGCGCACCGCGCGTGTGGTAACACTACGTGGCATGGTAAACCCCACCTGGAGCAAGACCAAATAGGAATCCTTACGCGCGGCCCGCGCGGGATTCGGGTAGGTTGCTTGAGGCAAGCGGTGACGCTTGTCCCAGATGAATGACTGTCCTCGACAGAACCCGGCTTATAGGTCAACTCTTCGTTTTTTTTATATTGAACAATAGGCTCCTGCCTATTATTCAAACCGCAAATCGAAAATGTGATTTTCAATTTGCTCCCGCTTTACTGGGTAAAGCGCTGGTGCATTCATGCACCAGTTGGCATCGTGCTCTTGTCGATTAAATGATGGCTAGGGCGAGCCTGGTTCGAGGCCGCGTTGTTTGTAATTCACGGCTCTCGGACCCGTCTCTAATTCATTTCAGCACATTGGGTAAAACAGCTTGACGGCAGAGCTGTGAATTTTTTATAGTTCCGGTGTGGGGATTTGTGGTTATTTGTGGTTTTTTGAGGTCTCAAGCGGATGTTTGAGGTTGAATGGGCCTACTTCAATAGCCGAAAATGACTAACTTGGTCGTTTTGGCACCTATCCTCTATTTGCTCGGGTGTCAGGCTGCTGGCCTGAACCATAAACAACGACATAACACGGGTTTCTTAACTAGCAATGTTCTTGGGTTCGTTCGAAGCGACGATGGACACTAAGGGGCGGTTTACGCTTCCTGGAACCTTGCGCGAAAAAATGCCCGATCAGCCGAAAGGGCTGACAGTGACGTCTGACCCCATGCAGGATTGCCTGCTGATCTATACCCAGGATTACTGGCATGAAGTGTTAAACGACCTGCTCAGTCGGCCCAATACCGATGACACTGTGAAGGCGTTTGGACAAATATTGATGGGTAATGCCCAAGAGGTTGAGGCTGATGGCAATGGCCGCCTTGTAGTGCCTCCTTATTTACGCAAATCAGCACAACTGCAAAGAGAATTATTCATTCGAGGTGTCGGTAAGAAAATTGAAGTATGGAGTGAAGAGGCTCACGCAGTGGCAGAGCGCAATCGATTGGCATTGCTGCGAAACCCGGCCTCACGTGGTTCTTTGTCTGGAATATCGTATTGACCATGAGACAGAGTGACGCCACTGACAGTCAATCCGCCGCACATAAAACAGTGCTGCTAAATGAAGCGTGTGAGTCCTTATTGTGGGATCAGTCGGGTACCTACATTGATGGAACTTTCGGTCGTGGCGGACATGCGCGACGTATTTTGAAGCACTTGTCGGCAAATGGTCGTTTGCTGGGCTTTGATAAAGATCCCCAGGCTGTTGAGGTGGGTGTTGAGTTGGCTGCCCAAGACAAGCGTTTCAGCATGCATTCCGGCTCGTTTCTTGGCGTTGCTGATCTTGGCCTTGATGGTGAAGTGGCTGGTATCTTGCTTGATCTGGGTGTGTCATCGCCGCAGCTTGACAACGCAGAGCGCGGTTTTAGCTTTCAGCATGACGGTCCGCTGGATATGCGAATGGATCCCGAGTCAGGCGCCAGTGCTGCAGAGTGGTTGGCAATTGTTGATGAGGCTGAGCTTTGTCGAGTATTAAAAACCTATGGCGAGGAGCGTTTCGCGCGACGTATCGCAGCTGCTATCGTTCAGCAACGCCAGGAAAAAGCAATTACGCGTACGGCTGAATTGGCAGAACTGATAAAGCAGGCACATCCTCGTTGGGAGAAAGACAAGCATCCGGCAACGCGGAGTTTTCAAGCCATTCGTATTCATTTGAATCAGGAGCTTGAAGAACTGGAAGGCGTACTTGGTTTGGCGGAGCGATTGCTTGTAAACAAGGGTCGCTTGGTTGTCATCAGTTTTCATTCATTGGAAGATCGGCTAACCAAGCGACACATGCGTGGCTCTGCGCAGACCGCTAAAGTGCCACGACATATACCGCTTAGAGAAAGCGAATTGGAAAAACCAGCTTTACGTTTACTCGGTAAAGCGATCAGAAGTAGCGCCGATGAAACTCGAGAAAATCGTCGAGCACGCAGTGCAATTATGCGTGTCGCCGAGCGCGTTAGAGAGCAGGCGGCATGATCGCAAAAGAGCATCGCACCTTTAAATATACGGAACCACAGAAAAGTTCAGACGCCATGGAAACATCCAAAACAAGCGGTACTCGATTGAAAAGTACACTTTCTGAACTTGCGCAACCAGGGCAGCTGCTGCTGCTTGTTATGGTGGTGCTCAGCGCGCTTGCGGTGGTGTTTAGTAGCTATCAATCGCGACAGTTGTTCCACGAGCTGCAGACCTTGCAGCGAGAGGTAGGCAGTTTGCAGTTGGAGTGGCGGCAGCTACTTGTTGAAGAGGGTGCGTTCTCTACGCATATTCGGGTTGAAAGTACGGCGGCAGCAGAGCTGGGCATGCGGGCGCCGGGCTCTGACAATACAGTTGCTGTACGCGAGCACTAGAGCTTCTCCGGCCATGAAAAAAAATGCGGCTGTTGCCAACACTATGCTTCAGCCGTGGCGTTATAGGGTCGTATTAGCCGTGCTGGCTGTTCTGGCCTGCATACTAGTTTTTAGATTAGTGGGTCTTCAGCTAGCGCAAGGTGAAGGTGGGGTGGACTATCTGCAGCGTGCAGGGGATGCCCGATCACTTCGAACCGTTCAGAATGCAGCGCATAGGGGCATGATTTCCGATCGAAACGGTCGACCGCTGGCAATCAGTACCCCCGTCAAATCTTTATGGATTGAGCCAAAGAAAATTCAAGCAGAGAAGGTGTTTGTGCTCGCGCAGGCGCTAGGCCTGGATGTTGACAAGCTTTCCGGCAAGATAGCAAAAAATGCCACTAAAGAATTTCTCTACGTAGCGCGCCAGCTCGCGCCCAGCAAAGCCGATGAAATCATGCAGTTTGATATCAATGGCTTGCACGCCGCTACCGAATACAAGCGCTATTATCCTGCGGCAGATGTATCCGCTCATTTGTTGGGATTTACTGACACAGATGATCGTGGTGTTGATGGTCTCGAATGGACTTACAACACGATGCTCAGCGGAAAATCTGGTACAAAGCGGGTTTTGAAAAATCGTCGTGGAGAAATAATACAGCATATTGAAAGTGTTAGGGAAGTTGCGCATGGCGAAGACTTGCAGCTCAGTATCGATTTGCGCCTGCAGTATTACGCGCATAAAGAGCTGAAGGCAGCCGTAGAAAAATTTGGTGCAAAATCCGGTTCCGTTGTTGTTCTCGATGTGCATAGCAATGAAGTGCTGGCCATGGTCAACGAGCCAACATTCAATCCCAACGAGCGTAGTACTCTAGACATGGAAACTGTGCGCAACAGGGCTGTCACTGATGTCTTTGAACCGGGCTCTACAATGAAACCCTTGGCTATGATTGCGGCTCTTGAGAGCGGACGATATACGCCGAATACAGTGATTGATACATCACCTGGCTACATCAGTGTGGAAGGTAAACTATTAGCAGACTCCAGCAATTACGGTCAGCTTGATTTGACTGGAATTCTCAGTAAAAGCAGTCAGGTGGGCACCAGCAAAATCGCACTTGATTTAGGCGGGCCTGCTATTCGAGGCGTGCTTCAGAGATTTGGTCTGGGACAGTCGCTGGCAACAGGCTTTCCTGGAGAGAGTTTTGGGTCTTTACCTGACTACACAAGCTGGCATCCTTTGCATACTGTGACAATGGCCTACGGTTATGGTGTTTCGGCAACGCCTCTACAATTGGCGCAGTGCTATAGCATTTTGGCGAACAAGGGATTGCGAAAAGATGTGTCCTTGGTTCGTGTTAGCGACCCTGTGTATTCCGAACGTGTAGTCGACGAACAGCTGGTTACTCAAATTAACCATATGCTGGCCGAAGCGACCAAGCAGGGTGGTACGGGCACCAGAGCAACTACTGAGCGCTATAGTGTGGCGGGTAAAACGGGCACCTTGCATCGCCTGGGTAAGCAAGGTTATGAAGGTGATCGCTACGTTGCGGTGTTTGCTGGTTTCGCGCCCGCGGCTAATCCGCGTCTTGCAGCCGCTGTATTTATCGATGACCCGGGTGTTGGTACCTATTACGGCGGTGAAGTGGCTGCACCCGTGTTCTCCAGAATTGTAGGTGAAAGCCTCCGTCTGCTGAATGTGGCACCAGATGCCCTGCAGCTTGCTACGGCGCATTAAGTAAAATGAGCAGCATGTTGTTAAGTGAATTGCTTGAAAATACTCAAGCAACACCAAGTATTGACTGCGAAATCCACGGCCTGTCACTTAACAGTCGAACGGCTATTAGGGGTGCCGCATTTTTTGCGATTCAAGGTTCGACTCAACATGGCGCATGCTTTGCGCGCCAGGCGGTTGATAATGGTGCCGCTGCAATTGTGCATGATGGTCTTGGTACTCTGCCGAGCGACTTACCTGAGTCTATTAGTGTTACAAGCCTGGAATCGGCTCGAGAACATCTAGGGGCGCTAGCCGCGCGTTTCTACAATTCGAATAGCGCGCACCGCAAAGTGACCGCCTTCACTGGCACCAATGGCAAAACCAGCTGTGTACTGAACTTCGCCGATCTGGCCAAGCGATGCGGCTTGTGCAGTGGTGTTATTGGCACCTTGGGCTGGGGGCGTGCAGATCAACTGGTCAGCACAGGTTTGACTACGCCTGATGTGTTTACGGTTCACGAAATCGCACAAGCACTACTTGAGCAAGGATGCGACTCGATCGCATTGGAAGCCTCTTCTCACGCGCTTGATCAAGGCCGCCTCGATGGTCTTAATATTGGTACGGCTGTTTTTACGAATATCAGCAGGGATCATCTCGATTTTCATCAGACAATAGACAGATACGCCGCTGCTAAGTCGAGGTTGTTTCAGCGTGCGGAAATTGAAAATGCGATAGTGAATATAGATTCAGACTTTGCTCAGCGCATGATTGAATCAGCGCCTGGAAGCGCGCAATTAATAAGGTATTCGGTGCGTGATTCGGCGGCCGACGTGTATGCCGAAAATATTCTGTTTCATGAGCGAGGTAGCTGCTTCGACGTGCTAACGCCGTGGGGAAAAGACCGGTTTGAGTTAAATCAAATGGGCGAATTCAATATCGCTAACCTGTTGGCGGTTGTGGCAGCCTTGTGTGTAGAAGGCGTGCCGTTCACTGGTTTGGCTGAGGCTGTGTCGCAGTTGGGTACCGTGCCGGGTCGCATGCAGCTTGTGCCATTGGATGGTGTGGCAATGCCTCGAACAATAGTTGACTATGCGCATTCTCCCGATGCTTTAGAGCAGGTTTTATCAGCAGCCTCTAAACATTGTAAAGGCAAGCTCTGGGTGCTATTCGGTTGCGGTGGCGATAGGGACCGCGGCAAACGTGCAGAGATGGCGCAAGTCGCAGAAAGCCATGCAGTGCGAATCGTAGTGACCAGTGATAATCCGCGCAGCGAAGACCCTGAACGGATTATCTCAGACATTGTTAAGGGTTTTACCAGCAGTGATTTAGCGTCGCCTCATATTCATGTCGAGCTAGATCGACAGCGTGCCATTGAGTGGGCTATTGATACAGCGCATCCCGAAGACTGCTTGCTGATCGCGGGCAAAGGCCACGAAAAATTCCAGATCGTTGGCGACAAGAAAATCCCATTTGACGATGTATTGGTTGCGCAGTCTGCTCTGCAGCGGCGAGTGGAGCAAGTCTTGTGATGCATCCGACTGATTTAGAGTCGCTAAGCGTTTTGTGTAAGGGAAAGCTTCATGGCGATAATCAACATATCGACGCTGTTTCTACGGATACACGGCACCTCAATGATGGCGAATTGTTTATTGCCTTGCGTGGTGAACGTTTTGATGCCGCGCGTTTCCTCGCGCAGGCTGAGCGCGCCGGCGCTTGTGCGGCTGTTGTCGATCAGTTGGACGAAGACTGTGGTTTAAGTCAGCTAATTGTTGACGACACATTATTAGCGCTTGGTGAAATTGCGGCGAGCCAGCGTAAGTATTTTACCAAGCCAGTTATTGCAATCACTGGCAGTGTTGGTAAAACAAGCTGTAAGGAAATGCTAGACGCTATTCTCGGTCGAAGTGGAGCGGTGCTGGCTACCAATGGCAACTTTAATAATGAGATTGGCGTACCCTTAACGTTGTTCAGGCTTACATCTGAGCATGACTTTGCGGTTGTTGAGATGGGAGCTGGTAAGCCTGGTGATATCGCCTATTTGTCAAACATAGTCCGGCCCGATGTGGCCTTGGTAACTACGGTAGCAGCAGCTCACCTGGAGGGGTTTGGTTCAATTGAAGCGATTGCCGCGACCAAAGCAGAAATATACGGTGGGCTTGCGGCTGGAGGCAGGGCTGTTGTGAATATGGATAATGCATTTACTCGGCAATGGGCGTCCAACAATCCCGACTTCGACATGCTTGGGTTCAGCGTAGAACACGAAAATGCGGACGTCTATGCAACGGGAATACGGCAAATCGAAGACTCATCAAGCGCACTTGGCTGTTTCCAGTTTGAGCTGCACCTGGCTGATGAGCATGCCAATGTTGCGCTTCGTGTAGCCGGTAAACACATGATCGGCAACGCCTTGGCGGCAGCCGCGTGTGCACATTGTGCAGGTGCGACTATGGCCGATATTGCCGCCGGCCTGTCCAGTTACGAGGGCTATTCCGGCCGGATGAAACAGCTTACGGGTGTGAACGACAGCCGATTGATTGACGACAGTTATAACGCGAATCCAACATCAATGCGCGCGGCTATCGATGTATTGGCGTCAATGCCTGGCATACGCATATTGATAATGGGCGACATGGCTGAATTGGGGGTGACCGAAAAAGAACTGCACTCTGACATTGGTCGCTACGCGCTGGACTCCGGCATTGACCATCTGTTGTGCGTCGGTGTACTGAGCGGCTTTGCGGCGGAAACATTTGGTGCCGCGGCAGAAGTGTTTACCCGAAACTCAGATTGTGGATCGCGTTGCCGGGATTTGCTTTTGCAAGGGAATGAGAATGTGAACGTACTCCTTAAAGGATCACGTTCGGCCGGAATGGAATCGATACTTGAACAACTAACAAAACGCACCGAGAACTAATATGCTGCTTTGGATTTCACAGTATCTGGCTGAAATTTATAGCCCGTTCCAGGTTTTTCAGTATCTTACCTTGCGCGGTATTCTCAGCGTACTTACCTCTCTGGCGATTACCTTGATCGTAGGGCCGGTGATGATAAAGCGGCTCAACTTTCATCAGATCGGCCAAACTGTCCGTGATGACGGTCCGGAAAGTCATTTTAGTAAAGCTGGCACGCCAACCATGGGTGGTGCGCTTATTCTGGTCGGAATTTTTGTCAGTACCTTGCTCTGGGGCGATCTGGGAAATCGCTACGTATGGACTGTTTTATTCGTGACGTTTGTATTTGGAGCAGTTGGCTGGGTTGACGATTATCGTAAAGTGATCGAGAAAAATTCCCGTGGATTGCCAGCACGATGGAAGTTTTTTTGGCAATCGGTTGGTGGCTTGAGCGCTGCCGTATTCCTCTATGTCACTGCTGAAAATGCGGTTGAAACGCAACTGTATGTGCCGTTTTTTAAGAACGTGGCTATTGATCTTGGCCCATTTTTCATCGCCCTAACTTTCTTCGTGGTGGTAGGTAGTAGCAACGCTGTCAACCTGACTGACGGACTGGATGGTCTGGCGATTCTTCCTAGTGTGCTTATTGCATCTGCGCTTGCTGCCATTGCGTACCTCAGTGGTAACGTCAATTTTGCTGAATATCTGCACATAGGCTATGTGCCAGGTGCGGGCGAGCTGATCGTTTTTTGCGGAGCTTTGGCCGGTGCTGGTTTGGGTTTTCTCTGGTTTAACACCTATCCAGCGCAAATATTTATGGGTGATGTTGGTGCCTTTGCCTTAGGTGCGGCGCTTGGGGTTATCGCGGTTATCACCCGGCACGAAATCGTCTATTTCATTATGGCTGGCGTATTTGTCATGGAAACGGTATCGGTCATTCTTCAAGTGGCTTCGTTTAAGCTGACAGGAAAGAGAATCTTTCGAATGGCGCCTATTCATCATCATTTTGAGCTGAAAGGTTGGCCCGAGCCGCGGGTGATAGTGCGTTTCTGGATTATCACTGTCATGCTGGTGTTGTTTGGTCTCGCCACACTGAAGCTGCGTTAGGGCTTAGGTTAGACTAATGAGCCTCACATCAGAACAAACACTCCCGGTCTTTGATTATTCGATCATCGGTGTTGGCGCGACTGGTTTGTCTTGTGCTCGTTATCTTCAAAACCGCGGTGACTCTTTTTCACTCTGCGATACTCGCAGTAAGCCACCCGGTGCGGCTGATGTATTGCGTGAATTCGCGGGCATTGATATCTATTTTGGAGAATTACCGCTTGCGGTTTTAAAAAACTCTAAACGCTTATTGGTGAGCCCGGGAGTTTCTCTTGAAACTCACGCGATCAGACAGGTGCTGGATCAGGGTGTGTCTCTTTGCAGCGACCTCGACTTGTTTCGGGCAGAGATTAAGTGCCCGGTCGTTTGTGTAACGGGCTCCAATGGTAAGAGTACAGTCGCTACTTTATTGGCTGAGATAGCAAAGGCTGCAGAGATAAATGTTTGTCTGTGCGGCAACATAGGTTTGCCTGTATTGGATGCGCTCGACGATTCAATCGAGCTCTATGTGCTTGAAGTTTCGAGTTTTCAGCTCGAAAGAAGCGCGGCGCTTGCAGCTGATGCAGCCACCATACTCAATATCAGCGCCGATCATATGGATCGGTATTCTGATCTCGAGAGTTATGCGTCTTCGAAGCAGCGTGTTTTCATGAACGCTGACAAGTGCATCATTAATCGTGATGAGCTTGCATGCAAAAATCGGCACGGTGAAGCTTATTCAAGTTTCGGCTTTTCTGAGCCTGCTGCAGGACTGTTTGGTGTGGCACAAGTAGCCGGTGACACCCATTTGATGTACGGCGACTCGCCACTATTGCCGACATCAGAAATGCGTCTGCAGGGAACGCACAATGTTAGCAATGCCTTGGCGGCGCTTGCGCTTGCGCAGGCAATTGGTATTTCGCTAGAAGTAGCTTGTGGGGTTTTGCGCAAGTTCGCAGGCCTGCCGCACCGCTGCGAGCACATCGCTGACATTGATGGCAGGTCTTTCATCAATGATTCCAAAGGAACTAACGTTGGCGCCACTGTCGCCGCACTTGAGGGTCTTGGTACGCCTGATGATCGGCGAATGGTTCTGATTGCCGGTGGTGTTGGAAAAGGCGCTGATTTCAGCGAATTGTCTGATGCCGTGTCAGCCCACGCGCATTCGGTGTTGGTCTATGGCCAGGATGCAGAGCAAATTGCCGATGCACTCGAAACGCACACAGAAATACATCGCTGCAATGATTTGGCAGAGGCCGTCAACCGGGCTTATGACTTATCGGCTCCGTGTGACACCGTATTATTTTCACCGGCATGCGCCAGCTTTGATATGTTTGACAATTTCGAGCAACGCGGTGATCGGTTTCGAGAGTTGGTGTTGAGTTTTCGCCGCAAGACGTCAGCGAGTGGAGTAGGTCAGTGACTTCTTTAACGGCAAATCTACCCTTGCGCGTAATGAGCCTGTTTCAAGGTAGGCAATTTGTGCTCGATAAAGCGTTGCTGATCAGCTTCAGTTGTTTGCTTGCGACAGGCTTCGTAATGATGTCTTCCGCATCGATGGAATACGCGGCGCAGCAATTTGGTAACCCTTGGTTTTATGTTATTCGTCAAGCCCTTTACATAGCGGCAATGCTGATATTGATGTGGGCTGCTACCTACGTACCGCTGGAATTCTGGCGTAAGCACTCTGCGCATTTGTTGATTTTGGCATTTCTTTTGCTGATCGCTGTATTGGTACCGGGTATCGGTAAAGAGGTAAATGGCAGCCGTCGCTGGATAGACCTCGGCCCATTTAATTTGCAGGCTTCTGAGCTGGCCAAACTATTTGTGCTGACTTACCTCGCAGCCTATCTTGTTCGCCGTGAGCAAGAAGTTCGTACTGCATGGCGCGGCTTTGTAAAACCGCTATTGGTACTGACTGCGATGATAATATTATTGCTGATAGAGCCTGACTTTGGCGCAGTTGTCGTATTGCTTAGCGCTGCGTTAGGTATGATGTTTCTTGCCGGTGTTCGCCTGTCGCATTTCTCTTTTGTGGTGCTAGGCAGCTTAGCGGCTGTCACGCTTATGGTGTCACTGAGCCCATATCGTTTCCAGCGTTTTACCACCTTTCTTGATCCATGGTCACATCAATTTGACAGTGGCTACCAGCTGGTTCAGTCCTTGATTGCGTTCGGCCGAGGCGAGTGGTTCGGCTTAGGTCTTGGGCGAAGTGTGCAAAAATTGTTTTACTTACCTGAGGCACATACTGATTTCGTATTTGCGATCATAGGTGAAGAGCTGGGTTTTCTTGGCGCAATGTTGGTGCTCTGTTTGTTCGCGATTCTCATTTGGCGTATTTTTCACATCGCCCGTCAAGCAGAGCTTGTGGGAAACAAATTTGCGGCCTACCTGGCCTACGGAATTGCGCTGTTGTTTGCCGCGCAATGCGCGATAAATATTGGCGTCAATGTGGGTTTGTTACCAACCAAAGGTTTGACCTTGCCGTTCTTCAGCTATGGTGGCAGTAGTCTGCTGGTATGCGGTGTCATGTTAGCTTTGGTATTCAGGGTAGCGTTTGAATCGGAGGGGACGTGTCAAAAACCTTCGTGATTATGGCCGGTGGAACGGGCGGGCACGTGTTTCCCGGGCTCGCTGTGGCTGATGAGTTAAGCGCAGCTGGGTATCAGGTTGAATGGCTTGGTACAGAAGCTGGTATCGAGTCGCGATTGGTGCCTGCAGCCGGCTATACGCTGCACTGCCTGCCGGTCAGTGGCGTGCGTGGTCTGGGTGTGGTCACCTTGCTGAAGGCTCCTTTGATGATCGCACGATCTGTTTACAGTGCGTGGGCTTTGCTACGAAAGTTGCGTCCGGTTGCGGTCATGGGCTTCGGAGGCTTTGCCGCGGGTCCGGGTGCGGTTGCCGCAAGACTATTGGGTAAGCCCTTAATTCTGCATGAACAGAATTCGGTACTGGGTACCACTTACCGTTTGCTCCAATACGTTGCTGCCCGGCGGTTGGTAGGTTTTCCAAATACCTTCACGCGTCGCAGGAACACCTACTTAACGGGTAATCCGGTTCGCGCTGACATTGCTTCCGTGGTTAATACGTCAGAACAAGCGGAAAAAAGCGCAGTTAATATTTTGGTTGTTGGCGGAAGTCGTGGTGCACGAGCGCTGAATGAAGGCTTGCCTGCGCTGCTGGAGGCAGCCGCCAAAACCTCAACAGCTTCTGTCAGCGTCTGTCATCAATCTGGCGAGCAAGAGCTGGCGTCCACTAATGAACGCTATCAAGCGCTAGATTGTGAACTGCAGTTTGAGGTGTGCGCGTTTATTGACAATATGGCTGAGCGATACGGCTGGGCTGATATTGTTATTTGTCGTGCCGGCGCAATGACAGTTGCAGAACTGACGGCGGTGGGTAAACCTTCGTTGTTAGTGCCTTTCCCTTATGCGATTGACGACCATCAAACTGAAAATGCTCGCTGGCTTGCCGACCAATCGGCCGGTGTATTAGTGCCGCAAACTGAATTACTCAGCGATACTACTATTGATCAGCTAGCGGAGTTGCTCAATAGCGCCGATAAGCGTCGTGTAATGGCACAAAGCGCAAAACAACTGGCCATTTTGGATTCGGCCTATCGTGTGGCACAACATTGTGCTGAGATCACGCAATCGGGGGGCGATTCATGAACACCGCTAACAGAGCAATGACGATTCCTGAAATGCGCCGCATACGACGAATCCATTTCGTTGGTATTGGTGGTGCTGGCATGTCCGGGATTGCAGAGGTGCTAGCAAACCAGAATTACGAAGTGTCAGGTTCAGACATCACAGAGTCTGAAACGACAGAGCGTCTGCGGAAAATGGGTATAAAGGTGCAGCTTGGACAAGCTGCCGAGAATGTGAAAGCGGCCGATGTACTGGTTGTTTCTACTGCGATCAATGAAGACAATGTTGAGGTGAAAGCGGCTCGCGAAGCGCGAATTCCAATAGTACCTCGTGCTGAAATGCTGGCCGAGCTTATGCGTTACCGCCACAGCATTGCAATTGCGGGCACGCATGGCAAGACCACAACCACCAGCCTGGTTGCCTCGGTATTGGGTGCGGGCGGTTTGGACCCCACTTTTATTATTGGCGGGCTGCTCAATAGTGCAGGAACCAATGCGCGACTAGGTATTAGTCGTTACCTGGTTGCAGAGGCCGATGAGAGTGATGCTTCGTTTTTACATCTGCAGCCTATGACCGCGGTAGTGACCAATATCGACGCTGATCACATGGAAAGCTATGCAGGTGATTTCGAGCAACTGAAGGCAACGTTCATTAGTTTTTTGCACAACCTGCCTTTTTATGGTCTTGCTGTGATCTGTATTGATGACCCTGTCTTGCGTTCAATGATGGCGGATGTTGGCAGGCCCACACTAACTTATGGGTTTTCTGAGGACGCCGATTTTGTTATCAGTGATCTGCATACTGAAGGATTAAAAACACGCTTCACAGTGGAGCGACCGGATGAGCATGAGAGTCTCGAAATAAGTCTTGCCATGCCGGGCCAGCACAATGTCTTGAATGCGGCTGCGGCCGTTGCAGTGGCAACCGATGAGGGAATTGCCGGACCCGATATTCAACGGGCATTGGCGGAGTTTGCAGGTGTCGGTCGGCGATTCCAGGTATTTGGTGATCTTGCTGTTGGCTCAGGACACGTAACATTGGTGGATGACTATGGTCATCATCCGACGGAAGTGGCTGCAACTATCAAAGCGGCGCGTCAGGCATGGCCTGATCGACGCCTTGTTATGGTGTTTCAACCGCATCGATTCAGCCGAACTCGCGATTTGTATGAAGATTTTGTAGCCACTTTATCCACCGTCGATGTGTTGCTGCTGCTCGATGTGTACAGCGCTGGCGAGCAGGTGATTCAGGGTGCAGATGGTCGCAGCTTGAGTCGAAGTATTCGTACCCGCGGGCATCTTGACCCTGTTTTTGTTGAAGATATTGCCAGTCTGCCCGGTATTTTGAAAGACGTTGCTCAAGATGGCGACATAGTGTTGACCCAAGGCGCGGGCAATGTGGGCGGTATTGCTAGAAGAGTGTTTAAAGAAGGTTTGTTATGACATTGGGTAACGACATTGAGCGACTAGTTTCCTTATGCAAGCAGTCCATGAGTGGACCCTTGGCGGTGTTGTACGGGGGTTGGTCCGCAGAGCGTGAAGTGTCCTTAATGAGCGGTAACGCTGTTATTGCGGCATTCGAAAAGGTGGGCTTGCCGGTTGTTGCCATTGATATAGAGCGCAATGTGGCCGACGTGCTTGGCGAGCAGGGTATACGGCATGTGTTCAACGCTTTGCACGGCCCGTATGGCGAAGATGGCGTGATTGGTGGTTTATTGCAATTTCTGAATATCAGTGCCACGGGCAGTGGTGTGCTGGCCTCAGCATTGGCTATGGACAAGTTACGCAGCAAGCAATTGTGGCGTGGTATTGGTGTGAATACACCGTCTTTCGCAATGGCTAGCGAAGGAATGGACTACGCACAAGTGTTACGTAAACTTGGCGGTAAAGTCATGGTTAAGCCCGCTCACGAAGGGTCTAGCATAGGCATGTCGATCGCCGAGAGTGCTGAGCAATTAGTGGCGGCTATTGATGAAGCTCAACGCTTTGACTCCAGCGTGTTGATCGAACAATTTATTGAAGGACCTGAGTACAGCGTACCGGTGATTGCCGGCAATGTACTCCCTATTACTGAATTAAAGCCAAAAAGTACCTTTTATGACTATGAGGCGAAGTATTTTTCATCCGAGACCGAGTATGAATGTCCGGCTCAGTTAAGCGATACACAATGCAAACAGGCGAATCAGGTTGTTATGCAGGCGTACGAAAGCCTGGGCTGCCGAGGTTGGGGTCGAGTGGATTTGCTGCTTGATGACAACGGAAACTTTCAAGTGTTGGAAGTTAACACTATTCCCGGTATGACTGAGCACAGTATTGTGCCAATGTCTGCACTCGCGGCCGGGTTGAATTTTGAGTCCCTGGTGTTGAACGTTTTATTGGACAGCTTGATCGATTCTTCGGGTGCTATAGATGATTAATACAGATTGTCGGCAAAGAAATAAAAAAACTGTCTCTGCGCGCAAAAGTACCAAGCATCGTGGCGCGGTGAATACATCGCGCAAATTCGAGCAAAAAAACCGTGTAAAACAGCTGTTTATGGTATTGCTTATCTGGATTGGCGTGTTGGGTTTCGGTATGTTGGGCTTTAGCAATGCGAAACCACTGTTTGAGGTTAATGTGCAGAGCGTGCAAATCGAAGGAGATTTTGAAAGAGTGCAGAAAGCACAAATTGGCAGCGCGCTTCAGCCGCTAGTGGGTGATGGTTTTTTCACTCTTCAGTTAGAGCCGATCAAACATTTGCTTGAGCGGCAAGAATGGGTCTATCGAGCGGAAGTCAGTCGACGCTGGCCTTCTGGAATTAGCATTGCCATAGAAGAACAAACACCCATCGCTATTTGGAATTCACGTGCTTTGTTAAATGCGGATGGAGAAGCATTTTCGGCCGGCGATGTAGAACTAAATGAATTTGATTTGCCACGCATTGCGGGCGATGAGTCACAACAGGGCATGATGGTTCAGCAATTTCGAGAATTCTCTGACATGCTCAGTTCAATAGAACATGAGATTGTAGAGTTAAGTCATAGCGATGCCTTGGGCTTGTTTGCGCGATTGGATAACGGAACGGAGATTCGATTCGGTAATGATCGATTGCTTGACAAAATGCGGCAGTTTCTGAAGTTGCACGCCGATCTTGTTGCCCAACGTGAAGGAAACTTGCAGACCATAGATTTTCGCTATCGTCGTGGTGTGGCCGTTCGCTGGGCAAATGACCATTCCCAGGGCATTGCTAGTCAGGGAAAGCAACAAGCAGAAGAACAATTGTTGGCCGGAGTGAGCGCGTTTAATGGCTAACGATAATAAAATGATCGTTGGGCTTGATATTGGTACGTCCAAGATTGTTGCCATCGTGGCCGAAGTAGATGCCGATGGGCAGGTGAACATTGTTGGCATAGGGTCCAAACCTTCGCGTGGTTTAAAAAAAGGTGTGGTGGTCAACATTGAATCAACTATTCAATCCATTCAGAGTGCCATTGAAGAAGCGGAGTTAATGGCAGGATGCCAGATTCACTCTGTGTATGCCGGTATCGCAGGTAGTCATATTCGTAGTATGAACTCACACGGAATAGTTGCTATCCGTGATAAAGAAGTAAGACAACTGGATGTAGAGCGCGTTATTGATGCCGCGCAGGCTGTTGCCATTCCTGCCGATCAGAAAGTGCTGCATATTTTGCCACAAGAATTTTTGATCGATGATCAGGAAGGCATTAAGAAGCCGCTGGGTATGTCCGGTGTTCGTCTGGAAGCCAAGGTACATCTGGTCACCTGTGCGGTCAATGCGGCGCACAATATTGAGAAATGCATTAAGCGCTGCGGTCTTGAGGTTGAAGATATTATTCTAGAGCAGCTTGCGTCCAGCTACTCCGTGCTAACCGATGATGAGCGTGAGTTGGGTGTTTGTCTCGTTGATATTGGTGGTGGTACAACTGATATCGCGATCTTTACTGAGGGTGCAATCCGGCACACTGGCGTGATACCTATCGCCGGTGATCAAGTCACAAATGATATTGCCATGGCACTGCGCACACCGACGCAAAATGCCGAGGAAATCAAAATCAAATACGCGTGTGCGCTGGCGCAACTTGCTGGAGCAGATCAAACCATAAAAGTGCCGAGTGTTGCTGATCGCCCTGCGCGTGATTTGTCGCGTCAGGCCTTGGCCGAAGTGGTAGAACCGCGATATGACGAGCTGCTTTCTTTAGTTCAGGCTGAGCTGCGTCGCTCAGGCTTTGAAGATCTGGTGGCTGCCGGCATAGTGTTAACGGGCGGTACTTCAAAAATGGAAGGCGTTATTGAGCTTGCCGAATCTATATTCCATATGCCGGTTCGTTTGGGTGTGCCCATCAATGTTCATGGTCTGCAAGACATTGTACGCAACCCGATTTACGCCACCGGCGTAGGCTTGCTGATGTATGGCATCAAGCAGCAACAAGAAGCCGAATACATAAATACAGGTGAAAATCAGGGCAAAGGTCTGTTTTCACGAATGCAGCGGTATCTGCAACAAAACTTTTAGCTTAAGAATCTCGTACGGGAGAAATATCATGTTTGAACTAGTCGACAACGTCCCACAAAATGCTGTTATAAAAGTACTCGGTGTTGGTGGCGGCGGCGGGAACGCTGTCAAACACATGATTACTAATCATGTCGATGGTGTGCAATTTATTTGTGCGAATACTGATGCACAAGCGCTGGCAGACGTAGACTCGCACACGGTGTTGCAGTTGGGTGGCACGGTCACTAGCGGCTTGGGTGCTGGTGCTAACCCTGAAGTAGGTCGACAAGCAGCGCTTGAAGATCGCGATCGTATTATGGAAAGCCTGCAAGGTGCAGACATGGTGTTCATCACCGCCGGGATGGGTGGTGGAACAGGCACGGGTGGCGCGCCAGTGGTTGCTGAAATCGCTAAAGAAATGGGCATTCTCACAGTGGCGGTAGTGACCAAGCCATTTTCTTTTGAGGGTGCTAGCCGCATGAAAGTCGCGGCCGCTGGCATGGAAGAGCTGGAACAGCACGTCGATTCTTTGATTACTATTCCAAATGAAAAATTACTGCCGGTGCTGGGTCAGAACGTTACTCTCTTGGATGCGTTTAACGCGGCGAACGATGTTCTGCTGGGCGCGGTTCAGGGCATAGCCGATCTGATCATACGGCCAGGAATGATGAACGTCGATTTTGCGGACGTACGCACCGTGATGTCTGAAATGGGCATGGCAATGATGGGTACAGGGGCAGCGCAGGGCGAAGGGCGCGCACGTGAAGCAGCCGAGAAGGCGATTCGAAGTCCACTGCTGGAAGACGTAAACTTGCAGGGTGCGCGCGGAATTCTGGTCAACATTACAGCTGGTATGGATTTGCTACTCGGTGAATTCACCGACGTTGGCGACACTATCAAAGAGTTCGCGTCCGACAATGCCACCATCGTGGTTGGTACCGTTTTGGATCCGGATATGAGTGACGAAATTCGCGTTACTGTGGTTGCTACCGGGTTGGCTGGAGAGGGTTCCCGCCGTGTAGAGTCGCCTGTTTCCGAGCCTTTGCCGGTGGGTGAGGCGCCAAACTACAAAGATTACGACATGCCTACCGCTATCCGAAGACCTCGACGAGAAGAAGTCAGAGCGGCTCGACCGGCTCATATTCGAGCGCTGGATTCTGGCCAAAATGCAGCTGTGCAGACCGCAGAATTGCCGGAAATTGACTCGTCTAATACGGACAAAGACCTGCAATTCCTTGATATACCAGCATTTATTCGTAGGCAGGCTGACTAGCTATAGTTAAGATTTAACATCTCATCCAGGAAAACTTTCTGGTTTCGGTGTGAGTCGTCGGGTACAATGCGCAGCGCTCTTAGGGGCCGGTCGCTGCGCTCTTGGCGGCTCATGACAGCGGTTTCACGGTTAGTTTGTCGGGCATTGCCTGTAACTGTGCTGACACCGTAGCTAACACATAAAAGAGACACTATGATCCGGCAACGTACACTTCGCAATTCGATCAAAGCCACTGGCATCGGGCTGCACACCGGTAAAAAGGTGTATTTGACGCTTCGCCCCGCGCCCGTCAATACCGGCATCATATTCCGCCGAATCGATCTTGATCCTGTGCAGGAAATTCCCGCTTATTCCGATTTTGTTGGCGACACGATGCTTTCAACGGCGTTAGCAGCGGGTGATGCGAAAGTGTCGACAGTCGAACATCTGTTATCGGCGATGGCTGGATTAGGAATAGACAACGCTATTGTTGATCTCAACGCCGAAGAAGTGCCGATTATGGACGGCAGCGCTGGCCCATTTGTGTTCCTTATACAATCAGCTGGCATCGAAGAGCAAGACGCCGCCAAGAAGTTCATTCGAATTACCAAGCCAGTTCGTGTTGAAGACGGAGACAAACACGCGACGCTACTGCCATTTGATGGCTTCAAAGTGAACTTCACCATTTCATTTGATCATCCTGTGTTTAACAATCGAACCGTGGATGCGTGTGTAGACTTCTCCAGTACCTCGTATGTTCGTGAAGTAAGTCGAGCGCGAACGTTTGGCTTTATGCATGAAATAGAGTATTTACGATCTCGAGGCTTTGCCTTGGGCGGCAGTGTTGATAACGCGATCGTGGTCGATCAATATAGAATTTTGAATGAAGATGGACTGCGTTACGAAGACGAATTTGTGAAGCACAAAATTTTGGATGCTATTGGTGATTTGTATTTACTAGGCAAAGGACTGATAGGCGAATACAATGCCTATAAATCTGGTCATTCCTTGAACAACATGGCGGTGAAGGCTTTATTGGCCAACCCGGATGCATGGGAAATAGCCAGTTTTGACGATCAAAAAGAATCACCAGTGTCCTACCTCAGTCCGGTGGTTGCCGTTTGATCAAAGACGGCTATACTTTTAGAAAGACCCAATAGATAGATAGAAGCGACGCCAGGAGCGTTGCCGGAATAACATTATGCAAATTATTCTTGTCAGCAGGCGGCACAGCCGTTCCAAGACATTGAATGTGTCCCTGCCTTTCCTTTTGGCATTGGGTTTGGCGCTAGTCGCTGCGTCTGTGTTTGGTTTTTACACCTTGATCAATACTCTTCAGCCCTCAAAAGATCAGACTCAACTGATATCTGAGTGGCAGCAGACTCTAGAAGAACAAAGAGATGCTTTGGTCGCAACCAAGCAAGAGAGTCAAGCTAAAATCGAAGCACTTGCTGTGAAAACAGCTCAGTTACAGTCTCGCCTGCTGCGGCTTGATGCTCTGGCTGAGCGAATGGCCACTATGGCTAAGCTCGACCGGTCCGAATTCGATTTTTCCGAGTTGCCCGCAATGGGTGGTCCTGAGGAAGGCTCTCCTAATGGTGAGTCCAATCAGGAAGTGACGCTTGATGCGCCGGATTTTCACAAATCACTGGACTTGCTAGCCGACCAAATTGATCGCCGCGAGCAACAGCTTGAATACATGGAAAGCCTGCTTTCCAATCGAAAACTGCGTGATGCGGGCATGATCGGCGGCCGACCCATTCTCAAAGGTTGGATGTCGTCTGGATTTGGCTATCGTACAGATCCATTCAAAGGACACAGAGCCTGGCATAAAGGCGTGGACTTTGCCGGCAAGATGGGCAGCGACGTTATTTCAGTAGCCGCCGGAGTGGTGACTTGGGCTGATAAACGTTATGGCTATGGCAACCTTGTTCAAATTAATCATGGTAATGGCTACAGCACTCGTTATGGTCACAACTCTGAAATCACTGTTAACCCTGGTGATGTGGTT
The DNA here is from genome assembly GCA_045105115.1 of Pseudomonadales bacterium. GTDB lineage: Bacteria > Pseudomonadota > Gammaproteobacteria > Pseudomonadales > JAUIET01 > JAUIET01. Next base: position 28,216 of record JBGCDE010000086.1, on the reverse strand, counting down.
AAGAAAGGTCAGGTGATTGCAAAAATGGGCAGCAGCGGTCGCTCGACCGGCGCTCACGTCCATTTTGAAGTACTGAAAGCCGGTAAATCAATAAACCCCACGACATACATCAACCGCCAATAGACGCCAAGCATGTGCGGTGACAGGCCGCATTCGTAACTTTCTACTTGCTTAAGACAGGCGCATCCGGTTTACTTTGCACCCTGCTGCGCTGAGCTACAGCGCTCACTTACTATTGCCGTTTTAAAACATGATTGGAAAGTTGTTCAAGGCCGTTGTTGGCACCAAGAATGATCGTGAGCTGAAGCGTTTACGTAAAGTCGTCAAGCGAATTAATGCCTTCGAAGAAGACTTCGAAAAGCTTCGTGATGTTGAAATTCAGGGTAAAACCGAAGAGTTTCGCGAGCGCTTGAAGGGTGGGGAAAGCCTGGATAATTTGCTTCCAGACGCTTTTGCGTTGGTGCGTGAAGCAAGTAAGCGCACCTTGGGCTTGCGTCATTTTGATGTTCAAATGATAGGCGGCTACGCCTTGCATGAGGGCAATATCGCCGAGATGCGAACCGGTGAAGGAAAAACCCTGGTCGCTACGCTACCAGCTTATTTGAACGCATTGTCAGGCGAGGGTGTTCACCTCGTGACCGTGAATGATTATCTAGCAGAACGTGACGCTAATTGGATGCGTCCAATCTACGAAATGCTAGGCCTCACTGTGGGCGTTATTTTGTCTGGGCAGGACCAGGCCGATAAACACGCAGCTTACAATTCAGATATTACCTACGGCACTAACAATGAGTTTGGCTTCGACTATCTGCGCGACAATATGGCGTTCAGTTCAGAAGATCGCATGCAAAACGGTCAGAACTTCGCGATTGTTGATGAAGTTGACTCGATCCTCATCGATGAGGCCAGAACGCCGCTTATTATTTCCGGTGCTGCCGAAGACAGTTCTGCGCTGTACAAGCGCATGGACAAGTTTATCAAACGTTTGCAGCCTGATAATGGGGAAGGCGGTCATTACACGCTTGATGAAAAGCAACGCCACATAGAATTAACAGAAGAAGGCCATCAGTTCGTTGAAGAATTGCTGACTGAAGACGGATTGCTTGAAGACGATGATAATCTTTATGCCCCCGGCAATTTGAATTTACTGCATCACGTGAATTCAGCATTGCGAGCACATGTGTTCTTTAACCGAAATGTTGAGTACATTGTACAGAACAATCGAATCGTTTTGATCGACGAACACACCGGGCGAACCATGCCTGGCAGGCGTCTTTCGGAAGGATTGCATCAGGCGATTGAAGCGAAGGAAAAAGTAGAAATTCAGGCCGAAAGCCAAACCCTCGCATCCACCACGTTTCAAAATTATTTCCGCCTGTACAATACCTTAAGCGGAATGACGGGCACCGCTGATACCGAAGCCTTTGAGTTTCAGCAAATCTATGGCCTGGATGTATTGGTGATTCCAACCAATTTGCCTACCATTCGAAACGATTTAAATGATCTGGTTTTTCTTTCCAAAGAAGAAAAGTTCGAAGCAATTCTTGAAGACATTAAAGTCTATATAGAGCAAGGCAGTCCGGTACTTGTTGGTACGGCATCGATCGAGAGTTCTGAAGAGCTGTCAAACCACTTGGAAAAAAGCAAGATCGACCACAAAGTATTGAATGCTAAGTTTCACCAGCAGGAAGCAGAAATTATTGCTCAGGCTGGTCGACCTGCAGCGATCACTATTGCAACCAATATGGCAGGCCGTGGTACTGATATTGTATTGGGTGGCAATCTTGAAGCCGAGCTGGCCTCACATGACAACTTAAGTGACGCAGATCGTGTTGCTTTAACGAAAGCATGGCAAGAACGTCATGACCAGGTCATTGAAAACGGTGGATTACACATTCTTGCTACTGAGCGTCACGAATCTCGACGAATAGACAATCAGCTGCGTGGTCGTGCAGGTCGACAAGGTGACCCGGGTGTTACCCGTTTCTACCTATCGCTTGAAGATAACCTTATGAGAATTTTTGCCTCGGATCGAGTCAAGAATTTCATGCAGGCGCTCGGAATGGAGAGGGGCGAAGCGATAGAACACCGGATGGTGAGCAACGCTATTGAAAAAGCCCAGCGCAAAGTGGAAGGTCGCAATTTCGATATTCGTAAACAGTTACTCGAGTACGATGATGTGGCGAATGATCAACGCCAGGTGGTTTATCGCCAGCGCAATGAAGTGATGGAATCTAGCGACATCAGTGACATGATCGAGGCGATTCGCAGCGACGTCATCAGTGATGTAGTAGATACCTGGATTCCAAGACAAAGTCTTGAAGAGCAATGGGACGTAGAAGGGCTTGAGGAAGGCCTTAGAACGGAATTGGGTCTTGAACTGCCAGTGCAGCAGTGGCTAGACAAAGAAGAAGATCTGCACGAAGAACCGCTACGGGAAAGAATAGAAGCTCGTTCTGTAGAGCAATATGACGCCAAGATGTTACCGTTAGGCGAAGACGCAAGGAAGCTGGAGAAACACGTGATGTTACAAGTGTTGGATCAACACTGGAAAGAACATCTGGCGACTATGGATCACTTGCGTCAAGGTATTCATCTACGTGCATACGCGGCTAAAAACCCGAAGCAGGAATACAAGCGTGAGTCTTTCGAGTTGTTCCAATCCATGCTGGAAGAGATTAAGCATGAGGTTGTGCGCTTCCTTGCAAGAGTTGAGATTCGCAAAGAAGAAGACGTTGACGCTGTAGAGCGTCAGCGACGAGCAGCAGAAGCGGCACAGACCATGGAATTTCAGCATGATGAGCGCTCTGCACTGGATGCTGAGCCCGCTGAAGAAGAGGCAATGGCTGATGGTTCCTTGCCGGCAGCGTCCGTGGAAACGTTTAAACGCGCACAACCAAAAGTAGGTAGAAACGAGCCCTGTTCCTGTGGCTCCGGTAAAAAGTACAAACATTGTCATGGCAAGCTCTGATCAGGTGATACGCGCTGTTGATGGCTGTCGTCTTGCAGCCACCGCAGCAGGAATAAAGAAACCGGCATCGGATGGCAGCAAAAGAGCAGACCTTGTCCTCATAGAAGCGCGCGCCTATAGCTCGATCGCAGCAACATTTACTCAGAACCGATTCGCCGCCGCACCTGTGCTTATTGCTAAGCGGCATATGCCAGTATCCAATGTTGAGCAACCGAAATACTTACTGATCAATTCAGGAAACGCCAATGCGGGTACTGGTGCACCTGGCTTGGCGTCGGCGCTGTCGTGTTGCGAAATGTTGGCCGAAGACGCAGGCGTTGATGCAAGCAGTGTCTTACCGTTTTCCACAGGCGTAATCGGTGAGCCTCTTGATGCAGGTTTGATCGGCACCGCGATCCCTGAGTTATTAGCAACACTGGAGGATACCAATTGGTCCGCTGCGGCACATGGGATCATGACTACAGATACCGTCGCCAAGCTGTATTCTGCTGAGTTCGAACTGTTTGGCCAGCGGCATAGCATCACTGGCATCAGTAAAGGGGCCGGTATGATATGCCCCAATATGGCAACCATGTTGTGCTTTATAGCCACCGACGTAAGTATTGATCAAGCGCTGCTCGCAAAGCTTCTTGCTGGGGCTGTTGAGCAGAGCTTTAATCGTATTACGGTTGATGGTGATACCTCTACCAATGATGCCTGTGTTGTTTTGGCAACCGGTGATATGAACGGCGCAAGAATTGAATCGGACTCACAAGCTGAGTTTGACGCGTTCGGTCAGCAATTAAATCTGGCCTGCATCGATCTTGCACGACAGATAATTGCTGACGCCGAAGGTGCATCGAAACTGGTGACTATAAGCGTTGAACAAGGTGCTAGCAGGGCAGATTGTTTGCAGGTTGCTTACACCATTGCGCACTCACCATTGGTTAAAACTGCATTGTTTGCAGCCGATCCCAATTGGGGCCGATTGCTTGCTGCCATAGGTCGTGCGCCTGTTGAACAGCTCAATGTTGATCGTGTCAGTCTTTACATTGGAGATGTTTTGGTGGCGGAGCGTGGCGCCGTTGCCGAAGGGTATTGCGAACAAAGTGCGGCGTCGATCATGCAAGGCGCAGAATATTGCATACGAGTATTACTCGACAGTGGTGACTGCGCTGATCAAGTGTGGACTTGTGATTTATCCCATGAGTACGTCAGCATAAATGCAGATTACCGCAGCTAATAGGTGGTAGCGTGAGTAAGATCTGTGTTGCTGTTGGAGTCATACTGCAGCAAAACGAGTGTCTGATTTCGAAGCGCGCTGCATCGGCTCATCAAGGTGGTCTCTGGGAATTTCCGGGCGGCAAACGTGAACGGGGTGAGACTACAAAGCAAGCCTTGTCGCGAGAACTTAGCGAAGAATTGGGTATCTCGGTTATCGAATGCGCGCCTTTGATTAGTATCTCACACGACTATGGTGACAAAGAAGTAGAGCTTGATGTTTGGACAGTCACTCGATTCGACGGTGTGCCAGAGGGGCGTGAGGGGCAGCCATTGCGCTGGGTACCGATTCGAGATCTAAGAAATTATTCTTTCCCTGAGGCCAACGCTCCGATTCTGGAATGCCTTGAGTAATGCTTTACACGCTCTTAACTTGAACGATCAATGTGCTTGTCTGCGAGTTGCAAATAGAACTCATGCAGGCGAGCGACTTCTTTATCAAGGTGCGCTAAGTCCTTGTCGTTAACAATCACATCGTCAGCACGCGCCAGGCGGTCTTCTCTGCTAGCCTGGCTTGCAATAATGGCACGAACCTGTGCTTCGCTATTGTTATCGCGAGCGATAGTTCGTTCTACCTGCAACTCTACCGGAACGTCCACCAGTAAAATACGGTCGGTCAATGCATGCTGACTGGTCTCGATCAATAAAGGGCTAACAAAAATAGTATAGGGAGATATGGAGCTCTGTATTTGCAGCATAATCTCCTCGCCAATCAATGGGTGAGTGAGCTGTTCCAGCCATAGCCTCTGCTCTTTATCTTCGAACACAATTTTGCGCAATGCAGCTCGATCCAAGGCGCCATCGTATGTAATAAGATGGGGTCCAAAATAATCCTCAATCGCCTGTAGCGCGGGTTTACCTGGTTCAACAACAACGCGCGCCGCGATGTCAGCATCGACAACGCAAATATCATGATCTGCAAATCGATCTGTCACGGCTGATTTACCGCTGCCGATTCCCCCTGTTACGCCAATAACTAGCATTAGAACCCGCTGTAATCGAGGTAGGCTTTCACTAGATAGTCACCCCAAAATAAGGCAATACCACCGGCAACTGCGAGATAAGGGCCAAATGGAATAGGTGTCCCTTGGGATTGGTTCTTGCGAAGTAACATCAAGCTACCCAATACGGCGCCAACCAAAGAAGAGAGAATAATAATGAGTGGCAGCATTTTCCAACCGAGCCAAGCGCCCAGAGCCGCTAGAAGCTTGAAATCTCCATATCCCATGCCATCCTTTTTGGTCAGTAATTTGAATACCCAAAAGACTGACCACAATGAAAGGTAGCCGGCTACAGCACCCCATACAGCACTGTTCAGGTCGACGAAAAGCCCAAAGCTATTGGCGATCAATCCCAACCAAAGCAGGGGCAAGGTAAGGCTGTCTGGCAGCAGCTGATGATCCACATCAATCATGGTTAAGGTGATCAAACCCCAGCACAGCAATACGGCGAACGCAGCCTGCAAGGTGTTTCCGAACTGCCACAATACAAATACTGTGAGCAGAGCTGTTGCAGCCTCAACCAATGGATAACGTGCGGAGATAGGGCTACCGCATGACGCGCATTTGCGTCCTTGCATCAGGTAACTGAGTACGGGAATATTTTGCCAGGCACGAATTTTTGACTGGCATTTTGGGCAATGGGAGTCAGGCTTGATCAGGTCGAAGCGATCTCGATCCGTAGTTGACACATCAGCCGATTCGCTTTCTTCGGCCAGGAAGGCCTCGCAGTCATCTTGCCAGGCTGTTTGCATCATCACCGGTAATCGATAGATGACCACATTCAGGAAACTGCCAACCAATAATCCGAAAATGCCGCCAAGACTTAACAGCCAGGCGGGCTCATTGAGTAGTTCGAGCATTCTGTTCGTTTAGACCGCTGCACCAAGCATAAAGATAGGCAAGTACATTGCAATCATCAATCCGCCGACCAGTACACCGAGTACTGACATGATTATGGGTTCTAGCAAGGACGTCAAACCATCAACTTTGTTGTCGACTTCTTCTTCATAATGCAGTGCGACTTTCTCAAGCATTTCATCCAACGCACCTGATTCTTCGCCAATCGCAACCATCTGCATCAGCATGCTGGGAAACATACCACTGCTGCGAATCGCAACGTTCAGCTGTGTGCCGGTGGTTACGTCTTCTTTAACCTCACGAATAGCTGTCGCATAAACAGAATTGCCGGCGGCACCTGCTACCGAGTCCAAAGCGTCTACCAGAGGCACACCCGCGGCGAAAGTGGTGGCAAGCGTTCTGCTAAATCGTGCATACACAGATTGCTCTACAATATCGCCTGCAACAGGCGCTTTTAGCATAAAACGATCAACGCCAGCCGCGAATGCCTTAGAACGCTTTTTCGCTTGGCCAAATGCCATGACACTGAAAATTATCACAGCAAGAATGATGTACCACCATTCCTGTGTGAATTCTGAAATATTGAGCACAAACTGCGTGAATGCAGGCAGCTCCGAGCCGAAACTACTGAAAGTTTCTGCAAATTGTGGCACAACTTTCACCAGCAATATGCCGGTCACGATAACAGCAACCACAACTACAGCAATGGGATAAGTCATCGCCTTCTTGATTTTTGATTTAAGTGCTTCGCTCTTTTCTTTGTAGGTTGCGACTCGGTCAAGCATGGTTTCCAGTGAACCTGACTGCTCGCCAGCCTCTACAAGGTTACAGAACAAATCGTCAAAGTACATACGGTGTTTTTGCAAGCTGCCGGCCAGGCTAGAGCCGCCAGCTACATCGCCCTTGACTTCTAATACCAATTTACGCATCGACGGGTTGTCTACGCCCTCTGCAACAATGTCGAAGGATTGCACCAAGGGAACGCCCGCCTTGACCATAGTTGCCAGCTGGCGGGTAAAAATACAGATATCGGACGGCGTGATTTTCTTGCCGCGTGAACCAAACATTGGTTTTGGTTTTTTCTTAACGCTTTTCGCAACAATGCCTTGTTTTCTCAGCAACGCCTTTGCGTTAGCTTGGGTGGTGCCTGTGATTTCGCCCTTGGTCTTGTTACCGCGTTTATCGGTACCCTGCCAAACGTACACATTGGATGCAGCTGCCTGAGTAGCCATATTTAGTCCTTCGTAACTCTGTTCACTTCTTCAAGGCTGGTTAGGCCTTGAGCGGCCTTTCTCAGCGCTGAGCGGCGAAGGTCATCGAAGCCTTCCGCGCGTGCTTGTTTATCGATCAAAATTGAATTGCCTTCTTCCATAATGATACGGGAGAGCTCGGGCGTCAATTGCACAACTTCGTATATTCCGACACGACCCTTATAACCATTGTTACATTTGTCACATCCTACTGGTTTTAAAACGTTAGCTTCAGCGAGGTCGTCTTCCGTGAAACCTTCGTTGAGTAAAACTTCTTTCGGTAAGTCAGCAGGCTCCGCACACGTTGAGCACAATTTTCGGGCTAGTCGTTGCGCAATAATCAGGTTTAGTGATGTGGCCAGATTGAATGCTGGTACGCCCATGTTTAGCAAGCGAGTAATCGTTTCTGCAGCGCTGTTAGTATGCAGTGTAGACATTACCATGTGGCCGGTTTGTGCCGCCTTGATCGCAATCTCCGCCGTTTCAAGGTCGCGAATCTCACCAACCATGATGATGTCAGGATCCTGACGCAGAAATGAACGCAATGCTTCGGCGAAATTCAAACCAACCTTTGCATTCACGTGAACCTGGTTGATACCTTCAAGATTGATTTCAACCGGATCTTCCGCCGTCGAAATGTTTCGCTCGGTGGTATTCAGGATATTCAAGCCGGTATAAAGTGAAACCGTCTTACCGCTACCCGTTGGTCCGGTCACCAGTATCATACCTTGCGGTTGAGTCAGGGCCTGCATAAACATGTCTTTCTGCTCTGGTTCATAGCCCAAAGCGTCAATACCCATTTGTGCACTGGTGGGATCAAGAATACGCAGTACAATTTTCTCGCCGAACAGGGTTGGTAGAGTGTTGACACGAAAGTCAATCGCTCTCTTCTTTGAGAGTTTCATTTTAATTCGACCGTCCTGCGGAAGACGGCGTTCAGAAATGTCCATTTGCGACATTACTTTTAGGCGAGCGGCAAGTCGTCCACCGAGATTCTGCGGCGGCGACGTGACCGTTTGCAAAATGCCATCGGTTCGAAACCGAACCCGATACGATTTTTCATAGGGTTCGAAGTGGATATCTGAAGCGCCGGTTTTTATTGCATCAACCAAGACTTTATTGACGAAACGCACAATCGGCGTTTCGTCCATATCACTGTTATCGCCTTCTTCGCTTTCTTGGCTGACGCCTTCTACGTCCAGATCTTCGAGTCCTGCATCGTCAAGATCTTCAAGGGATGAACCAAACTTGGCATCTTCTGATTCAAGGTAGCTGTTTATGTATCCGCTAAGAAGTTTATCGTCGACTAAAACAGCTTCAACCGGCATGCCTGTGTGAAACTTGATCTCATCGATCGCTTTTAGATTAGTTGGATCAGAGACAGCAATGAACAAACGGTTGCCACGTTTGAACAAAGGCAATGAATGATGTTTTTGTACCAGCTTTACATCCACCAAGCCTGCTGGGACGAAATCAGGGTTCATGGCTTCCAGGTCAAATAAAGGCGAGCCAAACTCTTCGCTTGCTGCCTGGGCTATAACGCCACTGTCTGCGAGCCCCAGATCGACCACACAGCTAACAAAGGGTCGGTTGTTTTCCTGCGCTTCAAGTGTTGCTTGCTTGGCTGGCTCTTCATCAATGATGCCATCATGGACTAACCGCAGAGCGAGTCCGCTTAGTCGAACGGTATTCGGAGCATTCATATTTTTAGAAACCTGACGTTAATATGCTGTTATCGAATGTACGGTGATTTTGCTATAGCTATATTCTTGCCAGCCAGAATCGTTCGCTGGTTGAAAAGATGCTACAAACACCAAATTTTAGTATAGCAAGCAATTCAAAGCTCTCCTGTTGAATGAGTCACTGAATGCATTAATTGGCAAGGCGTTTCTGTCGCTAAGAGAAAGTGGTGCGAGCGGGTCAAGACTTTCCGGTCTTGGTCACAAACTGACATTATTTGTCAGTTGGGAGCTAAGCTTGGTGATACCGCTGGTCTGAGTGTTATTCGATCTTTATGATCATAAAATAATCATTTTCGTTTGGGCTCAAGCACTTAGTGATCTTGACGACGAAAACCACAAATATTGGCACATGCATTGCAAACTACTTCATGAGCGAATTTGCATCCCGACCTTCACAGTCTATGCTTTGAGGACCACGGAAAAATTCACCCAACTACTTAAACTAAGGGGACTTCACATGAAGAGAGCACAACAGGGTTTTACTCTAATCGAACTGATGATCGTTGTTGCGATTATCGGCATTCTGGCAGCGGTTGCGTTGCCGGCTTATCAAGACTATACAATTCGCGCAAAAATGAGCGAAGTGGTAGGTTTTGCAGCAGCAGCTAAAGGCTCTGTCAGTGAGTGTATTCTCGCTGAAGGCGGTACGGCTAACTGTGCAAACAACGGTGACGTTGGTCTTGGTACAGCTTCAACCATTACTAGTGACTACGTTGAGTCTGTAACTGTTGGCGCAAATGGTGTCATCACTATCGCGATTCAAGGTACAGCACAGACTAACCTGGACGCCGGTACATTGGGTATGACTCCAACTTACGACCAAAATGCGGGTGTAGATTGGGCATGCGCAATTAGTTCAGCAGCTCTGAACAAGTATGTGCCACGTGAATGTAGAGCCTAATAAGCAGGCTACTGAGTAACGTCAGCCTTCGCGGGCTGACAGTTGCACATACGAAGAAGGGGGCGAATGCCCCCTTTTTTTTAATTTGAAGCGAACGCGGAGAAACGAAAATGGAAAAGGAAATGGACAATCGACAAAAAGGATTCACGTTGATTGAGCTTATGATTGTGATTGCAATTATTGGCATATTGGCGGCAACCGCGATCCCATATTTTCAAGACTATGCGACTCGCTCAAAAGTGAGTGAAGCAGTCGCGTATGCCGCGGCAGCAAAGGCCGCGGTCAGTGAGTGTATTCTGGCGGAAGGAGGTGTCGGCAATTGCGGCAGCAATGCTGACGTAGGTCTTAGTACCGCGTCCACGATAACGAGCAAATTTGTTGAGTCGGTTAGCGTTGGTGCAAACGGCATCATTACCGTCGCGATTCAGGGCACAGCGCAAGTCGACCTTGATGGCGGCAGTATTGGTATGACTCCGGCGTACGATCAGAATGAGGGTGTTGATTGGGTTTGCGCTATTAGTAGTGCCGCGCTGAACAAATATATGCCTAGTGAGTGTCGAATATAGTGCTATAGAGGTAGTTGTTAGCGCCCGAGTTCTCGGCGCATTTGGCAGCTAAGGTATATTGAGGCAAGAATTGCCATGTTTTTCTTTCAGATAGAGCTTTATTAGCCCGAGGCCACACGCTTGAAAGCTGGAACGTTTGTTGCGGTTCATGTTATTGCAACCATAGCGCTTACATCTGCATTTACGATATCCGCCATTTATCCCTCGGCGGTTTTATTGCAGGCACCATTCACGGTATTTACTGTCTACTCATTATGTTTTCTACTTGTAAGTCCTCTTCATTTCCTTATTCAAGGTTTCCCGAAAGTTTGTAGAGTGCTGACGGCAAGTGCTTTGGCATTTACCACAATTTCAATTCTTCTTTTATACGTCTTTAATTTCTTGTCCAATTTTTATTGGAATACAAACGTTAACGCAAGTTTCATCTATGAATACGGATTGCAGGCATATCAGCTGCGAGCAACACTACCACTGCCATTATGGATAGTGGTGTCTGCCCCGATTCTACTGTTTGTGTTTCTGTTTCGTTTTTATTTCGTTAGTACCGATATTCTATTTAGAGCTTTTCGTGTCTTCTGGGATTCATCAGAGGCTGCGGAGCGAGCATCAAGCATTGAGAAACTGGTGACGATAACTCCAATTGTTTTTATAGTTCTGGCTGTTGTCGTTTTCGCCAATAGGCCTGCCGAGACCGTAGCATTCGAGGGCGCATGGTTTGGTGAGCCAATCACAGACTTGTTTTCGATTTCAAACTCAATCGATAGCAAGCACGTCACCAAAAATAATAATGGTCGTAGTGAAAGAAGCGCGCTTGAAGGAGTAGGCTACACAAAAGCCGCAGAGTCCGGTTCGCCAAACGTTATCTTGCTTATTGTAGATGCACTTCGAGCCGACCATGTCGGTGCTTATGGCTATAATCGGCCAACTACGCCTTTTATTGATAGCCTCATAACGGATGGAAAGGCGCTAAAAGTCGATAATGGTTTTTCGTCATGCGCCGAATCGATATGCAGTATTGTGAGCGTTCTCAGTGGCAGGCGTCGTAGCGAATTTTCGCATTCTAATGTCAATCTAAATGCCGTGCTAAAAGCGAATGGCTACAACGTGCAGTTTTTATTATCTGCGGATCATTCATGGTCTGGTCTGAACACCTACTATCCGCCATACGATTATTACTTTGATGGTAAATCTGCCAGTGATGGAGTGCAATATGATCTGACGGATGATCGTGCTGTAATTGATGAGCTCAGGCGCGTCAAAGAAAACGATTCCCCAACATTCTTTTATCTGCACTTGATGTCAGCGCATTTATCCAGTGCGAGGAAAGGTGAGTTTATTAAATTCAGACCTTATGAGAACTCCAGCAACTGGTATTACAAATTGCCTTTTCTTAACGGAGGTGATACTTCTGGCCGTCAGCTGAAGATCAATCGCTACGACAACGGAGTGGTTGAAGCCGACTATCGAGTGAGAGAGATATTCTCTATTCTGTCGTCAAAGGGGTATTTAGACAACGCGATTATCTGGATTGTTTCAGATCATGGCGAAGCATTCGATGAACACGGCCACTATGGGCACGGTAAAAGTCTTTATCAGGAAGAGCTATCTATTCCTATGGTGGTGGTAGATTCTAACCTGGATTTTTATAAAAACACCTCAGTTGCGACTCAAGTTGATATTGCGCCAACCATCATTGATCGCCTGGGTATTGACGTACCTGCAGAGTGGAATGGTCGGTCGCTAAACAAACTCGAGAATGAAGAGAGAATCACTTGGCACGAGATACCCAGCAGAAAATCGACCGAAGCAGCATTGATCAGTAAGCCTGGCGAGTATATCTATAAAGCGATGTTCAAGCGAAAACCGACTATCAGCATTGAGCAGATATTCGAACTGTATTCGGATGTGGACGAGTCGAATAATTTAGTTGACACTGCGACAGGAAGAGAGCTGGTTGAGAGGCTGCAAAAAAAAATCGGCAGCTCTTTTTAATATTAGTGTCCTCTCCAAAGTTAGAACGTTGTAATAACGCTCTTTAAACAGAGTATAATTTAGGCTGAAAATCGTGAGCGCCGGAATAGCTCAGTCGGTAGAGCAGCTCATTCGTAATGAGAAGGTCGTAGGTTCGATTCCTATTTCCGGCACCAAACACTGGCAATATTCTCGCTAGGCTATAGAAGGCATTTTGTTTTGTACTCTTCACTGATCGATATTGGTGCCAATTTGGCGCACTCTTCTTTCTCAGACGATTTATCGCAATTGATAGAGCGTGCCACCCTGACGGGCGTCTCACAAATTGTTGTGACCGGCACCAGTGTTGCCAACAGCAAAGATTCCATACGAATCGCAGGTCTTTATCCGGACGTTTGCTATGCGACGGCCGGTGTACATCCACACGAAGCCGACACGTTTTCGGCCGCTGATATTGACAGCTTGCGAGGACTCGCAAGCAATGACTGTGTCAAGGCTATTGGTGAAGCGGGTCTTGACTACAATAGGAATTATTCGCAGCGTAGTAACCAGCTCAAGGCCTTTGAGGCACAGCTGACCTTGGCTGCGGAGCTGAATATGCCAATTTTCGTTCACGAGCGTGATGCTGCTGACGATATGTTGAGCGTTTTAGCTCGTTATAGAGCGAGCATTGGTAAAATTGTTGTGCATTGCTTTACTGGCGCGGAGGCGACGCTTAAGGCTTATCTTGATCTTGATCTCTATATTGGAATAACAGGTTGGATTTGTGATGAGCGGCGCGGTCAGCACCTTAGAGAACTGGTATCGCTAATACCGAGCGGGCGGTTGATGTTAGAAACCGATTCGCCGTATTTAATGCCCAGAGACTTCCCGAATAAGAAGAGTCTTCAATCCTCCAGGCGGAATGAGCCTTGTACGCTAGCGCATACGGCCGCGACGATAGCGTCTTGTAGAGGTGAGTCCTATGAGGAGTTGGCCGAGCACACGACTCGAACCAGTCGCGATTTTTTTTCACTTCCTTCGTCTTAGACTCTAAACAACTGGCGTTCGGCAACCGCTAGTCCAGCATAAGTCCTTTCTCAATGTACTCTTCCAGGCGAATGCCGTGAGAGCCATTGGGGAGAACGCGCGCTATCAGCAGGTTACTGTCGGGATTATCAACCAATTTCTCCAGATTAATAATGCGCTCAGGGTGTTTTTGTTTTTGTTCGTCAGTGAGAACAAGCACCTTCGGTAAATGACGATGCCTGTAGTTGGTGCCTACCACCAAACCGACACAACCGTTTTTTAACTCTACGATGCTACCGGCAGGATAAAGACCAATACACTCGATAAAATGGTGAACAAGGCGTTCATCAAATTTCTTGCCGCGATTGTCATACAGATAACGTAACGCGACTCTGGATGATTTTCCAGACGAACTGGGTCGGTCTGATGTGAGTGCATCGTACTGGTCGCAGATAGAAATAATTCTTGTAAAGTCGCTTATGCCGGCCGCTTTTATCTGTCTGGGATATCCGCTGCCATCAATGTGCTCGTGATGCGCGTAGGCAACGTCTACCGCACCGTGATACAAGCCGTCTTGCTGTAAAAGAATGTCGCGACCATAAACAGGATGCTTCTCATACGTAGCCTGTTCCTCCGCGGTAAGCGGTCCGGTTTTATGCAGAATGTCTGATGGTATTCTCATCTTGCCAATATCGTGCATCAAGGCGCTAACACCCAGTTTACCCAGGTCATCTTCCGGTGCACCTAAATGACGACCAAAGTTAATCGCTAGAATGCAAACGTTCAAACTGTGCTGAGATGTGTAGCTGTCTTTGTCTTTGATCTTGCTCATCCATAACATGGCGTCAGGATTGCGTAAAATACTCTGCACACACTCTGAAACGGTGAGCTTTATTTGTTTTACGTCAATGGATTTGCCGAGCCGAACATCATCCATGAAAGAGCTTGTGAGCTTCCGCGCATTTGAAAGAGCGGCGGTTGCCCGTGTCTTTTCCTGCTTATTAGACGTCTTGTTTACAAATGTTCTCTTCTTTTTGGGCTTGCCGTCGCCAGTGCTCCGTTCAACCGGTGCAAGAAAAACGTGCTCCGCATTGTCCACGTAGACGTATTCGCAGTGCGCGGCGATTTCTTCAATGTCTTCGACACTTCTGATCTCGAAGCCTTGCAAAATGAAAGGTGTTTCAGTCCACGGCCTGTCCAATTCAGACACGAACATCCCCACTTTCAAACCATCAACTGGAATCGGTGTTTTGGATTTTTGTTCGACAAACCGTGCAGGCCTGACTACTCGTTTATTCATGCGCCAGCTTCGCAATGTTTTTCTAGGGCGTACCCAAAAGAATAGTGCAGATTAGCCGAAGCTCCAGCGATAAACGGTAAAAACTTAAGCTGTTCGAGTTATGTGCGCAGACTGGCTCTAGAAAGTGCCTTCCAGCCGCATTGATAGATCTTTTGCACGACAATGTTTGGTCAAGGCGCCAATTGAAATGTAATCAACACCCGTTTCGGCATAATCTGCAATGCTTGCTCTGGTTATGTTGCCTGATGCTTCCAGATCAATTTTCCCTGCAACCTGAGCAACAGCGGTTCGCATATCGGCGACGGAAAAATTATCGAGCATTATTCGGTCAGCGTCTGCATTTATGGCCTGCTCTAATTGTTCGAAATTTTCTACCTCAACCTCTATCAAAACATTGGTCTTTTGCTCGCGAGCCTCCTGTACGGCAGCGTTGATGGAGCCGCAAGCCGCAATATGATTTTCTTTGATTAAAAATGCATCAAATAAGCCGATTCTGTGATTGAAACATCCACCTGTCTTAGCGGCATACTTTTGAGCGATTCGCAGGCCAGGAATGGTCTTTCGCGTATCGAGCAATTTCACCTCGGTATGCGCCACCAGTTCCGCGTACTCTTGGCAGGTACTTGCCGTGCCGGATAGCAGTTGCAAGAAATTAAGCGCTGTTCGCTCGCCTGTGAGCAGCAAGCGCGCATTGCCGCGCAGTGTTAACAAGGTATCACCAGCGTGCGCTTGTTGACCTTCATCGAAGTTCCATTTCACTTCTATATTACTGTCAAGCTCTGAAAACACGCGATCCACCCAAGGGCCGCCACAAACCACCATATTTTCTCGAGTGATTATGATTGCGTTAACGTCAGCACTTTCAGGAATAAGCTCGGCGGTAACATCACCGCTACCAATGTCTTCTAGCAGTGCTACACGCACATTGTCAGCCACCGCACGCTCGATAATATCGTCTGTGAGCATTTTTTTACCTCAATCTATTCAAAAGCTGTGTTTTTCGCCGGTTAACCCCTGTGTCACCCGCGTTTTGCGAACCAGTTCCGTTCCTCACTTTCGAAACGCGGCTCACTGTATATACTTTAAACGATAGTCTCGGTGTTCACACGAATTGTCTCGTTTGGAACAGCCGGGAACAGCATTTTTACTGGTCAGCAAGAAACCAACGCATGCACGATCCCGCAGCAAATAAAGTAACGTCCATCGCAGAGGCGTCGAATCGTAAGGACTCAGCAAAGGTGGGGGATTCTGCACCTGCTGCGATGCCCTTGCAACTGCTTCAAGACCGAGCTAAGCAATTATTAGTGCAGTTGTTGCAAGGTATGTTCGAGTCAGCGGATGATGCGCTGTTTGAAATGGCAGACAAAGCGCAGAGTAATTCGGAACAAAATATCTACTTTGAATCCATGCGCGACGTTCGGATCAAACGACGTACTATTGAAACGGCCTTCGCTGAGGCTATTCCCCAATCGTTCAACGACATTTCCGCAAACCCTGCAGTAAGTGATTCGGAGCTTCCTTTACTGCAGGCCAAGCCTGGTGCATTGTCGCTAATCCAGAATGATGAACTGGAGGAGCAGGTCGCAATTGACGGCATTGTTTCCCGAATCTTGAGCTTGGATTCAGACAACCTTCGTGAGCTAAGCCGACGAATTGATTCGCTGGTTCCAGCGACTGATGTAGACGAAAATTCAAATCCCCTTGGTCCCAGGGTGATCTGTAATGGTTTTATCAAATCCTGCGAGTGTCTTGAAGTAGATATCAAATCACGGTTGGTTGTTTACAAGCTTTTTGAAAAAGAGCTGCTAAAAGAATTGCCTGCAGTACTTGAAGAATGCAACACCTTGTTGCTGGAGGCGGGTGTTTTACCCGGTCTGGTATTGGGAACTGCCACTGCAGCAAAGGCTGCAAATTCGAAAATGACCAGCGCGAATGTCGGTGCACAGGCGATGGCTTCGCAACACAACAGCAATCATGCAGGTTTTGAAGCCGGCAATGATGCCACTGTTAATGCAGAGCAAGTGTTTGCGTCTGTGCAGCACTTGTTGGCTCAACGGCAGTCTCAAATACTGGGGCAAGGCTTGTTAAAATCGGCCAGTTGGTTCACACCAGGCAATTCTCCAGAGTTGCCTAGAGAACAGATATTTGAGCTTCTGAAGCAAACGCAATTGCAACAAGCGGCAGGTCTGACGAGCGAAGCTGGCGTTAAGCCTGTCAATAATCAGTTGGTTGATGTACACAGTGCTCTTCGTTCAATGCTGAATGAGCAGAACGTGCAGGAAAAACGGAGTCTTGGTCAAGTCGACTTTGATGCCATTAATCTTGTGTCAATGCTATTCCAGTTTATTCTGGATGATGACAATCTTGATGCGCAGATGAAGGCGCTGATTGGGCGCCTGCAAATTCCGCTGCTGAAAGCGGCCATGCTTGACAAGAGTTTTTTTGGCACAGAAGGGCACCCAGCTAGAAAGCTGCTCAACCAAATGGCCACAGCCGCTTTAGGCTGGGTTCCTGGCTTGAACAAAGACGACGACCCTTTGCTGATGAAAATACAGCAAACTGTTGAAACACTGCTCAATGATTATGAGCGTGATACCAGTATATTCGACACGCTACTGACTGAGTTTGAACTGTTTCTTTCTCAGGAACAAAAGCGCGCATCACTGTTAGAAAAGCGTGCTGTTGACGCGGCTGATGGTAAAGCAAAAGCCTTACTGGCTCGGGAAGCTGTTCAGCAATCTCTAGACCTCGTCACTGCCGGCAATACGGTACCGGAAGTGGTTGAACGCCTGCTTCGGGAAGCATGGTCTAACGTTTTGTTCCTGGCATTCCTTAAGCATGGTGAAGACAGTAATCCCTGGCAACAGGCGTTGGCGACAGCGAGAGATCTTGTTTGGAGTTCTGCCGACAATGTGCCCGATCGAGAACGTGTGAAACTTCTGAAAATCATGCCAGATCTGCTGAAGCGGCTTCGTGAAGGGCTGACGCAGGTTAGCTTCGATCCATTCAAAATGAATGGCTTGTTTTCAGACCTGGAAAAGGTTCATCTTGGGCTGTTATCCAATTCAGCAGGAGCTTCTAATCTTGCGGATCCAACTGAAACTGAAGAGATTGCTAGCGACGCTGTTCAGAAAGCCAATGAGGCAGACGACAATTCTAAATCGGCGGTATGCGACGGAAGTATTGAGCACGAAGAAGATCTGGAGGAATTTGCTGATTTGCTTGAATTGGATCAGTTAATGGAATCTGTAGAGGCCCAGCTTGACGACGAGTTTTCCATCGACTCTGAAGAAACCATTACACCCGAACTTGAAGCCGAGAAAATTGCCTCAGAAAGTGTCAATAGTGTTTCTGACTCAGAGAGTGAGCTGCCGGCAGAATCTGAAACACTCATGGTCGACAGTGAGTTTGTTGGCAGAGCAAAAGCAATTGGTATTGGACACTGGATAGAAGTTCGACCTAATGAACAGTCGCGCTTTCGAGCCAAGCTTGTGGCTATTACACCGCCCAATCAAGATTATATTTTTGTGAATCGTGCGGGAATGAAGGTGTTGGAATTGTCGGTGACCGCTTTGGCTCTGCAGCTGCAGGAAGATACTATACGTTCGCTAGACGATGGTGCACTATTTGATCGCGCGTTACAGTCGGTGATTGGCGATCTGCGAACAATTAAAAAGCCAGTCGCCTAGCGACAATTTCCATATAGTGTTTCACGAACGACACTGGCGGTGTATTCTCTGCCTATGAGTCGTGTTGAACAGTTAGCTAACGAAAATAGAGGCCCGGTGTCTTGGTTGCCCGGACTTCGTAAATGTTATTCGCCCAATTTTGATCAAAGGCCTGAGGGCAGCGACCTTGAATTGCTGGTTCTTCATAACATCAGTCTTCCTCCCGAAAAATTCGGTACACAGTGCATAGAAGCATTTTTCTGCAACTGCCTAAATGTGGACGCCGACCCTTATTTTAGGACGATATCTGATTTAAAAGTGTCAGCTCATTTTCTGATTGATCGCCAAGGGCAAGCCAGCCAGTTCGTGTCGATCGCGGAACGTGCATGGCATGCCGGCGTTTCGAATTATTTGGGTCGTGAGCGTTGCAATGATTTCAGTATTGGCATTGAAATGGAGGGCGCTGATCTAATTCCATATACTCAAGCTCAATATCAGGCTGTTGCTATGCTGTGTGCGACTTTGATTAAGAGCAATCCGACCCTAAGTGCAAGCGGCATTGTCGGCCATTCGGACATCGCACCGGGTCGCAAAACCGATCCGGGTGAGGCTTTTGAATGGCTTTACTTTAATGAGTTGTTGGCAGCTTGCCTTGCCGACAAAGAACAATAGACAGCGGAGCTAATTAGCATGGAATTCATTGTTGTATTGTTTTCAGCCTTGGTTATTCGCTTCCCGCATGCGCTGGATACTGTTCAACGCGATGATTGGTTCGAAACCTGGCAAGAAGCATTGAGAGATTTGCCGTTGCCATTATGGCTAAAGCTTGCATTGATGGTGCTTGTACCCGTGCTATTGATGGTTTGCTTATTGCAGGTATTTCACGGTGCTTTATTTGGTCTTGTGCAGTTCGCACTGGTGTTGCTGCTGCTGACGTATTCCTTGGGTCGAAGAGGTTACGAAGATACGCTTGTGCAATTTACCAGCGCTTTTAGTAAGAATGATTCAGTTTTGGCAATGCAATCGCTGCGCAACGACGGTCTGGCCGAAGACGATGACGACTTAGTGTCTATTCAGTATGAAAGTGAATATGAACTTGCCTATTACGAGTTCGAGCGTTGGTTCGCCGTTGTTTTTTGGTTTGTGGTTGCTGGTGCGGCGGGTGCTTTTGCTTATCGCGTTCTAGTACTTGCCGCCGAGCGCCACAAGGTCTGCGTTAATTGGCTGGGTTTTGCAGAATGGATACCGGCTCGATTGACAGGGCTTAGTGTTGGCTTAGTGGGTGATTTCGACGCGACGCTTGCTCAGTGGGAAGAAACACTTGATCACGGTTTTGATACCAGAGCTTGCTTGCACAGTTTCGTAGGCAGCTCGATACCGCCTGATTTAAGTCTGACTGAGGCCAACCAACGATTGCATTCACTACGACGTATTTTTCAACGTGCAATGATCCTTTGGGTTGTTTTTGCCGCATTGGTTGTCTTAATTTTTTAAATGCAGTTAGGCATCGATTTGGGCGGCACCAAGATTGCCGCGGCGGTTCTTGAAACGCAAGGCGAGATGATTTGGCAGCATCGTTTACCGACGCCAACGGGCAATTACGGCGCTACAGTTCAAGACATTGCGAGTCTGGTACACAAGGCAGAGAAAGAGCTAGGTGTTCGTTGCACAGTGGGTGTAGCTACCCCTGGCAGCACATCCCCAACAACAGGTCTAATGCGAAACTGCAATTCCACGTGTTTGAATGGCAAAGACCTGGGCCATGACTTGCAAGTGGCATTGGACCGGCCGATAAGAATGGCCAATGACGCCAATTGTTTTGCACTGTCTGAAGCGGTGGATGGCGCAGGGTCAGCCAGTGCGTGTGTTTTTGGCGCCATACTCGGTACCGGGGTTGGCGGCGGTCTGGTGCTTGATAAACAATTACTGCGTGGCAAAAATGCAATTGCAGGAGAGTGGGGGCATAATCCCGTGCCTTTCTCTGTGTCAGAGCGCGAGTCAAGACCCTGTTACTGTGGTAGAAATGACTGCATTGAAACTTGGCTTTCTGGTCCGGCGTTGGCACAAAGCTACGCTCAAGTCTCGCGTTCAACACGCAATGAATCGGCAGAGCGTGTAGTGTCGATGGCAAGTAATGGCGATTCACAAGCGAGCCAAGTCCTTGATGCATACATTGATGATCTTGCGCAAGCGTTCGCCACCATCGTTAATACACTGGACCCCGACATTATTATTTTAGGTGGCGGCGTTGGCCAGATCTCGCGCTTATTAGAGGAATTACCTCAAAAAATGACAGCGTATGTATTCGCTGATGATTTCACCACGCCAATCGTGCGGCCCCGATATGGCGCGGCAAGCGGTGTTAGGGGTGCTGCGCGGCTTTTTCCAGCTTACGAATAGTCGATACTATTTTAGTGTTGATGGGTGCCGGTACATTCAATTGATCCGCGGCTTTACATAGATACGCGTTGATGTAATCAATTTCCGTTTTTCTGCCCAGCTTAATATCCATGTATGTGGAGGAATAATTGTTCTGCGTAACCTTCACTACGTTTTTAACTCGCTCGGGTAGTGGGCTAGCCAAGCTCTGGAAACCGCTGGCAGTGGCTACGGCCTGGCACTCGTCAATTAGCTGGTTCAGCTCAGCTCGAATCACTCCGTTTGCAAGCAAGCCTCCATTTTGGCAATCATGAATCGCGGTCAGGCCATTAATGCAGGCATTAATGAGCAGCTTGTCCATCAGCATACGAGCAGAGTTAATTCGCGTTTGCAAGCGATGGCCACGAGAGCTCAATTGTCTAGCAATCGATTCCAGTGTATTTCTGTGCTCGTTACTATCACAGACAAGCCGGGAAATTTTGTTCATTCCTTTACCCGCCATCACCAGGCTATTTTCACCCTGAAAGTAGGCGCCGTCAGTAGTGCTGATCGCAAAAATACTGGCCGTCGGCAGTAGCTCTTGAATATCAGCGTGGTATCCCATGCCATTGCAAAGCGTCACAATGTTCCGGCAATCGCTCAGGCTTGCTCTCCTGCTCTGCAACGCGCCAAGTGCATCATTGGCTTTGGTAGCAAGTAGGACATTCTGTGGATGCTCGCTCGTTTGAGCGATCGGCAATGATATTTTCTCAGCGGCAGAATGCGTTGTTGCACGGCGAAATTCCAACTCAAGCGCAGTGCTGCCCTTTAAAGAGCAGACCTTGCGCTCAGATAGAATGAGCCGCACGGGTACGCCCGCAGTTTGCAGCCGAATTGCCCATAAGCAACCAATCGCGCCGGCGCCGAGAATATGCCAGGTTTTTTGAGTGTGAGTCATGGTGTTATTATGCCGTCTTATCACCAAGTGAAGTGGGAGAAATTCATGCCATCGTTTGATGTTGTATCCGAAGTAGACGGGCATCAGCTGACTAATGCTGTGGATCAGTCCAATCGCGTGGTAGATACCCGATTTGACTTCAAAGGAATCGAAGCTCGGTTTGAGCGTGATGATTACGTGGTTAATCTCACAGCAGAAGCAGAGTTTCAGCTTCAACAAATGGTGGATATGCTGAGAGCCACCCTAATAAAATGCTCTATTGACCCAGAGTGTATGGAGGTCGGCGACGTGAGTTTGTCTGGCAAGCTCAGCAAGCAATCGGTGCAGATAAAGCAGGGATTGGACCAGCCTATGACCAAGAAAATTGTCAAAATGGTCAAGGAAATGAAATTAAAAGTACAAGCGCAAGTGCAGGGCGAGCAAGTTCGTGTAACGGGAAAAAAACGCGATGAGCTGCAGCAAGTCATGGCGATGCTGAGGGAAGCTGATATCGGTTTGCCATTGCAGTTTGATAATTTTCGCGATTGAAGCGCGTTGACTAGTCAGAGGAGTAATTCCTGAATACTGAGCTTGCCGAGCGGCTAAGCTGGCGTGAAGCATTTGCGGTGTACAGTCACCCACGTGTTGTCGCTATGTTGTTTCTGGGCTTCAGCGCCGGTTTGCCACTTCTTCTGGTGTTTTCGACGCTTACTGCCTGGTTAACAGATGAAGGCTTGAGCCGAACAGCCATCGGTTTTTTCGCCTGGGTAGGAATCACTTATTCGATCAAGGTGATATGGGCGCCAGTGGTCGACCATGTCACATTGCCTGTACTAGGTCGATTAGGCCAACGTCGCAGCTGGATCTTGCTCGCGCAAGTGGGTATTGCGATTGGCTTGATTGCGATGAGCCAGCTGCAACCGGCGAACCAGCTAGTTGTGCTGGCGCTATTATCGGTGTTTGTCGCCTTTTGCTCAGCCACCCAAGACATCGCGATCGATGCTTACCGTATCGAAGCAGTTGATTCGAACAAACAAGGGGCGATGTCGGCGTCTTACATTCTTGGCTATCGACTCGCCATGTTAATGGCCGGTGCCGGTGCCTTCTATATAGCAGAATTTGAATCATGGAATCTCAGTTACTTAAGCATGGGGTTGCTGCTGCTAATGGGCATGGCGACCACATTGTTGATCAAGGAACCGATCGAGCGGCAAAAGCGGCACTACGAAAATATGCTGCAATGGATTCAAATGTCTGTTGTGGCCCCCTTCAAAGAGTTTTTTCAGCGCTATGGGCGTGTTGCGTTAACCATCTTATGTTTGGTGGGGTTTTATCGCCTAAGTGACATCACCATGGGGATTATGGCCAATCCTTTCTATTTAGATATGGGCTATAGCAAGTTGGATATCGCCAACATTGGCAAGATTTTTGGCTTTCTAATGACGATAGTTGGCGCGGGTGCTGGCGGTGTATTAGTTGTTCGTTATGGAATCTATGGCCCTTTACTGCTCGGTGCTGTTTTGGTGGCGGCGACGAACCTGCTTTTTGTTTTGTTGAGCACGCTGGAGCCAAATCTTTCTTGGCTTGCTGTGGTCATCAGCGCTGACAATTTGAGCGGAGGCTTGGCCGGTGCCGCCTTTATCGCGTATTTGTCCAGCATGACCAGCGCCAAACACACGGCTACGCAATACGCTTTGTTTAGTTCTCTGATGACTTTACCTGCCAAGTTTTTATCCGGGTTTTCAGGCATAGTAGTAGACGCTCAAGGCTATGCTGTTTTCTTTTCTGTTGCAGCGTTGTTGGGAATCCCGGCAATCCTCTTAACGCTGTATCTGAAGAGCAGTATCAAATCATGAGAATACTCTTTCTTCTATTTATCATCATTCCGGTTCTGGAGATGTGGCTGCTGATCACCATTGGCCAGCTTATTGGGGCTTTGCCCACCATTGGCCTGGTGCTGTTGACGGCGATCATTGGCGTGAATCTATTGCGCGCGCAAGGACTTTCCACGCTCACCAGGGCTCAGGAACGAATGGCATCGGGCTCAATACCGGCCCAGGAAATGGCCGAAGGCATGGCTTTGGCGGTGGGTGGGGCTCTATTGCTGACACCAGGCTTCGCTACCGACGCATTTGGATTTGCCTGCTTGATTCCTTTTACGCGCAAATGGCTGGCCTCGAAAGCGCTGTCAGGCCTGCTCGCAAACGGCCATATTATGGGCGGTGCGCAGTCACAAAGTACTGATAAATCTAATAAAAATTCTGGCCCGGTGATTATCGAAGGTGAGTATCAAGATGTCTCCGAAGGCGCACCCGGCATAGAGCCAGAAAATAATTCCTCCGATCGCTCTTGAATTTATCCAGTCCAACCCAATAACTGTGGCCGAAGGCGGTTAGAACCCCTTGACGGGGCTAATTCCGTCACTACAATTAGCGTCCTCGCATTAGCACTCTCGCTTAGCGAGTGCTAATTGTAAGCTGAGTAAGCTTTCGTTAACCCATAGATTGGAGAATCACTGCAATGAAAATTCGTCCGCTACACGATCGAGTCATCGTTCGTCGCCAGGAAGAAGAAGAAACCAGCGCCGGAGGTATTGTTCTGCCCGGTTCTGCAAAAGAAAAACCGAACCAAGGTGAAGTTGTTGCCGTAGGCAATGGCGCTATCCTGGACAATGGCGACACCCGCCCATTGGCTGTCAGCGTTGGCGATACGGTTGTTTTTGGCCAGTACGCTGGAAGCAACACCGTTAAAGTCGACGACGAAGATCTGATTATCCTCAGTGAAAGCGAAATCTACGCGGTCGTTGAGAGTTAATCGACGTTTCGTTTAACGAAACCGCTAACAACCTTATTAACCTAGACAAAGGAATAGAGAAATGGCTGCTAAAGACGTCAAATTCGGCGATTCAGCGCGTCAACAAATGCTTGCTGGCGTAAATCTGCTCGCAGACGCTGTAAAAACAACTTTGGGCCCCAAGGGTCGCAACGTTGTCATCGACAAATCATTCGGTTCACCAACTGTTACTAAAGACGGTGTTTCCGTAGCAAAAGAAATCGAACTGGAAGACAAGTTCGAAAATATGGGTGCGCAAATGGTCAAGGAAGTCGCTTCTCAAGCGTCTGCCGTGGCTGGCGACGGCACCACCACGGCTACTGTACTGGCCCAAGCCATCGTTAACGAAGGCCTGAAGGCAGTTGCGGCTGGCATGAACCCAATGGATCTTAAGCGCGGTATCGACAAGGCAGTTACTGCTTCTGTTGAAGCGGTTCGAAACATGGCTACTCTGTGCGAAGACACCAAAGCGATTGCCCAAGTTGGCACGATCTCAGCAAACAGCGACTCTGCTGTTGGCGAAATCATTGCTGAAGCCATGGACAAAGTTGGTAAAGAAGGTGTGATCACCGTTGAAGAAGGCACTGGCCTCGAGAACGAACTCGACGTAGTAGAAGGTATGCAGTTTGACCGCGGTTACCTGTCTCCTTACTTCATTAACAACCAGGAAAACATGAGTGTTGAGCTGGAACAGCCTTTCATTCTGTTGGTTGACAAGAAGATCTCAAACATTCGTGATCTTCTGCCTCTGCTTGAGCAAATTGCAAAAGCAAGCCGTCCGCTGGTGATCATCGCTGAAGACATTGAAGGCGAAGCGTTGGCAACTCTGGTTGTTAACAACATGCGTGGAATCGTTAAAGTAGCTGCTTGTAAAGCACCTGGTTTTGGCGACCGTCGCAAGGCTATGCTGGAAGACATCGCAATCCTTTCTGGCGGTACTGTTATCGCTGAAGAAGTGGGTCTTGATCTGGAATCTGCGACTCTTGACCATCTGGGTCAAGCCAAGCGCGTGACCATGAACAAGGAAAACAGCGTAATCATTGATGGCGCCGGCAATGCCGACAACATCACTGGCCGTGTAAACCAGATTCGCCAGCAAATCGAAGAAACATCTTCTGATTATGACCGTGAGAAACTGCAAGAGCGCGTAGCCAAACTGGCTGGCGGCGTTGCTGTAATCAAGGTAGGTGCAGCGACTGAAGTTGAAATGAAAGAGAAGAAGGCTCGCGTTGAAGACGCTCTGCACTCTACTCGTGCTGCTGTTGAAGAAGGCGTAGTTGCCGGCGGTGGTGTTGCTCTGGTTCGTGCCCTGCAAGGTCTGGGTGAATTGACTGGCGATAATGATGAGCAGACTGTTGGTATTCGTCTTGCATGCCGTGCGATGGAAGCGCCTTTGCGTCAAATCGTGACTAACTCTGGTGATGAGGCCTCTGTTGTTCTTGATAAGGTCAAGCAAGCCACTGGTAACACTGGCTATAACGCTGCGACTGGCGAGTACGGCGACATGATCGAGATGGGTATTCTTGACCCGGCTAAAGTAACTCGTACTGCCTTGCAGGCGGCGGGTTCTGTAGCGGGATTGATGATTACTACTGAAGCTATGATCACTGATAAGCCTGCTGATGCGGCTGCGGCTCCTGCTATGCCGGATATGGGTGGAATGGGCGGAATGGGCGGCATGATGTAAATCATGCGCTGAAGCTTCCGCCAGCAGCAGGTCTGCTTCGTTGGGGCTTCGCTTCCGGTGCTCAGGTATTTGATATACATTGCGCTCCGGGTCGAAGCCCCGCCTAGCATACCTACTACTGGCGAAACCCTCAGCGCATGATTCTGTGCGCTGTAGGGGGCTTCGAGAGCCTATTCAAAAACCCCGCTTTATGCGGGGTTTTTTTATGGGTTGGACTTCTCGACGCGGTAAATAGCCCTGCTTTTAGCAGGGCTATTTAGGCGGCTCGCTGGGTTGGTGCTGAGTGGAAAAAGGAGCTGGTTTTTCTGGGTTTATTGGTCACTTGGCGACCAGGTGGGCTTACTCTGGGCGGGGTTTTGGGGTAAAGTACGCGCCATTCCGATTACAAAAATAGCTGTTAAATAAGGGGGCTGTGATGGAGTTAGTTGATTTTCTGTTTCGTTGGGGGCATGTGCTGTTCGGTATTACCTGGATAGGCTTGTTGTACTACTTTAACTTTATACAGGGCGAGTATTTCAAGGAAGCAACCGCTGACGCGAAGGCGGATGCAACGGCTAAGTTGGCGCCTCGTGCATTGTGGTGGTTCCGGTGGGGGGCGATGTTTACCTTCCTCACGGGTGTGTATCTTCTTTATTTGCTGGGCGGCGGTATTAACCAGTACATCGCTCTGGGTGCCTTGATGGGCATTTTCATGTTTTTGAACGTGTGGTTGATTATTTGGCCTGCGCAAAAAATTGTTTGCGGTATTGTTGAAGGTGACAAAGCGGCGGCCGGTCCAAAAGCACTGTTGGCGTCTCGCACTAACACGCTGTTTTCTGGTCCTATGCTGTATGGCATGTTGGCTTCAAAGCACGGTTTGGCGGCAGCTGACGGTGGCGGCTTTGGCGGCATGAGCATGGGTGATATGGGTTTTCTGATTCCGCTGATTCTGATCCTGGTATTGGAAGTGAATGCGGTTGTCGGCAAAATTGGTCCGATGCAAACGGTTAAAGGTGTGATTCATTGCAGCCTCGGTTTAACGGCTGTGATGTTCGCGTTAGTTCACTTTATGTAGAACCTTCGCTGTGATTGGCCGGCTCTGACTGGCTGATCCTAAAGAAAGCCCTGTTGAAGATTCACAGGGCTTTTTTTTGCCCTATGGTTTCAGGTTTTTGCATCTCGCAAGCCTTCAGTAGCGCATAATTTCACTCGCGCCACCACACTGACTCGCTATAATCGCCAGTTCGTTCGATTCCGCCAATTCAGAGAGTAGCCAGTGAAAGACAACGATTCGTTTGATGACATTCCTATGGTCGCACCGGCAAGCGACGAAATTGCCTCGTACAACCGCGCTCGTGGCGGTAAACCAGTGGCCAGAGCGACTGCTGCCGGCATGGGCGGCGGTGCGAAGTTCTTCTTGTTTATCTCATTTTTGCTGGCGGCTGCTGCATGCGCCGGTGCTTACTACCTGTTTGAGGAGTTGAAGAGAACATCAGCAGCGCTGGAAAGTTCTACCGCCCGCGTTGAATCCCTGGAGCAGCGCTTATCGTCTACCGATGAGAGCGTTTCCGAATCAGCCACAGTGCAAGGTGTGAAGATCAAAGAGTTAACCAGCGAAGTTGACAAGCTTTGGGCCTCTGCGTGGCGAAAAAACCAGGCCGAGATCGGTAAGTACAGCAAACAGCTTGCTACCCAGACTGCGAATCTTGGTAAGACCAAGGAATCCCTAAAGGCACAGCAGGAGAGCCCGACAAACTTGCAAAACCAGTTGGGCGAAGCGCAAGCCATGAGTGGTTTGATCAAAGAAGTACAGGCCAGCAGCATTGCCCACCAGGCACAGCTTTCCGAGCTGGATGATACGCTGGCGGCGCTGAAAGTCAGTTCATCCGAGAAACAGAAAAAAGTAAAAGAAAATGAAGAGTGGGTC
>JBGCDE010000085.1:0-27177 GCA_045105115.1 Pseudomonadales bacterium | reverse complement strand
ACAGGTGTACGAATGCTGCTCGACTGTTATAAGCAATGCACCGGCACGGCCGGCGGCTACCAGCTTGAAGACGTGCAAAACATGATGACGTTCAACGTAGGTGGCAGTACCACTACCTGTGCAAGCTTTGTGGTAGGCACTGGTCAGTGACATTGAGTGCTGATCACGGTGTATCAATTCGTGTTGTGTTAGTTGCTCTATGAGCGAATTGACCTTGCCCTATAAGCTGGGTTGCCCAATGTGGGGCAATAGACACTGGGCAAACAATTTTTTTGCGCAAGGCGCGAAAGTGTCTGATTATCTGCTGCAGTACAGTTCGGTATTTAATACGGTGGAAGGCAATACGACTTTTTACGGATTGCCATCGCCCGCGACGGTACAGCGGTGGGCGGAAGATGCAGGTGATGAATTTCGTTTTTGCTTTAAGTTCCCCCAGCGTATTACCCACGCACAAAGACTGCGCGGTTCTGAGGATGAGACAAACAAGTTTTTTACGACAATGGAACCAATTGCAGAAAAGCTAGGCCCGTTTCTGCTGCAATTGCCACCAGATTTCTCGCCTGAGTCTTTGCCTGTTTTGAGTGATTACCTGCGGCAACTACCAAAGGACTATCGTTATACAGTTGAAGTTCGCCACCTCGGTTTTTTTCATGACCATGATGCAGATGACGCACTCAGCGACCTGCTGCAAAGCAATAATATGGACCGTGTTATTTTTGACACGCGCCCCTTGTTTTCGGCGCGTGCGCAGACTGAAGCCGTGCGTGATGCACAAAACAAGAAACCGAAAGTGCCTGCAAATACCTATGCCTTGTCAGACAACCCGAGCTTACGTTTTATTGGGCATCCGCAAATCGAGCGCAGTCAGGAATATTTTCGCCCTTGGTTGCGCAAAATCGCTGCTTGGATAGAACAGGGTAAAACACCTTATGTATTTATTCATACGCCCGATAATGCAGATGCGCCCGAGCTGGCGCGATTGTTTCATGCTGGCTTACAAGAATTTTTGCCCACGCTATCTGCGTTGCCTGCCTTTCCAGCGGAAAATCAGCAACAAAGTGAGCGCGACTTGCACCAGCGCAATCACAAGATAATGCGCGCTGATGTTGAAGAGCATCAGTACGATCTTTTTTAACTGCACCAGACTGATTGATGGAGAAGAATATGAGAAGAATTATTTCGAGCGGTGGAATCGCAATAGTTGCTTTTCTGTTCGCGCAGAGCTTGATTGCTGAGGAAGCGCCAGCAATTACTTTGGGTAATGGCGAAAAGAACTGGATAATTGTTGATGATGTGAAACGCGACGAATCTATTCTGACATTCTCTGAGGTGCACATTGACGGCAATGGCTGGTTGGTTATTCATCCCTTTGAAGATGGCAAGCCCAATGGCGATAAGTACGTAGCCTCGACTTACTTAAGTGACGGTAAGAACAGTGATGTTGATATTGAGGTGTATAAAGGTTTGAGCAGCGGCGAAATGTTTATTGTGATGCTGCACCGCGATGTGAACGAAAACAAAGTACTTGATTTCGTTTTTATAGATGACACAGCTGTGATGGATACCGCTGTATTTGAAGGCAGCAAAATGATTGCCCACGCAATTCCCGCACCTTAGTTTTTCCCCACTATTATGTCACTCCGATGAAGGACGATTGAAATGAAAACCAGAAGAGAAATGTTAGCCTCCATGTCTGCGGCAGGCGCAATGGCCGCCACTGGCTGGTCTGCGCAAGCTACGGCCATGTCTGGCCGGCCAGCCACCGTGAACAGGCAAGTAGTGTTGGCGTCCAGACCCCAAGGAAAACCAACACTCGATAATTTTCGCATTGAAGAGGGTTCGATTACACCGCCAGCATCGGGTGAACTGCTGCTGAAAACACGCTATTTATCGTTGGACCCGTATATGCGCGGGCGAATGAGCGCCGGCGAAAGTTATGCGCAAAACGTGGCGCTCAATGACGTCATGATGGGTGGCACCGTGTCTGAGGTAGTAGAGAGCAAGCACCCTGATTTTTCAGCCGGTGATAATGTGGTGTCCAATTCAGGCTGGCAAGAGTTTGAAACAACCAGTGCCCAGGGTATTCGGAAACTGGACCCAAGAATCAGTCGCCTGTCGTATGGACTAGGCGTATTGGGTATGCCAGGTTTAACAGCCTACGTAGGCTTACTTGATCTGGGTGAGCCAAAGCCAGGTGAAACAGTTGTGCTGGCAGCCTCTACGGGGGCGGTTGGCTCAGTAGTAGGGCAAATAGCGAAATTAAAAGGCTGCCGAGTGGTAGGTATTGCCGGCGCAAAAGAAAAATGCGAATACGCGGTGTCAGAGCTGGGTTACGACGCCTGTGTAAGTCATTACGACGACGACATGGCAAGCCAGTTAAAAGCCGAATGCCCAGACGGCATTGATGTGTATTTCGAAAACGTCGGTGGCTCATCATGGGAAGCGGTGATGCCGCTATTAAACATACATGCCCGCGTACCGGTGTGTGGCCTGATAGCACACTACAACCAGACTTCCTTACCCGCTGGTCCTGATCGTATGTCGGTTCTTCAATCGGTGATTTTGACAAAGCGTATAAAAATGCACGGATTTATTATTTCCGATCATGCTGATCGAATTCCAGAGTTCGTTACCGATGTATCGGCCTGGCTTCAGCAAGGAAAAATAAAGTACAAAGAAGATGTGGTGAATGGTATCGAGAACGCCCCTGAAGCGTTTCTTGGATTATTTTCTGGCGCAAACTTTGGCAAATTGGTGGTGAAAGTAAGTTAGGTTTTTTCAAAAAAAGGCAGAATCCGAATGGCACTTTCTAAAGCATGTTTGTGGCACGGAGGCTTTGGATTGAGTATCGGTCAGCGAGACTGTGTGAGGGAGGGACCCCGAACACAAGCCTCCATGGATGGATTCACGGCGTGTCTCGTTGACCGATACTCAATTCAGAGCCGGTCTTGATGCACCTAAATTATCGAGGCCTGCGTGGCCACAACATCGGGATCGTATCCATCACAGCCTGATAACCAGGCCGACGTTGCAGACTGCGGGTTTCCATCAAGGGGATACTCGCAAATCTGAACATCACTAACATCGCGATAAAGCCAATAATTTGCCACCACCAGCCTTCGGGAAAAGCAGCCAGTCCGAACAGGGCCAGGCTGCCCCAGAACATTAGCTCGCCTAGATAATTCGGGTGTCTGCACCAGGCCCATAAGCCAGTATCAATTATTTGCTTACTGCTATTGCTGTCAATAAACCGATGCAATTGGCGGTCGGAAATCAGCTGTAAGCTGGCGGCACTTACCCCTATTAGCAACGCAATGTAGTCCAATACGCCAATGGCCTCTGTGCCTAAAGCAACCGCAGCATACATTGGCAGCATGCCCGCAAATACCTGCAGGGTAGGGAATAAGTGAATGGCGGCAAAGTCAGCGATAAACTCGAGCGAGCCACTTTTTTCTTTAATCAGCGGGTAGCGCCAGTCTTCGTGATTCATACCCGTCCAGTGTTTGGACCAGTTCCAGGTCAGTCGTATTGCCCAGAACCACACCACAATAGACACAAACACATAACGCAGGTAAACCGTATCTACTTCGCGGCTATACCACCAATACAACAGAAACAGCGGTGGAATCACGCTCCAGTAGGCGTCATAAAAACTGGAATTTCGAAACAGCCGGCTAAATGCAAAAATAACCACAGTAGCAATCAGATCTGCAATAAAGCTGTTTAACAGTAAGCCTTGCGCTGGGTCTGAAAATTTAAAAAGATAGGTGCCCGCTGCACTCAGACACGCGATGTAAGCGATTAAAATCCATAGCAGTGATTTTGATTTACTCATGCCAATGTGATCTTGGCCGTACCAACTTGATCGTTCGCATCCACCGTAATGCTTTGCTCCAGGCGCTGTGAACTCCGAGTTGACAGTATGGTATTCACAAAATAATAGTCTGCGCGAAACTGCTCAGGCGTAATGGTCAACACGGCGTACCCGCGATCTGCTGTATTGGTGTAGCGCACGTTTTTATTCCTCGCTTGAATAATTCGGCCAAAGCGCTTGGCGTCAATATTCAATACATCAGATACACCGGGTGACGTAACACTGCTCACGGCCACTTCGGCAGCGATATTTAGGCCGCTGTCAGGATCAGTAATATCGTTCGCCCAAGCGTTATGTGTATCGCCTGTTAGCACTACGGTGTTGTTGGCGTGCTGCAGTGTTGCGTTCAGCAGTCGTTTGCGTGCTTCAGGATAACCGTCCCATGCGTCAAGATTGTAAGGCAGGCCAAGTGCCGAAAAATCTGCAAACCGGCGCGCTCTTGGGATAAGGTTTTCAATTTCTTCCGGTGAAAAATGTTTGGCAATATCCGGTGCTAGCACATTGGCCATAATGGTCTGGTTGCCAATGATTTGCCAGTTTGCACCGGCTTTTGCAGAGCGCTGTAGTTCTTCATTAAACCATTTTTCCTGATCTGCGCCGATCATATGCCGATTCGGATTATTCAGAATCTCCTGCTTGAACCTCACCACATCCGGTCTGCCTTGCTCGCTGCCTTCAACCGCTATGTAGGGCAGGTCTTCAGAATAACTCAAGGCCTTGTCTCGACCTGACAGCCGCGTTTCCAAAACAATTAGACTAAACAACGACCCAAACTGGAAGCTCCGATAATTTTGATCCGCGTTTTTCTCAGGCTCACGCACTGGCATCCACTCAAAGTATGCTTTAAGCGCTGCGCTCTTGCGCTGCTGCCACGAACCTTCACTGTCATCGTGATTCTCGGCACCATGCAGATAACTGTCGTTAGCGACTTCATGGTCGTCCCAGGAACAGATGAATGCATGACTGGCATGAACTGCTTGTAAATCAGGATCTGATTTATATTGGGCATGACGCAGTCGGTAATCTGTAAGGCTAACAATTTCATTTGTTGGTATTGTTTGCCGGCCCATAGCCGCGGCTTTCGGTGAATCATAACCGCCGGACTCGTATTCATAGATGTAGTCGCCAGCGTGATAAATTGCATCCAGATCGTCTCGCTCAGCGAGGTGGCGGTATACGTTGAAGTAGCCAAAGGAATAATTAGAGCAAGAAACCACGCCGATTTTGGCTTGTTTTACGCCATCAATCGGCAGGGTTTTGAATTTTCCGGAAGGTGACGACTGTTGCTCTGCAATAAAGCGGTAATAGAAGAGGGTGCCCGGCGCTAAACCATTAACATCTACTTTGCAGGTAAAGTCCTGGGTGGCGTCTGTGACTGTTACGCCACTCTTAAAAATGGTTTGGAATTGTTCATCCAGCGCTAACTGCCAACTCACGCTTTGCTGTGCAGTGAACCCCGAGACTCGCGTCCAGATGATAGCCTTATCTTGAAGTGGGTCACCGCTGGCCACACCATGCGCAAAGATGTTGCGGCCAGAGTGAGTGGAAGTGCCGGCGGTGCAGGCCAGCAGCGGTGCGCTTGCTGCGGCCGTCAGTGCTTGTTTTAGTAATGTTCTACGCGGGTTCAAAATCGAGAACAGATTCTATAGCGTCTTCCAGTTCGGCTGGTGTGGTTTTTGGTGAGAATCTGTCAACCACTTGGCCATCAGGGTCTACCAGAAATTTTGTGAAGTTCCACTTAACGCCGGTAGTGCCCAGCACACCGGGTGCTTCGGTTCGAAGATGTTTGTATAAGGGGTGCGCGCCACTGCCGTTGACTTCCAGTTTTGCAAACATAGGAAACTCAACGTCATAGTTCAAACTGCAAAACTCAAGAATTGCGTCGTTTGAACCGGGGTCCTGATTGCCAAATTGATTGCAAGGGAAGCCGAGTATTTCCAGCCCTTGTGCCTGATATTTGTCGTGCAAGGCTTGTAAGCCCTTGAACTGAGGCGTGAAACCGCACTTGCTTGCAGTATTGACGATAAGCAGCGTTTTACCTTTGAAGTCGCTTAAGGATTTCTGTTCGCCTTTGATAGTCTCAACATTGAAATCGTGCACTGTGCTCATAGTGGTCTCCGCCGGAATTGAATCACAAACGCGAGTATAGGGCTTTGTAGTTGGGCCGACAATTACTTATAGTAAGCCTCAAACCAGTAGTTGCCGGAAAGGAAGGGCGTCTTAATGACAGTGAATGCACAAGCCAGAGCCGTATTGGACTTAATGGGTGAGCAACCGCTTAACCCGCACGCCATGAGCATTGCCGAGCTGCGTGAGTTAACAGATATGCCGGCGACTGGCTTGCCAGCTGTTGGTGAGGTCGATAACCGAACGCTGGAGCTCAACGGTGTGGACGTGCCGGTGCGCATTTATCATCCAGCTACGCCCGGACCGCATCGCTTACTGATGTATTTTCATGGCGGTGGCTGGGTTATATGCAGTTTGGATACACACGACGGCACGTGTCGTTCGCTGTGTAATGAAACCGACAGTGTGGTGGTGTCGGTAGGCTATCGTTTGTCGCCGGAAGCGAAATTTCCGGCGCCACTTGAAGATTGCTATCACGCCACCGAATGGGCAGTTGAAAACGCTGCCGAGCTGAATGCAGACGCCAGCAAGTTGATTGTTGCCGGTGACAGTGCCGGTGGTAACTTGTCAGCTGCCGTGACACTAATGGCGCGCGACCGCATGCAAAAAGGAGAGCCTGCACCGCACATTGCCTATCACGTTGCTATCTATCCGGTAACGAATCACAATTTTAATACCGTAAGTTATTCGCAGAATGCAAAAGGCCTTTATCTGGAAAGCGACTCGATGCGCTGGTTTTGGGAGCAGTATCTTAGTAATGACGCAGACGGCCAACATGTTTACGCAAGCCCCCTGCTTGCCGATTTAACGGGCTTGCCGCCTACACTGGTCATAACAGCTGAGTATGATCCACTGCGCGATGAAGGCGAAGCCTTTGCGGAAAAACTTAAGTCAGCTGGCGTTGAAACTAATTTAATACGTTACGATGGCCAAATACATGGTTTTATTGGTATGGCAGATATGATTGACGATGGCGCTGCTGCATTGAAAGCCATTGGCAAATATGTAGCAAACAACGTGAAGTGAAACACTAATGAAAGAAAGCCCGGCCAACGATTTGCGCGTTACCCTTATTCAAAGTGATTTACGTTGGCATGACCCGCAAGGCAATAAGGCGATGTACGCTGAAAAAATAGCGGCGCTTACAGGTGACACTGACTTGATTGTACTACCGGAAATGTTCACATCTGGTTTTACAACTGAAATTGACGGCCTGGATACACTCGGGGCTCCCACTACAGATTGGATGCTTGCTCAGGCAAAATTATCCGGCGCTGCAATAACAGGCAGTACCGTATTTGAAGTAGACGGCGGGCATACCAATCGCATGTTGTTTGTAACACCCGGCGGTGAGGTTCAGCATTACGATAAAACCCACTTGTTTCGCATGGCGGGCGAACATGAGCGTTACGTTGCAGGTAACTCGCGGGTTGTCGTTCAATACCACGGTTGGAAGATTATGCTCACGGTGTGCTATGACCTTCGTTTTCCCGTGTTTTGCAGGAATAAGCAAGACTATGATTTATTGCTCTGCGTTGCTAATTGGCCGGCAGCCAGGCGAGCACCCTGGAGAACCTTGTTGCAAGCCAGAGCAATTGAAAACCTAGCTTACACGGTTGGTGTTAACCGCATTGGTCTTGACGGTAAAGGGCTGGAGTATAGCGGTGATTCAATGCTGGTAGACTTTAAAGGCGACGCGATGATCGATCACCCGCGTGATACTGCGTTTACGGAAACGCAAACCATCAGTTTGGCGAAGCTGGCAAATTTTAGAGACAAATTTCAGGCATGGCGCGACGCCGACCGCTTTGAAATACAACTTTAACTAAGCGATTATTTCAGCTTATCAGCTCGTGCTCGCGCTTGCTCTACATCAAAATGAGTCACGCTATTGGGCGAGAGCGCGATTGCTTTTTGATAGAAGCTTTTTGCGCTGGCTGTTTTGCCCAGCTGGTCCAATGATACAGCCAGGTTAAAAGCGTAGTCGGCACTCTGACTGTCACGATTAAACGCATCAAAATAGGCTTGTTGTGCATCTGCCCAGCGTTTGTCGCGCGCATACCAGTTACCCAAAATGAACGGCAGTTCAGACACATTCGGATTGCTACGAGCTAATTGCATCAAGTCCTTTTCCAATCTTCCGCGGTTTTCTGTGCTCGATAGGCTGGCGAGTGCTGCTAGTGCGAATGCATGATCGGGCTTATTTTTAACAGCGCGTACAAGGTAGCTAACAGCCAGGTCTTCATTGCCCTGTTGTTGGGCCATCGACCCCAGGCCTACCAGAGCTTCCGTGTCTTCGGGATTAGCTTGCAAAATACGCTCATAAGCGGTGCGTGCGCCACTCAGGTCACCACCGGTCCATTGTGCGTACGCCTGTTCATGCGGGCTGACCTCTGCAGTGCGTTGATCAAAAGAAATTCCGTACTCGGATTCCGCGACTGGGTAGTAAGCGTTTTCCGCATCCGCCATGGCATCGGGTTCATAGATGGATTCGTCGTAGTAGTTAAATTCATCGGCTCCAACACTGCTAGCGTCTACGGCCGCTGTATTGCTGTTTTCTACGGTGCGCTGCGAATCACCGAGCTCAGTGCCTACCACTGAACCGGAGATAATCTCATTAACCGATTGATAGCGCGGCGGAGGTGCGCTGCTCACTGCCGGCATGCTGACCTCGGGTACACTCAAGGCACGCATGTTTGCGCTCAGAAGCAGATAAACAATGGTTGCCGCAATCAGTACAGCGCAAACGGCGCCGGCACTGATCAATACCAATTGGCGTCTTTGCGCGGCTTGTGCAACATGTTGCGCTTCGCGTTGCTCGGCCAGCACCCGCTCATTTTCCATGTACATATCGACCAGCGCTTGCGCGATTTTCTGCGGATCAATAGGTGCAAGCTCGTTGCTGATTTGCAGGGCATTCGCTGATAGGGCTGGTTCAATGCGACTCACCAGTGCTACTTCTTCAATATCGTCGCTAACAATGGACTGCTCTGATGTTTCGCCTGCGGGCTCTAGTGTTACTTCATCCGCAGGTTCATCTGCCGGCGTGAACAAGACCTGATGAGATTCATACGAAATTTCAGCGTCTTCAACGAGTGCTTCAACTGGCTGATCTAATTTTGGCTCAAGTTCCATCTCCGTAAACATCACGTCTGGAACAGGCAATTCTTCAAGCGATAAATCTTCTCTGAGAATTGACTCAGCTGTGTCGAAATTCGATTGCTCAGTCGCTGATCCAGGATCTTTGCTTCCCAGTGACTCTAGCATTCGACTTACAGTCTCTTCGCTGTCGGCAAGCGCATCGCTCTCCATTTCACTATAGAGATCGTCGTAGTCCAAATTATTGAGCTCGCCCATCCAGTCGGCGTCAATCTGATTGCTTAGCTCACTTTTTGCTGGCAAGTCATCGGTGTCAGGAGTTTGGGGGGCAACGGTTTCCAGTTCAGGCAGCAGGTTCTTCAAGCTGATGATCTGGCCTTCTGTAACGGCCTGTACAAGTGCTGGTTTCTTTCTATTTCTTAGGGAAAGTAGTCGGCGTTCGATTTCAATAAAGGAGTCATCCAGAAAAGTATCCGTGAAGTCTTCAGCTTCAAGCAATGCGCTAGACACGCTTTGCTCAATTTCGTCGACTTCTTTTTCTGCGTGCGCGCCAGGCGGCGCTACCATGACAGAGTCCATTCCGTGGCTCTCTTTGTTATTCCCTTATCTTAAAACCTTAGCAGTGCGATAGCCTAATTCAAGCAGCCTGGATGACACTGATAGTTACTGGAAGAGCCCGCCTGAGCGTTTTATACATCGGATCATTGGCGCATAATTGTTCTATTTCAGACGCCCGCTCACTGGCCTTAACTTCGAATTTAAGGTCAATGGCCTGCAGAGGTTGAGGTTGCGAGTCGGCACTCATTGGCTTTGGCCGAACACCTATGCTGCTCGAAGTGACCAGTTCTATTGCAATACCCTCCAGTTGCGCACGTTGAACCATAGTCGCCATCACACTGCTGGTGAGGGCGTGCAATAAGTGTTCAACTGAACTGGCTGATGTGTCAGAGCCGCGAATGTCTGCAAACCTGGCCGCGTCGGTTTCGAGTACGATAGACGTTTGCCGACCGTCGTCAGCATCACGCTCAACCCTGGATCGGCAGCGCAGCCCACCCAGCCAGCGTGATCTAATCCGAGCAATACTGCTCGCTGCAATGATGGGTGTTTCGTTCAAAAGGCGCCTCTTTGTGATTGCCGTCACAAAAAAGATAGTAGATGTTCAAAAAATGAACAATTATTTGAGGTATGAAACGTGATATTCCCCGATGGATGGTCTACTGAGTGTCCACCGCGGCCTGATTACCGCGATTGGCGGTTTTCTGGAGGGTTAAATCAACTTCTTAGGATCAAGCAATTGCCTCAAACGCTTGGGATCAATATCCGTCATCTCTGCCGCGACCTCAGCAATAGGTCGCCCCTGCTTATAAGCCGCTTTCGCAATCTCCGCCGCCTTGTTGTACCCCACTTCACTGTTTAGCGCCGTCACCAGAATGGGATTGCGATGCAGGTTTTCGCTTAAGTTTTCATCATTAACAGTGAATCCAGCAATCGCATCATCCGCCAGTATTCGACTCGCATTCCCCAGCAGCTCAATACTTTGCAACAAGTTGTACGCGATCACCGGCAGCATGACATTGAGCTGGAAATTACCCGATTGACCTGCCACCGTAATGCAGCTGTCATTGCCTATAACCTGTGCCGACACCATAGCCACAGACTCTGGAATGACCGGGTTTACTTTGCCTGGCATGATGCTGCTACCTGGTTGTAAGGCCGGTAGGGCTATCTCACCCAAGCCAGCCAAAGGGCCGCTGTTCATCCAACGCAAATCATTTGCAATCTTCATCAGCGCCACAGCAAGTGTTTTCAGCTGGCCAGATAATTCCACGGCCGTGTCTTGCGAACTAATGCTTTCGAACGCATTGCGATTCGGCTTGAATTTTAAGTCGGTACGGGCGCTTAAATGGCGTGCAAATGTTGCCGCAAAATCCGGCGGTGCATTCACGCCCGTACCCACTGCCGTGCCACCCTGCGCAAGCAGCATCAGCCGCTTGCGAGTATCGTTAATACGCCGGGTGGCGGAATTCAGCTGCGCGCTCCAGCCCGATAACTCCTGGCCCATTGATAAGGGCATCGCGTCCATCAAATGTGTACGCCCTGTCTTCACAGTTTTACGCAATTCGCGTGATCTTTGATCGATGGTAGCGCGAAGATGCGCTATAGCTGGTAGTAAGTGCTCACTTAGCTGGCACGCAGCACTGACATGAATTGCGGTTGGAATAACGTCGTTGCTGCTCTGCCCATAGTTTACGTGGTCATTGGGGTGCACCGGCTTGCCCAGCGTTTTGCTGGCAAGCTTGGCAATTACCTCGTTGGCATTCATGTTTGAACTTGTGCCCGAGCCAGTTTGAAAGACGTCGACAGGAAAGTGCTCATCCAGCGTGTTTTTGGAAACCTGATCTGCCGCTTTAATGATTGCATTGGCGATTGGTTTTGGCAGCGTACCCAGCTCTGCATTGGCTGCTGCTGCACTCGCCTTTATGTCGCCCAGCGCACGAATAAACGACGCCGACATGGTCAAGCCGCTGATAGGGAAGTTGTTCACCGCTCGTTGCGTTTGCGCCGCGTACAGCGCACTGCTGGGCACCTTAAGTGCGCCCATGCTGTCGTGCTCTATACGCGATCGGGTGAGCTTTGTTCCGCTGCTCTTGCCTGTTTTCCTGATCATTGCGCCAACTACCCTTTTAGTCGTTCAAGCACAAACTGCAATATGCCGCCGGCCAGGAAATAGTCTACTTCTACCGCCGTATCAATGCGTGATAGCAGCTGAAACTCTTCCACGCTGCCGTCTTCACGATGAACCCGTGCATCGAATATCTGCTTGGCTTCCATACGCTGGCCGTTCGCGCCCAGGCCGACTATATCTATTCGGTCTGTAATGCCTAACTTCAAGGTTTCTCGATTCTGGCCATTCATGAATTGCAGCGGAAGCACACCCATGCCCACCAGGTTAGAGCGATGTATGCGCTCAAAACTCTCTACGATCACCGCCTTTACACCTAGCAACAGCGTACCCTTGGCCGCCCAATCCCGACTTGAGCCGGTACCGTATTCCTTGCCGGCCACCACAACAGTAGGCGTATCCTCGGCCATATATTGCATGGCCGCGTCATAAATAGACAGTACCTCGTCACTGTTGGGGCGTTTGGTGTAACCACCCTCGGTGCCGGGTGCAAGCTGATTGCGAATTCGAATATTGGCAAAGGTGCCACGCATCATTACTTCGTGGTTGCCACGACGTGAGCCGTAGCTGTTGAAATCACGCCGGTCTACCCCGTTATCTGTGAGGTATTTCGCTGCCGGACTGTCTGCTGCAATAGAGCCCGCTGGCGATATGTGATCCGTTGTGACTGAATCACCGAGCAAGGCCAATAAACGCGCGCCAATAATGTCTTTGTCTTTACCCTGTGTGTATTGCGGCTCAAAGAATGGTGGCAGCTGAATATAGGTGCTGGAATCTTCCCATTGATACGTTTTCCCTTCTACCGTGGGAACGGCCTGCCATTTGTCGTCACCGCTGAACACATCCGCGTATTTTGCAGTGAACATGCTTTCATCAATCTTGGCGACCTCGGTCGCAATCTCTTCATTGCTAGGCCAGATGTCTTTCAAATACACCGGCTTGCCATCGTGGTCATTACCCAGTGGGTCGGTGCTAAGATTTATGCGCGTGCTGCCGGCCAATGCATAGGCCACAACCAGCGGTGGTGAGGCCAACCAGTTTGCTTTCACTAACTGGTGAATTCTCCCTTCAAAATTTCGATTACCCGACAGCACAGAGGTCACAACCATGTCATTGTCTTCAACGGTTTTATGAACCGCTTCAGGTAATGGCCCTGAATTACCGATACACGTTGTGCAACCGTAACCGACCGTGTTGAAACCAAGCTCATCGAGATAGCCCTGTAAGTTGGACTTTTCCAGATACTCAGTCACTACCTTGCTACCAGGTGCCAACGACGACTTCACCCAGGGCTTTCGCATTAAGCCCTTTTCAACGGCTTTCTTAGCAACGAGACCCGCGCCCAACATAACGGCAGGGTTAGATGTGTTGGTGCAGCTGGTAATAGAGGCGATCACCACGTCGCCATGATTCAGTTCAAAATCGCCGCAAGCGAAGTCGGTATCAAGTTCACCAGCTTTACCATCAAGCTCAATAAAACTCTCAATGGCCTGTGGCATTTCACGCAAAGGCACCCGGTCTTGCGGTCGCTTTGGACCAGACAAGTTCGGTTCAACCGTGCTGATGTCCAGCGCTAAGCTGGACGCAAATACTGGCACGGGAGAATTGGCGTCGCGCCACATACCTTGCGCTTTGCAATACGTTTCCACCAGCCGCACAACATTTTCTTCACGCCCGCTGAGGCGCATGTAATCCACAGTTTTCTGATCAATTGGGAAGAAGCCACACGTAGCGCCGTATTCGGGGGCCATGTTCGCGATGGTGGCACGATCTGCCAGCGGTAGAGTGTCTAAAGCACTGCCATAGAATTCAACGAACTTGCCAACGACGCCGTGCGCACGCAGCATTTGTACCACCTGTAGAACCAGATCGGTTGCCGTAATCCCTTCACTTAATTGCCCTGTTAGCTCAAAGCCTACTACCTCAGGAATCAGCATAGATACTGGCTGACCAAGCATTGCAGCTTCGGCCTCAATACCACCAACGCCCCAGCCAAGTACGCCAAGACCATTAATCATTGTAGTGTGGGAGTCAGTACCTACCAGTGTGTCGGGGTAGGCGACTGTCTCGCCATTGTGCTCAGAACTCCAGATTGCCTTGGCAATGTACTCCAGGTTTACCTGATGGCAAATGCCAGTGCCCGGTGGCACCAGACTGAAATTATCAAACGCACCTTGCCCCCATTTTAGAAACTGGTAACGCTCAGCATTGCGCTGCATTTCTAATTCAACGTTGTGATCAAATGCTTCTTCAGACGCAAACTGGTCAATCACCACGGAATGGTCAATCACGAGATCAACTGGAGACAAGGGGTTTATTTTTGAGGGGTCAACCTTGGCTTTTAGCAAGGCATCGCGCATAGCGGCCAGATCCACTACCGCCGGTACACCAGTAAAATCTTGCATAAGCACTCGCGCCGGATGGTAAGCAATTTCCACCTCGCGCCGCGTCTCGGCACTTTGCGCGAGAGCCTTAATGTCGTCAACTGTGCACGCTAGGCCGTCCTCATGTCGAAGCAGGTTCTCTAGCAGTACCTTGATCGAGTTTGGCAAGCGCG
This sequence comes from Pseudomonadales bacterium, assembly GCA_045105115.1. Lineage (GTDB taxonomy): Bacteria > Pseudomonadota > Gammaproteobacteria > Pseudomonadales > JAUIET01 > JAUIET01. The sequence goes on along the minus strand of JBGCDE010000085.1, from coordinate 12,837 downwards.
AAATATCCGCAAGCCCCGCTATCTTGTCGGCGCCCAGGCTGTAATAAGCGTATGTTTTTCCCTGTACATCCAGTTTTTTATAGCTGTCAAAGCTATTGTCGCTAGTTCCATTCATTTCGATTCTCCGGATGGTTTAAAATGCATGCTGTGAAGTGCGGCTAAGAGTAGCAGAGAACCCAATGAATCAACAATCAGAGCGATTTTTCAGTCAAATAAGAATTTACAGTTCGCAGAGCGAAACGCTGTGCGAGGAGATGGCGGTTCTGTTCGGTACAAGCCCGGGCGTTTTTCAGTTAGGTAACACGACTATTGATGTTGTATCGGCTGACGCTGATTCACTTGGTGAAAGAGCTGCAGTGGTTGGCGGTCTGATCGTACACGGTAAATCACCAGATCTTCCTACAGACTGCAGAGGCCTGGATATTCAGTTGGCTGAGCAGGCGCCAATCAACGTTGTGCGCACAGATTCATCTCTGCCCGGTATACAAACTGTTGACCACGTAGTGCTGCGAACAGCCAATGCGAACGACTGCATACGTCTTTTCAGAGATGATCTTGGTGCGCGCTTGGCGCTTGATCAAACTGTTGAAGAATGGGGCGGGCGAATGCTGTTCTTTCGCGAAGGCGGCATGACATTGGAAGTTATAGAAGAAAGCAGCAAGCGACCCAAGCAGGATTTTTTCTGGGGTATTTGCTATCGCTGCGGCGACATAGAAACAACACATGAAAACCTGGTATCGCGAGGTGTTTCCATGACAGAGATAAGGGAAGGTAGAAAACCGGGTACGCGCGTTGCAACTATCAAGTCACATGTTGGGGGCATACCCAGCTTATTGCTGGAATAAACAAACGGCTAGCAGTGTTTTTTTAAGGCTTTATTGAGCTTGCGCAATACTTCGGCTCGCTCTTCATCGCTGTAGTACTTTCGGTCGCCACTTTTCTTTTCGCTGTAAATTACGCCGCCTTGCTGATACTCGCGCTTGCGTTTGAGTATTTTCTTGCAGGCATGTTGACGCTTTTGCTGAGTCTGCCGATTCTTGGCCTTTTTCTTTTCACTGATCGCCGCTTCGGTTTCAGCGGCCTCGCGATTTCGTTTAGTGTATTCCCGATACGCGTCAAGCTCAGCGTCTTTACGGGTATTGTGCACCTTGACGTCGACCTTGGCAGGCTCTTTATCGTTGGCGGGTTTCTTGTCGGTATAGTGAACGTTACCTTGTTCATCCACCCATTTATAGACCTCAGCCGCGACTGCCACTGTACTGAACAGCAGCAATACGCTGAGATGGAATGCACTGATTGCGCAGCGCAATTTAATTTTGGTTCTTTCAGGCATTTGGCTGTGTAATAATCCGCTCAAGCTTACCTTCTTAGGAGAATAGACCAAATGATTGGTTACGTAACGATTGGTGTCAAAGATATGGAACGCGCCAAGGCCTTTTGGTCAGAATTATTGGCCGATATGGGCTGTACCGTACTGTTTGATATGGGCCGTATTGCAATGCTTGGCCGGAGTATGGAAGAGCCAATGCTGGCGGTTTGCATACCGTACGATGAAAGTGAGCATAATTCCGGCAATGGCAACATGGTTGCATTTGCACCTGGCTCGCGCGAGATGATTGACAAGCTTTACGCTAAAGCGCTCGAATTGGGCGGTACGGATGAAGGCGAGCCTGGGGTTCGCGTTGAAGACGTTTTCTATGGCGCGTATTTTCGTGACCCGGATGGTAACAAGGCGGTTTTTTACGAGATGGGGTAGGTTGACTATTGGTGATGTAGAGACTGTGCAAGCGTCGTGTCCGGCTTTGAATCGATAGTCGCTTAGCGAGACACGCCGTGAACCCATCCGTGGGGGCTTGTGTTCGAGGTCCCTCTCTCACACAGTCTCGCTAAGCGACTATCAATTCAAAACCTGTGTGCCATTATCGGGCGTCAGGGCTTAGCACTGAGGTGTTGAAGTAAATAGCCGTTACCGAGACTGTTTGAGACAGGATGTCGAAAACCACCAACAGTAGGTCCTTTAGGGAAGCCCCCATGGATGGGTTCACGGCGTGTCTCGGTAACGGCTATTTGCTTCAACGCCGGTCTCGACTGACCAGCACATCCTTCAGCTTTGGTGTTTCAACGCCAATCGTACCCTACAAGGTATCAATCAAATCCGCATATCGATTCAAACTAACCCGCATCCGCTGGTGCTGTTCGTTGTTCATCGATCGAATGATGTCATGCAAACCATCAATAAGTATCTCTTTATCGTTCTCAGCCTGCTCTGGCGCCGCATTCTCATGCAATGTACTGCTTGCCATTAAATGATCTAACACCGGCTCAATTGAGACAGTTTCACGGTTCAATTGCCTTAGTAATTCAATAAACTGCGCATTCCATTGTTGCTCAAGCTGAACCTCTGTGGATAAGTCACCCTGCCATTCCTCCACCATCGTTTCAATACGCAATTTTTGCGCCTTGTTCAGCGGTACATCAAGAACGTCAGTAAACATGCCCTCGATTTCCGCACGTTGTTCACGCATCATTTTTTTCTTGCCGCGACTTGATTGTGAACGCTCAACTTCCCGTTGCATGTCATCCGTTTCTTGCGCAAGACTTTCTTCCATCTGCGCAATTTGAGTCAGACTTAGCGAACTGAAAAGATCACCAATCATTGGCCATGGCGCATTTTCCATAGTGTGCATTGCATTTTCAAGCCGTTCAAATTTACCCTCGATATTGTTACGCTGTAACAGTAACCCGCTCGCGGAATCATTCGCCGTATCACGAAGAAATTGTGCGTAAATAGGTAGCTGGGTAGTGCGATGCCAGTGATGCAGGTCGCCAGCCACATTTTCAATCATCTCGCTTTGTTGTTTGTCAAAGTCAGCGTATTCATGCACGTCGTCTACAAATGAATCGCCAAGATCGGCGTACATTGTGCGTATCATAAAATCAGAACTGCAGGCGCTGCTCAGCAGTAGTATTGCACCGAGACCGATAAGTTGTTTTAGATTGCGAAGTGTTTTCATGTTTTTCTCCGAAAGTATTAGAATGTTAGTTTAATGCCAACTGACGGCAGCAGACCGTAGCTGTCTTCTTTTTCCAAGGTGTACTCAGAAGAGTTTGGGGTTGGTTTGTAAGCTACCGAGCCACCGTTGTCGCGACCATAGGCGTTGATAATGTCGATGTAGTAAGAGCCCTCAGCACCCAAAAAGCGGAAAGGGTGTTCGGCGCGCAAGTCCAGGCGGTGGTAACTGCTTGCCCGGTCGCTATTTAACTCACCATATACAGGTCGGTAAAACCCGGGAAAGTTCGGGTTTTCTTCATTGCCAACTATGGGCGTGAATGGCAAACCGCTGCGATAATTCCATCGAGCGCCCAAGTTCCATTGACCAAGCTGGTAGTTGAGTACTGCTTTCGCTACAACTGGTGTGTCGTAGTCGGCTTTGGTGGTTTGAGAGCTGAGTAAGTCTTGTCGCTCAGAACGAGCGTAGCTGAATGATAACCAAGCATACCAAGGCGAATTCAACGCCTGGCGCCTCAGCATTAGCTCGGCACCATAGGCGCGTCCATCGGCTTGGTTAAGATAGTTTCGCTCGTCATCTACATCGATTGTGAGCTTGCTAAGGTCCTTGTAATAAATATCAGTCTTAAGGAACCAGTTGTCACTCAGCTTTCCACTGAGTCCTAGCAAGTAATGCGATGATTCAGGTGAGCGCAGTCGTGGGTTACCAATAACCGGCACTATTTCATCCGCATCCGGCAACTGATGGTAGCGGCCCCATGCTCCGTTGACAGTCCAGTTGTCGTCCAGCGCCCAGCTTAGTGTTAATCGTGGTTCAAAATGCGTTTCATCAAGATAGCTAGTGCGCTGCCATCGCACGCCGGGTGATACAAGCAATCGTTTGCTAATAGCCCATTTGCTTGCGGCATGAAAAGCCGTGGTTCGCAGGGAGTGCCCATCGGTTTGTTGCAGTAAAACGCCTGGGGCAGTATCGCAGTCAGTGGAAAACTCAGAGCAGCTTCGATAGCGTACATTAAAATCGTAGTCTACTTCGTAGTCGCGGTATTCAACACCGGTAGAGAGTTCAATAGAATCATTAAGCTGAAATTGGTAGGTACTTTTGGCGGTTAGACTGAGGCTGTCAATATTCAGATACTCATCGCCGTTTGCGAAGCGGTCTCTGCGAGATTCATCCAATTGACCCACGGCAGTTTGCCAATAATGACGACCGTAGTCGAAAATCCAGTTGGCACCAATACTGCTGAACTCAGTGTCTAGCGAAGCGGTGCCGGAACTGCCAGGGTCGATTAAAGCCTCATCAGATTGATCGCCAATATCGACGGCACCGCGATCACTGGCGCCCAGCGCCAACAGTGAAACACTATGGTGTTGGTTAGGCTGCCACATGTATTTGGCTTGATAATCAGTTGCGCGCGGATACTGTTTGAATTCAATGTCATCATCGTCTTCTTCGCTTTCAGCGTCATCAATAGCTTTGATCAGCAAGTGCACCAGGCTTTCTCTGGCTGACACATAAAACGTATGTCCTTGGGCCAGAGAGCCTTCAAACATCAATCCAGCGCGTAAGAAACTGGCATCAATCGTAGTGGCTATTGGCTGCGCTCTTGGGTCTCGCAGCGTCACGTCGAATATTGCACCGTTGGCGTCGCCATATTCTGCACCAAAGCCTCCGGCTTGAAAGCCAAAGTCTCGAATAAGATTTTCGTTGAAAATGCTGTTGCCAAAATCGTGGAATACGTAAGCTGCGGGAAGGAAGTCGATGTTAAACGCATTGTCTCTGGGGCTGGAACCGCGAACAGCGGGTTCGCCGTCATCAGTTTCAAGCACGCCGGGTAAAGAATAAATTGCCGACAGTGGGTCACCCAAGGTTCCCGGAACCTTCAGTAGCTGCTGGGTTAGCTCTGTAGGCTCACTAGCTGCTGTGGTCTCCTGACCTTGAACAGTTAACTCTTCCATTGCTGGAAGCACTTTTTTAGAAGTTTCGGCGAGCAGGTGGTGATTGCTGGCGAACAAAGTCAATGCAATAAGTGAGAGTCGATAAGAATTGTTGAAACGGCGAAGAGGGTACAATTGTCTGCTCCAAGATGTCATAGGATGCAGTGTATTGATGGGCCGGTCTTCGGTCTGTTGTCAGATTGTCTTGGTTTGTTTTCTTATGTAACAGTGTGTATCAAAGGCGAAATGGAACTCACAAATCTCTGGGCATACACAGTAAAAACTCAGCACCTCCCAACGGTGAGGTCTGAATGGAGACGCTACCGTCAAGCCATTCACAAATTCGTTTAACAATCGCAAGCCCTAAGCCGTAGCCGCCTTCGTCTCGGTGCCTGCTGTTGTCGGTGCGCACAAAAGGCTCAAACAGTCGTTCACGCAATTCAATGGGAATGCCAGGACCGTCGTCTGCGACGCTGAGGGTGAAGTTATTGGCATCTGTGTGCAGTGTGCACACTATTTTTGATTGTGTGTGCCGCGCTGCATTGCGAAGTAAATTTCTAACCGCGCGTTGCAATAAGCGCGGTTCTACGAACGCCTGCAGTAGGTCTTCGTCTAACTGTTTATGTTTGACAATCTCATAATCAAGATCGCTGAAGTCAGACATCTCCTGTTCTATTATTTCAGTGAACCAGCTATTGATATCAATGCGTGTTTTGTAAAGTTCAGGCGCTGGTCTGTCCATGCGCGAATACGTCAGCAGCTCATTGACCATGTCCTCGAGTTCTTTTATATCGGCCTGCATACCGGTTGTGTAGCGCTTTTGGTCTTTCTCAGAGTCCGCGTCTTCAAGCATATCCAGCGCGAACTGCATTCTGCTGATTGGGGTTCTAAGTTCGTGGGATACGGCGTCAGTAAGCTCTTTGTGTGAGCTTAGCAATTGGCCGATTCTATCGGCCATTGAATTAAAAGTCTCGGCAAGGCCTGCTACTCTGGAACGTTTGGAAACTTCAACACGCTGATTCAGTTCGCCGCTGCCCAGTGCGGCGGCTGCGGTACGCAAGGCCAGCAAATCTTGCCATAGAGGTTTGATCCAGAAGAACAATACGATCGCGAACAATGACGCCAGAAGCAATAGGGCCAGGCTGGTTATTATCGTAGATGAAATACCCTCGGTAATGGGGCCAATCTGAACAGCAAGATCGCTGTTTGCGAGCTTACGAAAATAACGCTCAGTATCCCCTTCAATGTCATACCAAACCAAATCCCCACGCTGCAATTTTTCAAGGTCACCCTGTTCAACAGCGGCTTCTTGCAAAGAGGTGATAAGAACGGGGAAGTTCGCGTGGGCTGCGTATTGCTCGATAAAATGCGGCCACGTGTTGGGCGGATTGCCAGCCAATTGCTGCTCTATTGTGGTGATGAAACCCAGAATCGTTCTTTCGGCATGCTCGGTATTGCTTTGTTCTATATCCATGCGCACCACCAGATTGCTGGGTGCAAACGGTAGTAGCATATAGTCCACGCCTTCTCGCTCGTCTTCACCAACTGCTACCAGATTTTGGGCTAGCCTGGCGCTGATGCGTTCGTCATCAATGAAATCTTCTTGCACATGGATCTGCAGTGGGTACCCGAATTGCGCGCTTCTGGCTTCAAGCACAGCACGCCACTGGCTTGATGGAAGCTCTTTCAGTTCCTGCTCTAGAATATACTGCGGTAGGGCGGCAATGCCGTGCGCATGTTCATACAGCTTTTTCTGCACGAAACCTTCCACCAGCATGGGCAGGCCAAACACGAACCCAGCCAGCGTGAACGCAATCAGCAAATACAATGAAACGAAAATGCGCCACACAGTGATGTCAGTCCCAGCTGTCGGCTACAAATAAATAGCCTTTGTTCCGTACTGTTTTAATTCGCTTCGCTGGTTGCGCTTCGTCGCCTAATTTACGTCGCAACCGTGATACGGCGATGTCAACAGATCGATCGATGCCGTCGTACTCAATGCCTCTTATCGCTTGCAATATCGTATCTCGATCGAGTACCTTGCCAGCATTGCTTGCTAGCAAAGCAAGGACATCAAATTCGTTGGTCGATAACTCAATGTTTTGATTGTTAAGCTGTGTTTCGCGTGACACCAAATCCAGATGCAAAGTACCAAAGCTCAAGCTTTCCTGATCGAAGGTTGGGTGTGCTGTGCTGGCCCTGCGTAAATGAGCTTTAATTCGAGCCAGTAAGAGTCGCGGCTGAACTGGCTTGTTGATGTAGTCATCCGCACCCAACTCCAAACCCACTATCTGGTCTATGTCTTCGTCGCGAGCCGTGAGCATTAGAATAGGTGCGGTAAATTGCTGCCTCACCCGCCGGCACACCTCCAGCCCATCTATACCCGGCAGCATAATATCCAGAACGAGCAAATCGGGTTTGCTCTCAAGAATATCTGCAACGGCCAAATCGCCACGACCCTGCACGCGCACCAGAAATCCGTGCTTGGTCAAATATTCCTGAATCAAGTTCGCAAGCCGTTCGTCGTCTTCAACCAGAAGTACGTAGGGTAAGGTATCCATATTAATCAGCTGCATAGTGCAATAGTGTTTAAGTGTGCCACAACCCCCATGTTTGTCTGTAGTTGCGTGTTTAGGAATGTAACGAAATGTAGCGCTCTTATTTGCTATTGCTGCCTGACTTTACGATTTTCGTTGTCGTCTTATAGGCGCTGCCCAGTAACTTCAGCAAATTAATGGATGAATACTTGTTGTCTATTCGCGCAATTTCGCTGCTTATACGACGCTGTTCAATGAGTAAATGCGCAGGGGGTTTGTCGAAATTACTTAGCGCGTCATCTACCGCTGCTTGCTGTGCCAGCAAGCCATCGATCGTCCGAAGATCTGTTGCGCGTTCTGCTGGTAACAAGCGCTCATCACGAACAAGTTTTGCAAGGTATTGTTCATGAGCACCTTTGTAGCGGTGCTCAGTGATCTCATTTTCATGCGAGCACACATGGCCGGCTGTGCGCTTTTGCCGTGAGTTACAAGTAGCCGATTGCCAAAAATCCAGTGGTGCGGCGTAATCCATTTGCTTGATTAGCAGTACCTTTTCCGGGGCGGGCGCTGATGTCACTGTGTTTTTGCGGTGGGTTGTAGGGGTGGCTTGGGTCATCTTCTTTATAGGTTCATTCAGTTGTGCTTCAGTTTCAATCGGGTATTGTTCTGCTTGTGATTTCACCATCGAAAGCGCTATGGGCAAGGCAGGGGGCAACACGGCGCTCTCATGTGAACCGCGTAATACGCTCAGGCTAACGCCATGCACAATCGCACTAATTATGAGTAGAAAAAGTAGTCTACGTACCAGATGCGTATCGGGTTCGATGTCAAATTCGGTTATTGTGATCATTATTCTACGTTAGGCCGCAGTACTTAAGACTCGTGAACAAGCTAACAGTTGCATACAGAATGCGTTTTTTATTTAAGAGAGATTTACCGCAAGTGATGAGATCAATCTTTGTATTATTCGTTCTGATACTAACGGTTGCGTGTTCAAGTAGTGGAGAGCCAGTTTCCATTGATGCGAGCGAGTCAGTACCAGCGCTTGAGCTAACTCTAATAGATCCACCTCTTAATTTACCAGCAGATCTTGCCCGGTTCGCGGTTAACGTGCCCTATGATCAGGGTGATGAGCGTGTATTTGACATATTCCTGCCAGATAGTGACACAGCAACACCTTTGATAATCTATTTTCATGCAGGTGGTTTCACCCAAGGAAACAAAGAAGAAATCTATCTGTTGTCTTCGTCGCTTATCGCAACCATGCTTGAAAATGGCATAGCGTTTGCCAGCGCCAATTATCGTTTGCTTGGTGGTAATGAAGAAGAAGGGGTGATTGGTCCTTTGCGGGATGGTCAGCGCGCGCTGCAGTATATTCGCTATCAAGCTGAAAATTTGAATATAGACCCTAACAATATTGCCTTGATGGGCACTTCAGCCGGCGCTGGTATGTCGTTGTGGATTGCGATGGCCGACGACCGCAGTGACGCGTCAAACAACGACCCGATATTGCGCCAGTCAACCAGAGTCAATGCGGTTGCGACTTTAGAGACTCAAGCCAGCTATGATCTGTCTCGTTGGGAGACTGATGTATTTCCAAGCTTCGGCATCACTCTGGCGGCAATGACTCAAGACGAGAACTTACTGAGCCGTATCCTGCAGTTTTATGCAATTAGCGACGCCGACCAGATGTTTACGGAAGCGGGCGAGCAGTATCGCCGTGAGGTAGACATGCTGGCCATGCTGAGCGCTGATGACCCTGAATTTTTTGTACGAAATATTTTCTTTCCGCAAAACCCGGAGCTGGATGATATAGGGGCGCTATTCCATCATCCATCGCACGCGCAGGCTTTAGTGTCGCAAGCGAACGCTGCCGGTGTGAGTGTGGTTGCCGACCTTCCCACCATTCCTTCAATCGGTAGTAGCGATGAAGGTTTGACGGCCTTCCTGCTTCGGCATCTCAACGCCAACTAGGCAGCTCGCAGCGTGACGCTAAAGTGCTGATACTCGAGCAGCCACAGACTTATGCCATGGTGTACCGGCAAATTTGTCGCGGTTCTCGGTGCTGGTTAGTTCGTTTGCAGCAACCCCCTCACGTTGGCCATCAACATTGTCCAGCCCGAAGCCATTAGGCAAAGACATATGCCCGGGCTGCATACGATCATTGATTTCGATGGTGGTGACAGCGGTTCCAACCTGTGTGCTGATGCGCGCCTGATCACCGTCGCCTAAACCCAGATGTTGTGCATCGGCAGAACTCATGCACAAAGCACCGCCGCGATCTTTGCGTCGCCAACCGCCGTCACGAAATATAGTATTGGCCGAATAATCGCGTCGCTCACCTGCCATTAATACGTAGGGGAATTCGTCGCTGGTCATTTTGGCAGGGCCTTCTTTCAAGCTGCTGAGCTCACCGAGTAAATCAGTATTAACCAGGTTAATTTTGCCGTTAAAGCCATTGTTTTCAATACGACTCCAGCTGTTATCAATAGTGTCTTTTGAGATAACAACACCTGAATGCCCTTCTACAATGGCGTCAAATAACTTATCGGCTTGAGTCATCGGGTCTCCGCTGTAACCCGCTTTCTCTAACGACGCCGACTCGCTCATAGCAAAGCCAAGGCATAGTGGCCACAGCACAGCAGCTTCTTTGGCGCCATTAGCCAGGCTTGGTCCCAGCGTGCGATACAAAATTATGGATGCCACGGCGCTGGCATCAGGGTGCTCGCCCAATACCTGCATAAAGCGGTCTCGGTATGCATCACGTCCTGAAGTGGCCAATATATCTGATAGCTCATCACAAAGATCTGTAGGCAATGCGCCCATTGCTTCAATCAGGCGCGCGTGAATCTCGGCTTCGGATAAGGTGTTTTCCAGTGGTGTGAACAAGGGTTTGCGTAAATGAAAATAATTGTCGGGGTATTCAAAATTAAAAAACGTTGCCTCCCATTTTTCATACTGGGTAGAGGCCGGCAAAATATAGTCGGCTTCTTTGCAGGTTTCAGTCATCGCTATATCAATGGATACCACTAAGTCCAGACTGCGCAGAGCTTTGCGCATTTGATCTGAGTTCGCCAGCGAATGCACAGGGTTGGCCGTTTCAACAATCATAGCCCGATAGCGATCAGGATGGTCGGTGAGTATTTCTTCTGTAATGACATTACACGGCACCAAGCCGCTAATGATTGGCGCGCCTGCAACCGGGCTGTTTCTGGAGCTACGGCCACTGCCTGCAATGTTTTGCAACGCCACCGGCACATACTGACCACCTTCCTTGCCAAAATGGCCGCGCAATACCCACAGCAATTTCTCAAGATAACTCACCAGCGTGGAATGACGATTCATCTGTACGCCAAGGTCTTCGTACATTGCGATGCTTTTCGCATCAACAATCACATCCACAACCTTGCGTACTTCTTGTTCTTCAATGCCGCAGTGATTGCAATACTCTGAAATTGGTACGCTAGCGAATGCCTCAACAATGTCTTCCAGACCAAGCGCGTGTTCATTTAGCCATTGCTGGTTATAGCGCTCATCCTGACAGAGCACGGCGACCATTGCGCTTAGTAACCAGGCGTCGGTGCCGGGCTTTATTCGCAAATGAAAGTCAGCAAGCTTGGCGGTTTCAGACACTACCGGGTCAATCACAATCATTGTGCGTGCTGGGTCTTTACTGAACTCTTTTAGCCAGGCACGTGCGCGCGGAATGCCGTGTGAATGCCACGGGTTCTTACCAAGAAAAATCGCTAGCTCACAATGTTCAAAGTCACCGCGCACTTGCTGGCCAAACATGTGTGAGTTTACCCAGAATTCGCCTGTTTTCTCCTGCGCCAAAGCGTTAGAACGATACTTGGAGCCCAGTACTTTTCGTGTAGCCGCTGAATACCCGCCGGGTAAATGATTACCCTGACCACCGCCGCCGTAGTAGAAAATGCTCTGCCCGCCGTGTTCGGCTTTTATCGCCAGCAAGCGCTCTGCGATCTCAGCTATTGCTGTATCCCAATCAATTTCTTCAAAACTGCCATCGATTGTTCTGCGCAGAGGTGAACTTAGGCGATCTTTTCCGTTTTGGTAATGGTCAAGACCAGATGCTTTCTGGCATAAGTAGCCTTGTGAAGCAGGGTGGTCTTCGTCACCACGAATGCGAGTGATGTGCCTGTTGTCTTCACCACCCAGTTCTACCTTGATACCACAATTGCATTCACAAAGAATGCAGGCGCTGCTGTGCCAATCGTTCATGTTCGTTCTGTTCTATTTTTTGCAGGGCACCCAATATAGCCTATAGCGCCAAGCAGGTCATGGTGGTGCGTCTGCAGTTGGTGCGAATACGCTCAATGAAAGTGCGTTAGTGCACCGTGTGTGCTGCCAGCACGTATTGCTTACACGATATTCTGAGGTTTAGCACTCTTTAGCTTGTCGGGGTTACGAACCACATAAATGTGATTGATCTTGCCAAGATGACAGCCCACGCTCACACAGGCATAGGGTTCTTCATTTTCAGTGATCCAAAGGCCAGAGCGTGCGTTCACCGTACACAAGGAGAATTGATGGTGGTCTCCGGTGTTTGCCAGCAAGCGCAAAATAAAGCGCTCAATTCTTTCTTTGCCGTGCAAGGGTCGTAATGCGGCGAGCACTTTGCCGCCGCCATCGGATACAAGACGGATGTCGTCTGAAAACAGGTTTAACAGTTGTTTAAGGTCACCGCTGGCACTTGCTGCTGCGAACGCAATAAAGAGTTCTTCATGTTCGGCAACATCACTTTCTGCGCTTGCCTTGCTCACATCAAGTTTTTGTTTAGCGCGAGACAAAAGCTTGCGGCTTGCGCCTGTCTCAATGCCGAGCACTTCGCCTATTTCAAGGTGATTAAATTCGAATGCTTCTTTAAGAACAAACGCAGCACGCTCTTTTGGGCTAAGTTGCTCGAGTATCGCCAGCAAGGCAAACGACAAAGTATCAGCGAGACTGACCAGCTCAGCAGGTGTTTCGCTTTGGGACAATAATGGCTCCGGAAGCCAGGGGCCAATATAGGTTTCTCTCTTTTTGCGGGCAGAGCGCAATACATCAATGCTCATCCGGCTGACAGTGGTGACCAGCCACGCTTCTGCGTTATTAATTGCAGAGAGATCGCTACTTTGCCAGCGCAGCCAGCATTCCTGCACAAGGTCTTCAGCCTCGGACGCGCTGCGTGTCAGGCGCCGCGTTTCAGCGCGCCTGTTGTTTCAACCAGTTGCGTTATCGTCGCCTTCAGCATGCCCGCTGGCATGTCAGCGACCAGCGCGCCATCCTCGTCAAAAGCGTTAAACCCGTCAGATACAGCGACTTGGTTTGGCACAACAGTCACACCGATGTTGCCCA
>JBGCDE010000084.1:0-3369 GCA_045105115.1 Pseudomonadales bacterium | reverse complement strand
ATCTTCCGGTTGAGGATTTTCACTAAACCGCATGTAGAATCGCAACACAGCGGGTACTATCCCGGCGGCGCCATTGGTCGGCGCCGTCACTACTCGCCCGCCAGCGGCATTTTCTTCGTTAACAGCTAAGGCATAGAGATTGACCCAGTCCATCGCATGGAAGGTTGAACTGATCAGGTTATCCGTGGTTGTTTCCAACGAACGATGCAAACCTTCCGCGCGGCGCGGTACATCAAGACCACCTGGTAGCCGCCCTTTCTGAACCAAGCCACGCTCAACGCACGCGTCCATAGCTTGCCAGATACTGGCCAAGCCATCCTTAACCTCAGCTTCCGTGCGCCAGGTCATTTCATTTTCAAGCACTAACTGGCTGACGGAGAGGTTTTTCTTTTCGCAATGTTCAAGCAAACTCGCGGCACTTTCAAACGGGTGTGGCGGTTCTGCACGTTCGGTATCAAGTGCGCGATCTTTCTGTGCGTCTTCCACAACAAACCCACCACCCACTGAATAATAGGTATTTTCATACACACTGTCGGAGCCCGAGAACGCCACTAAAGTCATGCCATTGGGATGAAACGGCAGAGATTCCTCACTGAACAGCATGTCACGGGCAAAATCAAACGCCAGGGAGTGCTCGCTTGCCAAACGCAACTTACCCTCTGCTGCAACCACATCCAGCAAGTTACTCAGCAGATCCGGTTCAACTTCGTGCGGCTCAAAACCCATCAAACCTGCTAGGCAGGCTCGATCCGTTCCGTGGCCTTTACCCGTTGCGCTCAGTGAACCGAATAGAGTCACCTGTATTCTGCTTATAGATTCCAGAGCGCACTGCTGCTGCAATTGTCTGGTGAACTTTGCGGCCGCTTTCATAGGCCCCATAGTGTGCGAACTAGAAGGCCCTACACCAATCTTGAACAGGTCGAATACACTGATATCCATTGTGAAAACTCTCCTCCAACAAAAGAGCCGAGCACCACAGCCTGGCTGTGATACTTAAAGTGGTGCCTCTATGGCCTAGCGCTTACGGCGGCGACGCTTGCGTCCAGTGTCGGTAGTGGGCGATGTGCTCTCTTTTGGTTCTGGTTTTGGAACAACAAAAAACAGGTTAGGAAACTCATCGGTTTTGTTTGGAAACGCCATGGCGTTAACAAAATACTCTTGAAATTTAGGCTCTACCGCCGTTTCAATTTTTTCTATTCGACGAACTTCCTGCTCAATGATTTCTCGTGATGTGGCATTTAACAGCGCAATTCGCGCACCAGTGCCTGCCGCGTTACCCGCTGATGATACGTTTTCAAGAGCACAATCAGGGATAAGCCCCAAAACCATCGCATGCTTTACGTCGATGTGACTGCCAAATGCACCAGCAAGGCGAATTCGGTCAACAGTTTTGGTACCCATTCTATCCATCAGCAACTTCACTCCGGCGTACAAGGCCGCTTTTGCTAACTGTATTTGACGGACATCATTTTGAGTAACACTGATGAGAGACTGGCCATCATGAAGAACGTACGCAAACGTTCGATCATGCGCAATAATGCGCTCGGTGGTTTCAGCGAGGCTGCCGTCAACAACACCGTCTTCAGTGATGATTCCAGCCAGATACATCTCAGCGACCACTTCAACAATACCCGAGCCACAAATACCTGTTACGCCCAGGGATTTGGATTGCTCTGGAAAATCAGGGTCGTTGGACCACAAGTCACAACCGATCACTTTAAATCTGGGCTCTTTTGTTTTCGGGTCGATCCGTACGCGCTCTATGGCACCCATGGCAGCGCGTTGGCCACAACTAATCTGCGCGCCTTCAAAAGCGGGGCCGGTTGGACTGGAGCAGGCCAGCATGCGCGTGTTATTACCGAGCACAATTTCTGCGTTAGTGCCCACATCAACGACAAGACTTGTTTCTTCCAGGTCCTGTGGTGCTTCAGCCAATATTACACCGGCCGTATCTGCGCCTACGTGGCCCGCAATACACGGTAAAACATACACTCGCCCGCCAGGATTAATTGCGAGATCCAATTCCGACGCCCAGGCATACACTGCGTCATCTGTTGCTAACGCAAACGGCGCACCGCCTAATTCAATCGGGTTGATTCCAAGCAGTATGTGATGCATCACCGGGTTAGCGACTAGACACACTTCCAGCACATCTTGCACAGTCACATTCGCTTTTGCGCTAACGTCCACCAACAACTCGTTAAGCGCAGCGCGAATCACCTGGGTCATTTCAACCGCACCTTCAGGGTGCATCATGATGTACGAGACCCGGCTCATCAGGTCTTCACCGAAACGAATCTGCGGGTTCATTAAACTGCTGCTGGCCAGCACTTCACCGGTACTCAAACTGCACAAGTGGGCCGCGACCGTGGTTGAGCCAACGTCGATTGCCACCCCATACGCGTGCTCATGCAGACCAGGCCAGACTGCAATAATACGCTTGGGCGATTGTGCCTGACTGTAAATAGCAACCGTGACAAACCAATTGCCCTCACGCAATTTTCCCTGCAAATGAGGCAGCAACATAGCGTCGCAGTGCAGATCAGTAAGCTCCCATTCTGTTTCAAGTGCCAGCTTAAGCCGCTGCAGGTCTCCACTTGGGTTGTGCATGTCGGCTTCTTCGACTTGCACGGAATAAAGAAGAACGCTGGCGTGCAAACTGATATCGCGCTGCTCGGCGTCTTTGCGCACTAACTGTCTATGCACCTGACTTTCAGGCGGCACGTCAATCACCACATCACCACGCAACAATGCGTGACAGCCAAGCCTGCGACCCGGCTTCAGCTCTTTTCTTCGTGTGCTGTAATTTCTTTCTGTGTCTGAGAAGGGCGAAAGATGGTCCGCTTTGGACTCTACGTTGTGTTTTGCAAACGAGCCTTCTGCACAGAGTATTTGGCAGCGACCGCACATACCACGACCACCACATACTGAGTCAATATCAACGCCCAAGGATTGTGCGGCTTCCAGAATAGGTGTTCCGCTAGGGAACGTTCCGCGCCGACCGGAAGGGGTGAATACCACTTTGAATTCTTCAATGCTCACAAATGCATACCCGTTGTATGAATTCTACGATGTAGCTCAGCGAGTATTATGCATGTGTTTTGTAGCGAATAGCGCCAGGGATGGACGCGGGATGGGCCAGGGATGGCCCACTGAGCGGAGAAACACATGCATAATGCTCGCTGAGCGGCCAATTAACTACGCTCTTCGTCGCCGACGACCACCTCGCCCACCGCGTGCTCCCTCGGCACCCTCTGCGGCAGGCTCACGGTAGGCCTTGATCCAGTTCGAACAATCAGGATCGTGCCCCATCATTACATCAGCACCACGCACGGCCTGCATCACTTCAGCGTGCAAAGGGCTTGTGAT
>JBGCDE010000083.1:0-11142 GCA_045105115.1 Pseudomonadales bacterium | reverse complement strand
GTCATGTAGGGGGCGAGATCTGTTCTTATAGACGCTGCCGCAGTCACGGCCGCGTTACTGGCGTATTCTGAAGCCGGGGTTGTGCTAAAAAATGGCTGAACTAGAAACACCGCGCTGGCAATCGCGGCGCCGAAAAGGAATATTAGTAACTTGGTCATAGGAACTTTCCGACTATCAGCCGTTTTTTGGCAAATGCCTGGATGCAAATAACCTTGGCCTGTTTTCTCACTATGCGACGCTGGCGTTCAATATGCAATGAGATGATTCTCTTTGCTCGGTTTCACACTGGGCGCATAGCGCAGTAAGCGTGTCTTGAATTCGTTATAGTGCTGTGGCAACAATAACAGAAGGGATTTAAAGTTGTTTCGTTTGACACTTGCGCACCTCGAAAAAGGCCTATAGGAAACCGACGTTTTAAATCTAATAAACGCCGGATGATGCCTTATTCTAAACGCACGTTGTGCTCATGGGCTAGCACTTAGGTGCTTAACGCCGTATGAGCGCAATCAGGAGGATACGCCTCACAAAATCAGATTGATCGAGTGAAGCGTTTAGGAGTACCCGTTATCTGATCACCAATAGAACGGAGGCTTACTCCTCAACCGCCGCCACGTCTTCTTCACCTTGTTCTTCAGGTGTCAGTGAAATCTGCACCGGATTTGGTGTAAGGTCTTTCATTGCGCCGGTGCCAGCATCGATACCAGCGCCAATAAGCCCGCCAAGAATTACGTTACCGGCCATGCCTGCACCGCCGGGAAAGCGTGCACTTGACTACTGTCAGATTGTCCAGAAAATGCTTCGTAAGATGAGCTTTTTAGTAGGTTTCAGTGAATGCATTGATAAATGCATCAAGTTCAGTGCGCGGAAGGTCATTGATGCCAGCTGCTGCTGTTCGTCCACCACCAGTGGGAAATTGCATACAGAGCTCTGCAGCACCCTGTCTATTATTGAGCGGAGCACGAACACTGACCAGGTAATTGCCGTTATCTTTCTCCGTAACTACAGCATGTGCGCGGTCCGGGTTTTCCATCGCTAGATCGTTACCATATACACCGCGCACTCTTAACGCCCATGCGGCATTGGGCAATTTGAACACGGCCGTGGTTTGCTCAGAGTGTATAGGCTTAAGCTCTGCAGCTTTTGCCATGTCTTGTGCATAGCCAATACTGAGCTTCTGATAGTCGGGTGAACTCGCGATAAACTCCAGTGCGCTGTCTGCTTCAAACAAAGTGTTGTATAGGTCCTCAGGATTGAAGTGAAGATCTTCAATGGAAGAACCATAACCGTTGTAATTAACGTAGATGCCCAGGTTTTCCAAAGACTTTAAATCGACTTCCGAGAGATTTAACGGTGCTGCCAGTCGGTGTGCCGTTTTCTTAAAGTTATCGCCAAAAGCACCTACTACGGCCCAGTCTGGAAATGCACCCTTCAAATGGCCGTTGACTAATACCGCTGTGCAAACCTCGGCACCCTCATTGATTATCGAGTGAAGTCGTTCATGGTTTGGAATGTCACCTGCGAAATGGTGGTCGACATAGAAAACGCTTGCGCCGCGGTTTAAAACACGCTGCAAGTCGTCCTTATTCTTATCCATTGAAACATCTAAGACGGTTACCTGATCACCTTCTGTGGCCTCTACTTTTGCCAACAGGTTGATATCGCGTTTAACCCCTGTTACCAGAGTGGCATCTCTGGGTTCTGCTTTTCGCAATTGAATCAGTGCGCAGATGCCATCGGCATCGCCATTGAATACGTCGTAATCGGGCATGAGGTGATCAGCCGGTGAGGGTCAGTTGTGGCCATGTTATGGGTAGTGGGTCTTAAAGGGAATTAAATCTGTGTAAAAGTGGTACTGTATGAGCAGACTCCAAGTGCCTTTCTGTGTGAAGCCAGAAAAATGAACCGTAGACGCTTTCTGCAAAACACAGCTGCCCTGAGCAGCGCGCTTGCTTTTCATGCCGCACTTCCAGC
Source organism: Pseudomonadales bacterium (assembly GCA_045105115.1). Classification (GTDB taxonomy): domain Bacteria; phylum Pseudomonadota; class Gammaproteobacteria; order Pseudomonadales; family JAUIET01; genus JAUIET01. The sequence goes on along the minus strand of JBGCDE010000083.1, from coordinate 9,171 downwards.
GTGGGCTCAAAGTGGGCGGCACACCGACCTGCGTGGCTTAAAAGCGCTGTCTGGATCGCGCTTTGATCTTAATGTGGCCGCCGCGCGGCACAGTATTGACGGCGCGCAAGGTAAGGCTGTACTCATCAACGGCCAGCTGCCTGCGCCGCTTTTGCGTTGGCGGGAAGGCGACGAAGTTACGCTTAACGTGAGTAATAGCTTACATGTTGATACATCCATTCATTGGCATGGTCTTTTGTTGCCTTTTCATATGGACGGTGTGCCTGGTGTGAGTTTCCCGGGAATAAAACCGGGAAGCACGTTCACCTATGAGTTTCCGCTATTACAAGCGGGAACCTACTGGTATCACAGTCACTCTGGTTTGCAGGAGCAACTTGGTCACTATGGACCGATTGTTATCGAGCCAAAGGGCGTTGACCCGATTGCCTTTGACCGTGAGTACGTAATTGTATTGTCTGACTGGACGTTTGAAGACCCACACAGGGTGTTTGCGAAGTTGAAGAAGATGAGCGACAACTACAATTTTCAGCAGCGCACGGTCGGCGATTTCTTTGACGATGTAGAAGCCGAAGGGTTCGACAAGGCTTCATCGCGCCGGTTGATGTGGGGTGCCATGCGTATGAACCCTACCGACATTGCAGATGTCACGTCGGCTACTTACACCTATTTATTAAACGGTTTGAGCCCGTCCGAAAACTGGACCGGTTTGTTCCAGCCCGGTGAGCGGATTCGATTGCGCGTAATCAACGCCTCAGCCATGAGCATATTCAATGTGCGAATTCCGGGATTGCCAATGACGGTTGTACAGGCCGACGGTCTGAACGTTGAGCCTGTGGAAATAGACGAATTTCAAATTGGCACAGCGGAAACCTTCGACGTTGTCGTACAGCCGCAAGCACACGAAGCATATACTTTGATGGCAGAGAGCAATGACCGTAGTGGCTTCGCGCGCGCAACACTTTCGCCTCATTCTGACATGGTCGCTACAGTACCCGCATTGCGTACTCGTCCCACTCTAACCATGAAGGATATGGCGATGGAGCACCATAGCGACCATGCCGCGATAGATAGTTCAGTGACGGCAATGGATCATTCGAGTATGGGGCATGGCAAGATGAGTCATGATGCTATGAATCATGCGGCGATGGGACACAATATACCGAACACAGAAAGCCCCCAGCAGCACAATCACGCAAAGGGCCCGGGAGTAACCGGGTTGGCAATGAACCCGGTCAATCGCTTGGCTGAACGCCCAGCGGGTTTGGTTGACGAGCCTCACCGGGTTCTGGTTTATACAGATCTTAAATCGCTAGAGCGCAATCCGGACATACGCGCACCCGGCCGCGAGTTAGAGTTGCACCTAACCAGTAACATGGAACGCTATATGTGGTCGTTCGATGGCTTGAAATTCTCAGAGATAGACAGCCCAATAGTTTTCTACAAAGATGAACGCCTGCGCCTAACGCTGGTTAACGACACTATGATGCCGCACCCCATTCATTTGCACGGCATGTTTTTTGACGTAGTAACTGGTGAGCACAACCACAAACCCAGAAAGCACACTATTGTTGCAAAACCCGGCGAAAAACTTTCAGTAGATATAACAGCCGATGCTTTAGGCGACTGGGTATTCCACTGTCACCTGCTATATCACATGCACGCGGGTATGATGCGTGTTGTCTCAGTTCGCGATGAAGTTGCGCCGTCATGATCTGCAAGCGTCTTTTGCTCGCCGCGCTAGTGACATTTACAAATCCACTGTTCGCGCAGAATGCGGCAGATGCTTACTACAACCCGGCTGAGATGGATAAAGCCCGTGCCGCATTGAAGTCCAGCCATGGCCAGCAAATCAATACTTTATTCCTTGGGGAACGTTTTGAGGTTCACTCAAATGACGGAGACTCCTTAATGCTACTAGATGCGCAAGGATGGATAGGCGGTGATGTGCAGAAGCTTTGGCTTAAAACAGAGGCAGAGTACGAAACTACAAGTGGCCGTTTTGAAGGCGCAGAGATACAGGCGCTCTACAGTCGCGCAATAACTCCGTTTTGGGATCTTCAGCTGGGTATTCGCCAAGACATAAAGCCTGAACCCACCCGTTCATACGTGGTGATTGGCGCTCAGGGTATGGCTCCGTATTGGTTCGAATTAGACGGCCAGCTTTTCGTCAGCGATGAGGGTGACGCATCCGCTCGCCTGGAAGCGGAATACGAGCTGCGACTAAGCCAGCGTTTGATACTGCAACCACGCATGGAGCTTAGCGTAGCATTTTCTGATGATGAAGATACAAGTGTAGGTGCTGGGCTTTCCCAAGTAGAAGCGGGTGTGCGACTACGTTATGAAATTACCCGAGAGTTTGCACCCTATCTTGGCGTGAGTATGAATCGCGCATTCGGGCGTACCAAGGAATTTACTCAGGCAGTTAGTGAGGGTGCTGAACAAGTGTCCTTCGTTGCGGGTATTCGCTTTTGGTTCTGAGTTGAGTTTTATTTGCATAATACGTGAGTAATCAGCTATTATTCATGTATAAGTTGTGTATTCCACACAGTTTTAAGGGTGCCCAGCAGAGAAAAGCCAATGAATAGTTCCACAGCCAACAAAGTAATACTGTTGCTTGAATTACTGGAAGTTTCAGCAAAAGTCGAACGTAAACTCGACCGATCTTTATCAGTAATCAGAGGTGTGAGCTTTAGCGAGTATCGACTTCTGCGTGCCCTGAGCGAGCAGTACGAGGCGACCGCAACCAGAGTGGATCTAGCCGAAGCCGTAGGCCTGACGCCGTCTGCCGTTACTCGTGCGCTTAAGCCACTGGAAAAGCTGCACTACGTAAAAACACAAAAGAGTGAGCGTGATGCAAGACAAAGCCTGGCAAAGCTTACGCCATCTGGCCAACAGCTGCTGAGCGACTCGCAAGGTATAGTGAAAGACGTAGTGAGTACATTACCCGTTGAAGAACTGTCGGCTGAGCATATTCGGGCTTTTGCGCAGCGACTTCATTAGTAGATGGTTTACGGAGGGGTATTAGAGGCACGTTGGGCAATGGGCACTAACACTTCAATCGCCAACATGCAAACTCACACTGGCTGCGCCACCCATGCGCGCATAGTCTAATACAGGTACGAATACAGAAGTTGGCGTTGCCAGTGCTGTACTAACAATAACGGCTCGCCCTGGATCGCGTGCGAGAAGCTGCTCAACATTGGAGCGCACAGACAACTTATCAATGCGCCTTTTTGCCAGCCATATCTCGCCACTGGCGTAGATTTCGAAAACGATCGGCTCGCTACTCGATGTACTGGTGGTGCCAGGGTCAGGACGTTGCACGTCCAGACCTTGCTCTATTACAAAGGTTGCGGTAACTACGAAGAAGATCAGCATGATAAAGACAACATCCAGCATGGGTGTAAGGTCGATATCATCGTTGTCTTGCACAATTCGCCTCGATGCTATTCGACTGTTCATTGTTTTACTCCTCTATCTGGAATCGAACGCGGGTAGTCACACCTGCCTTACGAACAGCTTCACCATTATCGGCAATTTGAGGCCGATACTTCCACTTTTTCACTGCCCGCAGCGCGGCACGATCAAATACATTGGCCGGTTCTGCGCCGATCACTTGCACGTCTTCTGTAGCACCCATTACGTTGATGGTGAACATCACATCCACATAACCGCTTATCCCCCTGTTCGCTGCAGTTCGAGGATAGATAGGTTGCGAACGCAGATACGGAATGGGTTCGCCGGGGGGCAGGGCGGTAAGCGTTGGTTCGGCTGTCGCGGGGCCTACTGGATCAAATTGAACGGGTCCTGCAGTAGGGCCTATGGCAAACTCCTGTGGCGCTGGCGCTGCTGTAGGAGGCGGTTCAACTGAGTCGGGTGGCAGCACATCTTCTATCAACACCTTTATCTCTGTATCTTTCGGCATTATCACCTGTGGCATCGGTCTGCTTACTCTTGTTTCATCCTCATAATCATGCCGAATTAGCAACAACATCAACGTCAACAAGGCAAAGGTAGCCAACGTTGCAAACACAGCCGATGTGGCGGTTCTGTAAATGTAATCAGTACTTAATAATCTATAGGTATTCATAGCGAACTCCTTGGGCTATTAGAACTTCAGAGGATTTACTTGGGGGTTTGTCTTTAGGCTTAGAGTCTTGCTTACTATCTGTAAGCCGAAACACATAGCGATTTTCTACATCTTGCACTGTTACAGCCCCACCGTTTACTTGATGTGGTGCATACCGTGATTTTCGGATTGCGCTCAGTGCTGCGCGATCAAATACTCGACTGGGTTCAGAGCGAAGTACACGGGCATTTTCAACGCTTCCGTCGAGCTGAATGTCGAATATCACATCAACAAAACCTTCGACGTTTCGTTGCACCGCTCTGCGTGGGTACATCGGCATCACGCTAACAGCGGGCATAAAGCCGCTACGGCTGATAGTGGGCTTCGCTGCGACGAGCAATTGCTTGCCGAGAGTGGTCGGTTCGGGCCCTTTTACTGTAACGTTGTGTGCGACTTTCATGGCTGTTAGTTCGAGTTGCCATTGCAAAGTTTCTATCGACGGGGGGAATTGCGGTTTCCTCGGCTCGAGAATTTCCGGCAAAACTGGTGATACGAAGAATACTGGCCCATAAGGCGACTCATTAAGTTTGATAGTATCTTGCCAACTCACAAGTTGCTTGGGTTCAACGCCTGGCACGGCTTTCAACACCGTGAACGGGAGAAGCAACACTAGAAATACGATGACACTCTCGCTTAATCCGAAGCCATCGTAATAGCGTCTTGGTGTTCTCTGCGTTAGGGCATGAACTCTTTCCACAAGTCCTGGGCCTAGCATCGCGGTCCAAAGCGGTGACGGTGTCTTAGCTTGTCTATTAGCGTTTTGTTGGCGCGCATAATCAAGCAGTACGCCTGCATAACTTGGTGCTTCCGCACCGCCAAGTACTACCTCATCGTCGGCGGCAATCTCGGCCTGATTGTGCAGGCCTTTGGCGCAGATATGGACCAGTGGGTTGAACCAGAACAAAGCAACAACAATTCGGCTCACCAGTTGAATCAACCAGTCGTTGCGGCGAATGTGTGCCAACTCATGTTGCACTGCAACGCTAACTACGTGATCAGATTGATTGAGAAATCGGTGAGGAAAAATAACTTTCGTTCGAAAAGCACCTACTGTGATCGGGCTATGCAAACTCTCTAGTTGCCAAAAGCTCACTTGCTGCCCAAGTTCAGAAAGCTGGCGTTGAATTACTTCGGGCAGTAGATCAACCCCGCAAGCGGATGCCTTTTTCAGCTGATTCTGCAATGCAATGTAGTCGAGCAAAATTCTTAGCAGCAAAATGAGCGCAATGCAGGCGTAGATGCAGAAAATAACAAGCGCTACAGTAGGCGACACAGGTAGCCACTGCGCAGTCTTTTCCAACGCAGTGTCGGTGTTGGGAGGTAGCACATGCAGTGCCAGTTTCGGCGCCATTTCTAACAAAGGTACAAGAATAAGCACGATGAGAGCCGCTGCCAGTTTATTGTGTTTAAGCGCAGCGGTATTGCTTTTCGAATACTGAACAAATAGCAGCACTAACGCGAGCAGCACCGATCCTTTGACTATTGAGCTAATGGCAATATCGAGCAGCATAACTACCTCATATCTGCCTTTTGTTTTTGCGAGCCTGCTTTATTTTCTGCTCCAACGCTTTCAATTCGTCATCACTCATTTCATCCGAATGATTGTCTATAAAGGCGGTAGCGGCTCTAAGTGGTGAACCTGAGAAAAAAGTGCCGACCAGGCGTTTAAGTGCTCCTACACTGGCATTGTCCTTTTCCAGAATGGGCATGTAGATGTACCGGGCACCTTGCTCCGTATGCGTAATATGGCCAGCTTCTTCAAGCCTGGCCAGCATGGCCCTAACTGCAGAGTAGCCCGGTGCGTTCGGAATATGCTCTTGTATGGTCTTGGCATCGGCTTGTTCAAGTTGGTACAAGGCGTCCATTATCTGCCGCTGTCGGCGGCTTAGATGCGTGTGCGGGTCATTGCTTGACATGTTTCGACTCTCTTGAATTCCGTGTGTGCTACTTTTATAGCATCATGCTACAAAAATAGCACTTAGAAAGTTTGAGTCAACTACTTTGTTACATCAAGAAGAGATAAGAAGTGCATTCTAATAGAACAGAATGTTATAGGCGTCTTTCGGTGAAGGGCTCTAACAGGAAAAATAATTCTTATAGTTTTTCCTGAACTCGATCAAGAATACCTATTCCTACTGCGCCGGCAATCTGGCTGTCGGGTTTGCTTTCTGCCTGATGAGCAAGACACGGTGAGAACTCGGTCTTAAACGCACCACGTGGATATCCTGATAGCACCAAATCAAGCGTTTCTCTTGGTATCTCATCAAGACGCATACCAAACAGGTCCATCGCAGTACCAAAATGCAGCATCGCAATTTCTGGTTTGAACTTATCCGCAACGCCCAATGATGTGTGCAAGGCAATAGAATTGTGCACAGTTGCCGCTCTTGCGTCAGATTGCTCATTGCTAAGGCAAAACTCATGAGCCAAGCGTGCCCCTACCCATTCGAATGAGCCGGGGTCGTTGGCGTGAGTCTCACTAACTCCAAGATCGTGTAGCATTGCGGCTACAAACAGAGTCTCGCGGTCTAAGTTAAGGCCGTTGCGCGCCGCCAGAATGGCACCGAAGCAGTACGACCTGAAGCAATGTCGAATCATAAATTCCGGACAAAGCGCATTGGCCGTTTCAATAGCCTGAACAGCCAGTTCGCTGTCGGGTATGGCCCAATCTGCAGGTAAAGCGTCGTTGAGTGCTTGAAACCCCAATGCGCGCGACAGTCTACCGAAGCCAAATTTCAACTCAGTGCTGATAAATCGTTTCGCGAGTACGGGTTTGCTGGGTCGGCCTGGGTCAGTTACCAAGAATGCGTCTGTATTCTTATTCATAATTACGACTTTATGGAATCAACGGCCTTTTTCAGTCCTATACCCAATAAGGTTTCAAATCCGGCCTTTATCCGAAACGCTCGATTTGTGAGGCGATTTTTCCCCATCACTTCGTTCTGGAATGAGGGGCGGGCATACACTCTTTGGTACCATGCATAAAGTTCAGGGTGGTGTTTTTCTACGGGATAGCCGCACTCAATCAAACGTAGAATTTTCATCGACCAAAATGCGTCTGCTATCGAGATTTCGTCAGACGTTAGAAACTGTCGGCCGTCTTTTAGTTCTTCGTTCACTTCACCAAACGCATCGTGAAGTTTAACTAGATGATCGCGATAGACTGAATCTGGAATGCTACCCTTGCTGTAGCCGTCGTAAAAATTAACCAGGCTCTCGCCGTCATTGCCCTGCTGTGCAAGCTTGGCCAACTGCTCTCGCTCTTTCGGGTTGAGCATGGCCAGTCGACCCAGACCCCAGTGAAAGGTAACGTAACGAATCGATTTGTGCAGATCCTTGGCTTGTTCAACACGGCTCATGGCTTTTGTTTTTAGATCTTGTTCCGTAGGCACTAGCGGAGCACCACCAAAAGCCTCGTCCAGGTACTCGATAATGTCCAGAGATTCCAGGTGCAATCTGCCGTCGTGAACCAGTGCAGGAACCACCATGTTGGGGTGTATTTCGGCGTAAGCTTGAGTTAGGTGATCTTTCTTCACCAGTGACACCATGCGGCTCACCCAGTGGTCTTGTTCACCTTCCGCAGCTGTTGCACTTACGGCATCAAATTTTTCTTCCCTGCCTCTTGCTAGACCTTTCTCGCCAAGAGCAAACCTGACTCGCTGGGCACAGGGTGCACCGTCGAAGTGAAATAGATGCAAACCCTGAAGCTTTTCAGGTATCTGGCTTTTTGGATGCTCAACGAGTGGCATGTGTCGACTCCGTTACCTTATTTATATACTATTTGGCATATTAATCACTGCAATACCGATATTATGCGAATCGGTATAATAATGGAAGAAATTTATGAAACGAACGCGCGGTAGGCCGAAGCAATACGATGAGAGCAGTGTAATACAGGCGGCTGCATTCGTTTTTTGGTCCAAAGGGTTTAGTGCCACCTCATTGGATGATTTGTCCGCGGCGATGGGTATGACACGGCCTAGTATTTACAACGCATTCGGGAACAAGAACGACATTTATCGAAAGGCGCTCTCAAGCTACTGTGGTCAGATTGATAATGGGCTGGATAAAGTCTTTAACGATTCACTCGCTCTTCATCCTGCGTTAATTTCTTTTTTTAACCAGGCTATCGATGTGTATTGTGGAAGCCAACCGGCTATGGGCTGCCTAATGGTGTGCACTGCGCCCAGTGAAGCGCTGTCTCACCCGGATGTTGGGGAAGATCTGAAATCACTTATTCACCGATTGGACCGTCGTTTTTGCGAGCGACTGGAAAAAGCACAAGACGAGGGCGTGCTATCAAAGAAGGCATGTCCGAAGCTCTCCGCAAAATTACTTCAAGCAACATTGCAAACCCTGGCGTTGCGAGCCCGGGCGGGGGAATCGAAATCGAGCCTTCGCAAATTGGCTAGATACGCTGTAATCACTATTGCTGGAGAGGGGCAAGATCTGGACCGCACACACGCGGTTGCGCATTGAATCTGCGTTCAGTGATACGTTTTGGGTCAAGATCACGTCATTAAATAAATTCTGCCCTCAGAGCGACGCTCGCGGTATATTAGTAGTCGTAAAGAACTACTTGGAAACCATCTATGCCTGCCACTGAAACTGCAACGTCAGTCAATTTCTTCCTCGACGGTAATTTTGCCCCTGTTACCGATGAGCAAGATGCAAGCGACATGGAAGTGCGCGGCACGATACCCGAAGACCTGGCCGGTAACTTCTTGCGGATTGGTCCGAACCCATTGCATATATTCAGCGAAGAGGCGTATCACACCTTTGATGGTGACGGCATGATTCACGCCATAGAGTTTGGTGATGGTTCAGCGCGCTACCGAAATCGCTTCGTGCAAACAGAGGGGTTCAAGGTAGAGCAGAAGCTTGGTCGCTGGGTTTATAAAGGTATGCTTTCAATGATGGACCCCACACCTTCGCCGATACCAGAAGGAGCGCCTGTCGAAAAGAACCGGGCGAATACGGCAATGGCGTATCACAACAACACGCTGTATGCGCTGCACGAGGCCTCACCACCCACTATTATT
>JBGCDE010000082.1:0-18476 GCA_045105115.1 Pseudomonadales bacterium | reverse complement strand
AGCGGTCAAATTGCCAATCAATTAACCTTCTGGCTGCACCGCTTCCTTGTAACTCATTGGTTTTTCAACGAGGTTCATGTCTGCGAGTAACTGGTCCACAACTTGTTGCTCAAGTGTAGCGCCCTCAACAGAGGCCAGCTGTTGTTCATTTTGGTAATACCAGTCCACAACTTCTTCAGGGTTTTCATAAGAAGAGGCCATATCTTCCAAGGTAGAACGCACCTTGTCAGGGTCTGGCTTGAGGTCTTGCTGGCGAATCATTTCACCCATAATCAAGCCAAGCTTTACTCGCCGCTCAGCTTGCTCGCTGAACAATTCATCAGGCAGCATGGATGCATCAAATTGCCCCGCATCACCACCAAATTGCTGAACCGATTGCTGGCGTAGTGCATTGATCTCATTCTTGATCAAAACCTGTGGTATTTGGATATCATGGCTCTCGATCAAGGCGTCCATCACCTGATTCTTAACCTTGGCTTGAACGCCGTTCTTTAGCTCTCGCTCCATGTTGTCGCGAAGCTCATTACGAAAGCCCTCTTCCCCGCCTTCTTTTACGCCGAGCTTTTCAAAAAACTCTTCATTTAGCTCTGCCAGTTCCATTCGGCTGACTTTATTGACTGTTACCTTGAACTCAACCGCGGCCCCTTTCAGGTCTTCGCTGTGGTAGTCATCAGGAAAACTGAGGCTCAAAGTCCTTTCATCACCTGCTTTCGCACCGATCAGGCCGCTCTCAAAACCATCGATCATCCGACCTGAACCCAGAATCAAATCGCTGCCGTCGGCGCTACCGCCGTCGAAAGCTTCGCCATCGCGGGTGCCAGCGTAATCGATATTGACCCGGTCACCATCTATTGCGGCTTCCTCAACATCAGGCCAAGTGCCCTGCTGCTTGCGGAGCGTATCAACCATCTCGTCCACATCAGCATCCGTTACTTCAGCTTTGATACTCTCAACATCTTTGCCCGAAAGTTGAGCGATCTCAAACTCAGGAAATACTTCAAATGTGGCAATGTACTGAAAGTCACGGCCTTCCTGCAAGCTTTTGGGTTCAATGCTCGGCGCACCGGCTGGGCGCAGATTTTCTTGCTCAACCGCTTCATAAAAGGTTTGGCTCATGACTTCGCCGGCCACTTCTTGACGAACGCCATCACCATAGCGTTGCTTCACCACCCGCATAGGCACTTTGCCTGGGCGAAAGCCGTCGATGCGAACATTGGGCATGGCCTTTTGCAATCTGGCAGTGACCTCTTTTTCGATGCGCTCTGCAGGAACGCCAACAGTAAGACGTCGCTACAGGCCTCCGGTTCTCTCAAGGGATACCTGCATGCCAAATCCTCTCTAAATCGTTTTGCTGTCCAGTGCTTGCCGGAAAGCGGCGGCAAGGTTCTGCCGTTGTATATGTATAGTCGTAGGAATGTACTGCCCGAACATAGGTCATGGCAATACAGTCATCAATATGGTGCGAAAGGAGAGACTCGAACTCTCACGCCTTGCGACACTGGAACCTAAATCCAGCGCGTCTACCAATTCCGCCACTTTCGCAAAGTAACTTGTGACAAGACTGCCGTAGCAACCAAGCCATCTAAATCTCAAGCCTGATCCAATGGTTAATGCACCAATGGACAAACTCAATTTTAGAGGGCGCGAATTGTGCCATAGTTGATCACCGGCAGCAACGCCGATAAAGGTGCAAATTTAGCTAGGCATGGCAATCAGCACAATTGCATTTTCGTCGCTAACATTGCACACATGGCCAGGCAACAGTGCGGCTGGTAGCAATGCCGCCTGCTCGCCCTGCAGCAGACATTTGGCAAAACTGACCACACCTATCAACGTCATCAAAAGCAGATACCGAGAATGAACATCATCAATTAGCACCTTGCTCTGGGCTGGCACCGTGTAACGCCACACCGAAAAGTCATCAAAATCGACGATTTTTTGCCGACTACCCTGCCCGCAAGGCTCTGCATCAAACTGGATGGGCAAGTAATCGCGCATATCTGTGACCTGCATAGCAGCGTCTGTATCCCAATGCGCCTGAGTTAAAACGCGCTGGGCAAATGAAACGATCTTTCGCTCATACACCGGCGTTTGGAACTCAACAGCGCGAACACCATGCTGCAGGCTGTGCGGCACGTTTCTTGGGATAACGACGACGTCACCAACCCCAATAGAATGCAGCTGAGTAAACTCTTCCATCGCCAGTCGACGCTGTTTCTCGGCCATCTGGAGGTCGGCAGGCACTTGCTCAAGTGACTCTTTCACGCTTTCAAGCTTACATGGGTCGGCCGCCATCAAGCCGTTCTCTAGCAGCCAGTCGTCAACTTGGCATCGCACTTGTCGGTAGCTAGCCACAGCAGCGGCATAAGCTAGCTTGAAGTCTTCATCCGATTGGTACTCGGCCCGCCTTTGGGGACTAAAGCCAATTCGAATCGCGCCTGTACCGCCCGGCCAGGCAGTTTCGTCGATCGCTGAGATTACATAGACCTCTCGCTTGATTTCATGAAGCTCAAAGTACAAGTCACCCAGTACCGGCTCGTGGTGAGGCGCTAGAATCTTTAAGAGTATTGGTGCTTCATGCTGAAGCACGCCACTCAAACTTTCCGGAATTGCCGCTAACCACCAATTCAAAGGGCAGGAAGTAGTGAGCGTCTTCACCGAACTGATGCCGCGAGTTTCTATTCCTGTGTACCAAATCTCCTGGCCCCATGGCTTGGGAATTTCCACTGTCATTAATGGAACGGGCCGACGCGAATCAATGACGGGCGTATCCATCGAGCGGCCAAGTGCTGCTAAAGAAACATTTCCAGATGAGAGCTCAGGAATTGCGGCTTCCAGCGCACTCTCTTCGCTCGCCAGTAATACATGAAAACCGTCGTTGAATCGCTTATAAAGAGCAATTGCACTGTGCTCATGCTCATCGGAGTCTACCGCTGGGGTAGGCACCCGGATGCTGCGGAGCTCGTATTCATTGCCTTGCAAATCGGCGAATGCTCGTATGAGTTGTCCGGGCAATGAATCCATCATTGTTCCGTCTCGGTCAGACAAGCCGGGTCAAACGCGTACCCCCCCTGCAGCCAGTCAACTAACTCTCTAGCAGCCGGGTGCTCGTCTTTGCAATACCGTTCGTAAAGATAGGACTTTTCCTTGGCCGCCATGTTTTCCAGGCCTACCTTAGCTAATAGCTCGCAGTCTTCAGTGAGTCGCAGCGCCAATGATTCACCGACTATGTGACTCCAAATGGCAGCGGGCTCAGCATCTGTAATTTCACCCTTATACACGCTCGGCAAGGTGGCCAGCGCAAGCTGCGACAAAGCGCATTGGTTCATCGGGTTGCTGTAATGAACGGACAGGTTCGCGGCTGCCGCACAATCACGATCATTGAAAGGCGCAATATTCAGGAAATTACTGGCACGCTCACCATCATTGACCGGGTAGTTGTCCCAGAGAGCCAGCGGACGTCTCAACACCTCACTAATTAGCTCAAGGTCTTCCGCGTTAACTGACTTTGAGCATACCTCATTGCCGGTCCAGAAAATGTCAATCGCCGGGTCCACGCCCGCACCCAGAGTTTTCCAATAATCAGCTGGCCGGGAGCCAAAAACACGTTCCAGAACAGGATCATACGAATAAAAACTCGGACAAACCAACAATCGCTGCACGTCAACGCGCTCCGCAATGAACGACACTATTTGACATTGTCGTTCTGCCAGATCTGCGTGAGCGCAGTGCATGTCATCAAACAAAATAGCGAATACGCCGGGTTTCAGTTCGTTCAATTGAGCCAGTTTAGACTCGAGCGCCATGCGCTGCTGTTGACCAAATTCATGCACCGCACCGAGCGGCGATAAACCCACACCCCACTTTATCTCGGCACTGGCTGACACCGACGCTATTTCTTGCAGGCGACAGTAAGTTGCCTCGGTAAAAGGCGTTTGCCATTGGGCTCGGAGCAAGGCATCTCCTTTCGGGGCATAGATATATTCATGGAACTCGTGCTGTCCCAGCCACTGGATCATTTCAAGTCGGGCCTGTTGTGCCCAATCGCGCCCGTAGAAACCTTCGATCAGACCGAGTTGTGGGGATTTCATGGTAATTCGCTGCGAGAAAATCGTCCGCATGGTACACAAGGGCTGTTTCATCCAGCAAGGCAAATGCCAACCGCTTCACACTTTTATGCCCAGAAGGGCTGGATCGAATAAAAACTGGTCATTTATTGGACAGAGGTTATTTTTTAACCATACTTAGATTATGCCAATGACTTGTCTGGCAACAAGCAGCGGCTAGGGAAGCTCAGGCTTCCAGAGGACAAACCCTCGTAGTTTCATCCCATTGGTCTTGGCCCGAAATCCCCCCAGATTTCGGGTTCTTTTTTATGTACAGGATGTACGGTATGTCCCGAGAGGCAGGAGCCGGCAGGGACTCACACCATCAGCCACACCCCAAGCCAAATCAAAACTCCGTAAGTGAAGTCACAACCCGTATGTCCCGAGAGCCAGGAAGCCGGCAGGGACTCACACTATCAGCCACATCCCAAGCCAAATCAAAACTCCACAAGTGAAGCGACACCAACACACATACCAAAGACGTTCATGTCATACGCCCTGCCGTCACACATGGCTGTATTAAAGTTAAAAGCCGGAATTGAACCTCAGAACCCAAGACAGAGCGTCTCAGGCAAAACTACATAGTATGAGTAGGCCGATCAGAGTCCAAGGACCCAGCTAGATAAGTCTCGATTTTCTTACTAGCAGTATCATCCATATTACTAAACTGCACACCAATACCAGCAGCACGATTTCCCTGCGCCCCTTTTGGAGTCAACCAGACAACTTTCCCTGCAACTGGAATTTTTTCTATTTCTTCCATAAGGTTCAACAGCATGAATACTTCGTCGCCCAGCGAGTAGGTTTTTCCGGTTGGAATAAACAATCCACCATTGGCCAAAAAAGGCATATAAGCCGCATATAAAACAGCTTTGTCTTTAATGGTCAGTGACAATATTCCGTTACTGGCTCCGGGTCTGGCACTCATGGTAGATCTCTATAAAACGGGGCTGTTTGTTGGCACGCCTTTCAGCATGCCATTTACGCTTCTAAACAAGCGTCGTTACGGAAAGAATAGCTCAAAGATGTCAGTCTTGCTGCGTGCAAAGTGCCAGTCGAAGAAATAGATCTTCCAAAGCAAGCTGATCATTGAGATGGCTGCCTGCATGGAGTTTTTTGAGTATGTTTTGCACGAACTGGGCGTGCTCCAGCAGCCTTGAGGCATTCCACGCCGGGTCAATCGCTGAAAACCACACCGCGTGCCGCCCTTCGCTGCGATTAACGCCAAGTAATTTGGCCACAATAGCGCTCACCAGTCGCAAATACACGTCCAAAGATGGCTTCAAATCATAGCTCAGCAGTGGCTTGGTTAACTGCACAATCCCTGCACTGCCCTGAGCTGCAGATTCCATTGCTGCGGCGATTGTCTGGTGCATATCAAGCAACAGCGCGCCATTTTCCAAAGCCACCAAAGGCTGCCCATTGCTTACCTGCAAGTACTGCGCGGCTAGGGCTTCATCATTAATTTCATTCTGCAGCCATCTCTGCGCCTGTTCTTTAACCGGTTCAGAAATTCGTACGACTTGGCATCGAGATCGGATCGTTGCCGGCACTCGGCCGGGGTTAGCGCTACTTAATCCGCATTGAGTGCTGGCAGGTGGCTCCCCCAGGCACTCCAACAGCGCGTTAGCTGCATTGCGGTTCATAAGATCAGCAGGCCACACGACAATGATTTTCATGGTCGCTATTTGCGGTGTTTTGTATGCGAATTCGAGCAAGCTTCTTACTTGATCAATGCTGATCACTTGCTTACCTTCTTCCGGTTTGAGGTGCCAGAAATCTGGATGGTTCCCTGCCGCCCATAACTTGCAAGAATGGCATTTGCCACAAGCGGTCCCGTTTTCTGTGCACAATATTGCGTTGGCTAAGCTTAGCGCCAGTCGATGCTTGCCAATGCCTGGCGAACCAGCCAGTAACAAGGCGTGCGGCAGTTGCTTGTCGCTGCGCAAGCCCTTCAAACTGTCGTAATCTTTGTCAAGCCACGGCGGGATGTCGGAAACCAGCGGAAGAACCTCCGGAGTATGCTTCATGCTAAACGCCGTCCGTATGATCGAGAAAACGCTGCAAGGAGTTCGCAAGATCTCGCTGCACATCAAGCAGCGTTGAGCCTGCATCAATAACAGTGAAACGATCTGGGAATTGTTTCGCACGGTTCAGATAGCTTGCTCTTACTGATTCAAAAAACTTCGAAGATTCTATTTCAAATCGATCGAGCTCCGCTCGCGCACGTGCCCGCTGCATTCCAAGCTCTGGGTCAATATCAAGCAAAACAGTTAGATTTGGCTGCAAGCCTTGCTGCACCAGGTTCTCCAGCAAACTAATATGCTCAGTGCTAAGCCCGCGCCCGCCGCCTTGATAAGCATAAGTGGCGTCAGTGAAACGGTCGCAAAGCACCCACTTCCCTGCCGTCAGAGCCGGTTTAACAACTTCCGCAAGGTGTTGGGCACGAGCCGCAAACACCAATAACAATTCCGTCGTAGCGTGCATGGATTCCTGAGACTTTGCGAGCAAAATGTCTCGAATAGCTTCTGCCAATGGCGTACCGCCGGGCTCCCTGGTTGTAATTAGATCGATAGAACGCTGTTCAAAGAATTCCTGAATGAATCTTATGTTCGTTGTTTTGCCAACGCCCTCACCGCCTTCCACGGTGATGAACTTGCCAGGGGAAATCATATCTTTAGACCTTGGTGCCAGACACGAGAAATTCTTTCATGGCGACGAGCGATAATCCGCTCGGCGCTTGAGTTGGTACTCTCGCACTGCTTTCTCATGCTCTGCAAGCGTTTTGGAAAAATAGTGACTGCCATCACCCTTGGCGACAAAAAATAGTGTTTCACCATCCGCAGGATGCAAGGCTGCATGAATGGCCGCACGCCCTGGCAGGGCAATGGGCGAAGGCGGTAAACCCGCTCGAGTGTATGTGTTGTAAGGTGTATCTTCACGGAGATGGCGATAGCGAATATTGCCGTCGAAATCCGGCCCTAGGCCGTAAATTACCGTGGGGTCAGTCTGCAGGCGCATTCGCTTATTCAATCGCCGAACAAACACACCAGCAATTTCGGCACGTTCACTGGCACGGCCTGTTTCCTTTTCAACAATAGAGGCCATAATCAAGGCTTCGTAAGCGGTCTCGTAAGGCAAGTTCTCGGCCTTTTTTTGCCACTCGCTGGCCAATACATCCTGCATACGAGCGTATCCGGCTTTTAACAAGCTAATGTCAGTAGTTCCCTCTGCAAACAGCATCGTGTCCGGATAAAACCAGCCTTCCAGAGCCATCTCCGGCGGTAAGCCCAAAGCCTGCTTTAACGAGTCGTCAGACCAATCGGCTACTGTTTGCTCTATGGCGGAATGAGCTTGTACGATATCCTGCATGTCCGCGTAACGGGAACCTTCAATCACCCGCAGCTGGCTAAGCTGTACGTCGCCATCAACCAGTTTACCGAGCAACTGCACTGGCGTAATGTCAAAGTTAAGCTGATACTGACCGGCCTGAATTTGAGTGGCTAACCCCTTGTATCGAGCGTAAGCCAACCATATTTTCGGGTAACGCAACCACTGTTCTTCAGACAGATCGGCCGCCAATCTACCCAGGGACTGACCACTTTGAACCGTGAGCTCAAGCTGTTCCTGGCCGCCTTCATGTAACGGACTTTCATGCAGCCACTGCCAGGCCAAATAGGCTAGCATCGACAATGCCAATGCGGCTAGCAGGCTGATAATGAGCAATCCCTTTAGCCATTTCATTGATAATGCACCGCTGAATACTCTCGATGGGCAATAGCATTCTGAATCCTGGAACACACAGGCCCCGGAGACCAGGAAAATTCTTCACATTGCCTAACAGGCACTGCGCCAATCAAACTGTTTGATATAAATACTTCATCTGCCAAGCGCAAGTTGTCTCGTGACAGGGTTAATTCTTCTACACGCAATCCTAGCTCAGGAGCGATGCAATCAATAATAACACCACGCATTACGCCACGAACTCCGCAGTTATCCAGCTTTGGTGTTTTTAGCACACTATTTTCGACAAGAAACAAGTTACTCATCGTACCTTCCACTATCGAATCGTCAGCGTCAAACATAAGACCTTCGAAAATACTGTCGTCTTGCCACTCTGAGCGTGCGAGCACTTGCTCTAAGCGGTTAAGGTGTTTTATTCCTGCTAGAACAGAATTTGAAGAGAGACGCATAGTGCAGAAACGAAGCGTAATGCCGCCTTGTCTTTTTGAATCGTCAATATCTTTGTAAGGCGCGGCGCCAATAGCAATAGTCGCTTGCATCGATGGCTCGCTAACATACCCTGCAGCCGGCCCTCCTCGACTAACAATTATTTTCAAACGCGACAGCGCAGGCAAGGCATTGTCACGCAAGTATTTTGCAAGATGACTTTCGATCATGTGCAATGGCGCAGGTATATTCAGTGTCTTGAGGCCACTATCAAGTCTAAGCAAATGCTCAGCGTAATTGACTACGACCTGATTATTAACACGCAGAGTCTCAAACAACCCATCGCCATAGTGAAAGCCGCGATCTGTAACAGACAATGATAGCTGGTAGTCACCGTTGATCATCCAAGGCAATGAATCCACTGTGTTCACGCCCGGTCCTGCGAACCGCTCAAGGCGCTTTGCGAAACACCAGGCTGCCGTTGGTTCCGCCAAATCCAAACGAATTTGAAACAGCAACGTCGATGTTCTTGTCTCTTGCCGTTAAAGGCACAAAATCCAGATCACATTGCTCATCAGGATTATCCAGATTAATGGTTGGGGGAAGTATTGAATCTCGTAGCGCAAGCACTGAGAAAATCGCTTCCACAGATCCGGCTGCTCCCAACAAGTGGCCAATCATTGATTTTGTGGAACTGACAGCAACGCTTTTCGCGGCGTCGCCCAATACAGATTTAACCGCTAGACACTCTGCAAGGTCGCCAGCTGACGTAGACGTCCCGTGGGCATTTATGTAACCCACTTCCTCTGGATTTACGCCAGCATTATTGATTGCATTGCGCATTGACGCCGCAGCACCAGAACCGTCTTCAGGCGGCGATGTCATATGATAGGCATCACCACTCATACCAAAGCCAATCAACTCGGCATAAATATTTGCGCCACGTTTTTTTGCATGCTCGTATTCTTCGATGAGCATTACACCCGCACCATCGCCTAACACAAACCCATCGCGGTCTTTATCCCATGGACGGCTCGCCTGCTCCGGAGAATCGTTACGCGTGGAAAGTGCGCGAGCTGCTGCAAAGCCACCGAGACCAACCGGTGTGGTGGCCATTTCAGCACCACCTACCAGCATGGCATCAACCTCGCCCCACTGAATAAGCCTGGCGCCCATACCAATGTTGTGAGTACCGGTTGTGCACGCCGTAACAATGGCAAGATTCGGTCCAGTGAAGCCATAACGAATCGACAAGTTGCCCGCTATCATATTCGTGATTGAGCCGGGCACAAAAAATGGCGATATTTTGCGAGGCCCTGAATTTTGGACAATACCATGGGTCTTTTCTATCGACGTGACCCCACCAATTCCACTGCCGATCGCTGAGCCAACTCGATGCGCGTTCGACTCGGAAACTTCCAATCCGGAGTCATCCATTGCCTGGATGCCGGCAACCATACCGTATTGAATAAAGGGGTCCATTTTCCGCGCGTCTTTTGGCGTCAAGTACCCGTCTATATCGAAATTCTTAACCGACGCGGTGAAACGAGTGGTGAACGCCGACGCATCGAAGAAATCGATGGGAGCGACCCCGCTGCGGCCTTCAATAATGCCCTGCCATGAATCCGCTACCGTGTTCGCCAATGGCGACACCATGCCCATGCCAGTTACTACTACACGCTTTCCTTCCACCTGTCGTTTCCCCTTAAACACAAGAGCCGCTACCCCAAAGGGCAGCGGCTCTATTAAGTCAACGTGCGTTTATGTATGTGAACTGATGTAGTCCACCGCCAGTTGAACCGTGGTAATTGTTTCTGCTTCTTCGTCTGGAATCTCAGTTTCAAATTCCTCTTCAAGCGCCATCACCAGCTCAACAGTGTCCAGTGAATCGGCACCCAGATCTTCAACGAAAGACGCCGAGTTTTGGATTTCTTCTTCTTTTACGCCCAGCTGTTCGCTAACTATCTTTTTGACGCGTTGTTCAATGCTGCTCATGTTTTCAAAGGCTCCTGTGCCTGCTGCGTGGTGTTAAATAAATTAACAATTTCTCAGTCTCGTCCATTCAATGGTTGATATTGCTGATCGCACATCATCCAGATCCAAATCGGTTCTGATGGGTGCATTTTACAACAAAAACAGAGACTTGAAAGTAGTGTCAGAATGATAAATGCACAATATCGCTAAATTTAATGAAATCAATGGCTTAAGTGACGCTTAAGCCATGTACATTCCGCCATTGACATGCAGGGTTTCGCCACTTATGTATGCCCCGCCTGCGCTAGCAAGGAAAGCAACAACAGCGGCTACTTCCTCTGCAGAGCCTAATCGACCCAGTGGAATTTGCGTAAGCAAGGCTTCACGTTGGGCATCTGGCAGCTCACGAGTCATGTCCGTATCGATAAATCCAGGTGCTACTGTATTGACAGTAATGTTCCTGGAACCGACTTCGCGGGCAAGCGAACGAGCAAAACCAGCAACAGCCGCCTTGCTTGCCGCGTAGTTGCTTTGACCGGCGTTACCCATCGAACCGACCACCGAGGAAATATTGATTATTCGGCCACTTCGAGCTCTGGTCATCCCCTTTAGGAACGCTTTGCTCAATGTGAAAACGGCACTCAGATTGGTCGCAATTACCTGATCCCATTCGTCCTGCTTCATTCGCAACAACAAGTTGTCTCGGGTAATTCCTGCGTTGTTTACCAACACAGCTGGCGTGCCCACTTCGGCCACAGCACTTAGGAAAGTCGCCATAGAATCTGCGTCAGCTACATCAAGCTGCAAACCGTGTCCTTCCAAGCCATGCTGGCCCAGATATTCGCTGATGCTGTCTGCACCCGCGGCAGAAGTTGCCGTACCAATCACAAAATAATGTTCGCCAAGTGTTTGCGCTATCGCTTTGCCAATTCCACGGCTTGCGCCCGTAACAACAGCAAGTGGTTTTTCACTCATAATAAAGTCTCGTTTTTTATCACTTGTAAGCTTGGGCTTCAGACGCCCAAGGCATCGATTAGGCCATCGAAATCATCCGATACCTGCAGATTCGAACTCTGTATGGTTTTATCTATTCGTCGGCTTAGCCCTGAAAGCACTTTGCCCGGGCCACACTCAACCAGATGCTTGGCGCCGTTGCCGGTCAATGCTGACACGCAACTCACCCAAGGTACTGGACTGCTAATTTGCTTAACCAAAAGCTGCCGTATCTTTTCGGCGTCCTGCTCTGCTTGCGCATGTACGTTATGAATCACAGGGATGGTCGGCGCGTTAATAGGTATACCTTGCAGAACACTTGCTAGCTGTTCTCCTGCGGGTTGCATTAAAGAAGTATGGAATGGTGCACTCACCGGCAATGGCAATGCACGCTTGGCCCCAGCTTCCTTGCAAAGTTCCGACGCTCGCTGCACCGCAGCCGCATGCCCGGCAATAACAACCTGGCCGGGCGAATTGTAATTCACCGCTGACACAACTTCGTCACCAGCGCCCTGCTCACAGGCCAAATTAATTTGCTCATCTCCCAAACCAATAATAGCGGCCATTGCGCCAACGCCCACAGGTACAGCAGTTTGCATAAACTGACCGCGCTGGCGAACCAGATCTACTGTCTCCGCAAATGGCAGCGCACCGGCACAAACCAAGGCTGAAAATTCACCCAGGCTGTGACCCGCCATCTGCGCAGGACGCTGCTCACTGCGCTGAGACCACAGTCGCCACAGTGCAACGCTGGCAGTCAAAATTAAGGGTTGGGTATTTTCAGTGAGGTTTTGCGTTTCATCCGGCCCGTTCTGGGCAAGCGACCAAAGATCAAATCCCAGGGCGTCGGAGGCTTCGGAAAAAGTTTCCTGAACCAATGGTTCTTGTGAGGCCAGCTCAGCAAGCATGCCGACTGACTGTGACCCTTGACCCGGGAAAATAAATGCCAGCGTTTCTAATACCATCTCTGTTAAGTTCCTTAAAACACTTAAACGTTGTTTATATGAAAAGAATTTTTGTGCCTGGCTAGCCAATTATTGCGCACCAGGTCGCTTGCACTGAGCAAACTGTTTACAGTGCCGTTAATGTCAGCGGCGCCGTGGCTCTTGATGATAACGCCATTCAGCCCAAGAAAAAATGCGCCATTATGTTGGGCTGGGGCGAATTGAGAGATGGTGTTGCTCAATAGATCATCCAACAATGGATCCTCAACACCTGAAATCCCGGTTTTTATTTCGTCAATCACGGTTCTAGCGGCCGACTCAGACGCCTTAAGCGCAACATTACCAACAAAGCCATCACACACAACTATGTCAGCTGTCGCATCAAATAAAGAGTCAGGCTCCAGAAAGCCAATGTATTCCAGCTGATCCGAATTGCTTAATTGGCGCGCCGCCTCGCGAAGCGTACGCGTACCCTTACTTGGTTCTGTGCCATTACTCAGTAATGCGACTTTTGGACAAGCCAGGCCGTGCTGCAACTTTGCCAGTAATGCTGCAAGCTGACCGAACTCAAACAAATTCCTGGCCGTGCACTCAGCGTTTGCGCCCAAATCCAGCAAATAAGTGTTACCGCGGCGACTTTGAAAGACCTTACATATTGCGGGTCTGTGAATGCCGCTAAGCGTTCCCAGTAATCGCAATCCAGAAACCATCAACGCGGCCGTGCTACCAGCACTAATAACCGCATCAGCCGCGCCATTTGCTACTGCTTGAACAGCTTGAAATAAGGACGACTGCCTGCCGCGCAACAGTACTTGCTTACCATCACAAACCTCAGGGTCAAGGGATTCAGCGGCATTAGTTTTAATGCGGGAGCGCAAATCGTCGGGTAAGGCCGTGTCCAGCATTTGCTGGTGGCCGAAAAGAACAGCATCAATATCGCTGTGTGTACGCAATACTTGTGAGACAGCGGGAACAATGGTGCCAGGACCAAAGTCCCCACCCATGGCATCAATCGCTAGGCGCATGAGCCGAATTTACAACGCTAATATGTGCCTGGGCTAAGCCCAAAAAAGAGGCTATTCGTCGTCGCCGATGTTCAGGACTTTCTTGCCGCGATAGAAACCATCAGCGGTAATGTGATGCCTGCGATGGCGCTCACCCGTGGTCTGGTCCACGCTGAGTGCAGCCGTATTCAAGCTATCATGCGAGCGTCTTTGGCCGCGTCGTGAACGTGTTACTTTACTCTTTTGTACAGCCATGCTCGTACTCCGTTAATGCTTGCCCAGCATTTCTGCCAAGTCTTCAAAGGGTTTCTGCCGAGGCTCCTGTTCAGGCTCTTCGGCGCTCATATAACGTTGCGTTGCGCAACTCTGCTCGTGCAGACTTACGATTGGCAACGCCAACAATAATTCATCTTCTACCAAAGCGTGTAGATCCACAGTGTCGTCAACGACAATCAATGGCTCTAATTCTTCTGGCAATTGCTTTGCCGTATCTTCACCTGCCACCAGTGCAAGCGCTATTCCTTGCTTCAACGTGAGCGTCATTGGGTCCAGGCATCGCTGGCAATACACATCCATCGAAGCACTCACACTGCCCTTGATTAATCGGCGCCCTTCATCATCTCTAATGAACTGAAGGTCAACATTCGCATCACCTTCATCGCTCGCCAGCAAGTCAAGCAAGCGCTTCAGCTGTCTTATCGCTAAGCGCCCTTCTAACTGAGCTTCGGCTGCAAGCAGCCTGGCGATGGACACTTCGCCGGGCAAGTCTCTTTGTGACTGCATTTCCAAGCCAACCGGCGTCAAGGGCGCGCCATGATAGGGAGTCGCTCAGAAAGTGTCAAACGGAATGCAAAAAATCCCCAAATCTCAAGGGATTAGCGCAGCACCGGCACCTGAAATTCAAGCTGCTGGCCAACTATTCCTTCCCCGATAGCTACCCCTAAACGCCCAAGCGCTTGCTCAATTGGGTCAGGTTTCAACGTGTAATCTACAATATTGTCTTGCTCAAACAGCTCTCTGGCGACGAAGCCGGCGCTGCCCAAACCATCAATCAACCCCAGCTCCAACGCTTGCTCTCCGGACCAAATCAAGCCGGAAAATAAATCAGGATGGTCACCTAGACGGTCGCCACGTCCTTCTTTTACTACACCAACAAATTGTTTGTGGGTGACTTTCAAAACACTTTGCCAGAATTCCTTCTCTTCCTCATTTTCTGGCAAGAAAGGGTCCAGAAACCCCTTATGATCACCGGCCGTGTACAGCCTACGCTCAACGCCTAATTTTTCCATGGTATCAACAAATCCAAAGCTGGAACCAACAACACCAATTGAACCAACCAAGCTGGCCTTGTCGGCGTATATCTCATCTGCAGCTGCAGCAATATAATACGCGCCAGACGCACCCAGCTCAGCAATCGCGGCATACACTTTTTTCTCAGGGTGGAGCGCTCGCAAGCGTTTTATCTCATCGTAAATCTGACCACTTTGCACAGGGCTTCCGCCAGGGCTGTTAATCGCCAGAATAACGCCCTCACAGGCCTCGTTTTCGAAGGCACGCCTCAAACTACCGGCTACCGCATTCGCATTAGCCATTTCATCGGCAGCAATCACACCTTTGATTTCCACGACACCAATGTGCGTATCGCTAACCTCCCCGCCCACTCCTCTATACAGAAACACGCCCAATAAAACGGCAAGATAGGCGAATGTCAGCAGCTTGAAGAAAATGCCCCAGCGACGTGACTTACGCTGCTCGTTCAGTGAGCTTTGCACCACATTTTCCAATACGTCCAGCGCGCCTTTTTCCGACACTGACTCGTTTGATTCCATATTCATTGTTGTCCGGCTCTTTGTATGTACTCAGGCTTCAGTCTACAACAGATAACATGGTGCGAATTGCCGTTCAGCGCGCCGCAGTGTGATCTGTAAACCATTGCGCTAACTCAGTGTATGAATTGGCGATAAATTGCGCGCCCGCCGCCTGTAAACGCATAACGGAGTGCACACCAAAGCTTACCCCAACCGCGGCCACTCCAGCGCTCACTGCCATTGCCAGGTCATATTCTGTGTCACCGATCATTATTGCGTCCGCAGCTGAAGTACCGGTTTCATCAAGTAGCTCAAACAGCATTTGAGGGTGCGGCTTGGAACGTGTCTCATCCGCGCAGCGACTGGTATCGAACAACTTGCCGCGACCAGTAGCAGCAAACACACGATCCAGGCCTCGGCGACTCTTTCCCGTAGCGACGGCAGTCTGGTGCCCTAGTCTTCTCAGCTCGCTCACAAACTCCATGCTGCCCGGAAAAAACTCACAGGGAACGGCGTCACGCTGAACGAAATGCCTGGCGTAATGCTGCTGAAGCAGCGATTTCTGCTCATTCGACGCATCGGGATACAACTCAGCAGTAGCTTCATGCATCCCAAGCCCGATAATTTGGCGAATGTCTGCAGAGCCGCGAACCACTAGATCAGCATCGCTCATGGCGGCCTGCATAGCAGCAACTATCTTGTCTGCCGAGTCAATTAGAGTACCGTCCCAATCAAATATAACAAGCATAAACAATTACTTACGTATTTTATCTAGAAACATTTTTAAGCTATCATCTAGCTCTGCCTTGACCGTCAGTGGCTCGCCCGCCACTGTTAAGCGCAACTCACTGGCGTGCAGGAATAAGCGCTGCAAGCCTCGCTGCCTGGCTTCTTTGTTAGCAGCATCAGCAGCGTATTTTGCGTCACCCGCAATTGCATGCCCCTTAAAGGCTGCATGCACTCGAATCTGGTGCGTTCGACCGGTCACTGGACTGGCCTCTACAAGACTGACGCCATCAAACCATTCGAGCACCTTAAACAAAGTAGATGAAGCCTTTCCATCCTGGCTAACTTTGACCATGCGCTCACCCGAGCTAAGCTCATTTTTTTGCAAAGGCGCGTCCACACGTCGCAGCGACTTGGGCCAACGCCCGAACACCAGTGCTAGATAACGTTTGCTGAGTGTCTTATTTTGTAATTGCTGATGCAGATCAACCAGGGTTTTTCGATTCTTGGCAATCATCAGGCAACCTGAGGTGTCACGATCAAGCCTGTGCACCAACTCCATGCGGCGGCATTCCGGACGCAGCACGCGCATGGCTTCTATCAAGCCCAAGGTTATGCCACTGCCGCCGTGCACAGCCAGCCCCGCCGGTTTATTGATCACCAGCAAATCATCAGTTTCTAATATGATTGCGGCCTTAAGATTCTCAGCCAAAGCTTCACTGACAAACAGCGGGCGTTTCTCATTAGGGTCACTGGGAACACGTACTGGCGGAATTCGTATGTTGTCTCCCTCAAGCAAACGATAGGTCTGCTTCGCTCTTCGTTTATTAACACGCACCTCGCCAGAGCGCAGCATTCGATAAACACGAGATTTGGGAATCGACTTCAGCTCAGTGAACAGGAAGTTGTCCAGACGCTGGCCCGCTTGCGAGTCATCAATACTGACGTACCGAACTTGTATATTTTCCAATCAATAGCTCACTTTTGTTTCGCGCGAATTGTCTGTACACCGCTCTTTCGGCGCACAAAACCTGCCCTCTGGGTGCCACAATTACCAGCCAGTCCGCGGCCCCTGCGATTGAGCGGCAAGACGTTAGCTGCTATAGTGCAAGCTAGACCCAAGAGATAGAACGCTATTATCTCCCGAAGGGTTGAAAGAAGCGAGCACGACTCGCAAGGCGCCGCGAGAATAACGGCACATGATAATGAACCTTGCGACACGCCGCTATTTATAACCGCCGACTAGCCAGTGCACGCCCTTGACGAAATTCTCAGGGCGAATGAAGAGTGAAGATCACTCATGCACCCGGCCTGGGCAGTAGTGATGAGACTCACGACAAACGATTGAACGTATATTAGCCCGCGAGCATGCAACAGATGAACCTGCCGAGAAAATGGCTGGCAGGCGCTGCTCCGGGCCCATTAGCAAGCTGATTGGTTTAGATTAAGTTCAAGCTGTAAGCTTCTGATAAAAAAGAACTATTTCTGAGAGAATGCTCGAAATAGCGTATATGAACGACAAGCGAATGCTTGGTTTGGTGTTGATTGGTACATTGAGTATCTATTGGCGTCATTGATTTCCGGTTTTTGCACACAGTCTCACTCTGCTTTCCATCGCTGATGTCGGTCAAGACACCATGGAAGCAAACCTATGAAACGCATGTTAATCAACGCAACCCAACCTGAAGAGTTGCGAGTTGCAATGGTCGATGGCCAGAAGCTATTTGATCTGGACATAGAAAACAGAACCCGAGTCCAAAAGAAGTCCAACATTTACAAAGGCAAAATCACGCGGGTAGAACCCAGCCTGGAAGCCGCATTTGTTGATTTTGGCGCAGAACGCCACGGCTTTTTGCCACTCAAAGAAATATCCAAGCAGTATTTTTACCGCAAGCCCTCAGACGTTGAAGGTCGTTTTTCGATCAAGGATGTTGTTAAAGAAGGCACCGAGGTAATTGTTCAAGTCGATAAAGAAGAGCGTGGTAATAAAGGGGCTGCATTAACGACCTTTATAAGCCTTGCTGGTCGATACATGGTGTTGATGCCGAACAATCCGCGGGCAGGCGGTATATCCCGACGCGTTGAGGGCGATGAACGCTCAGATCTAAAAGCTGTGCTGGATTCGCTTGATACACCCAAGGGTATGGGCGTTATCGTACGAACGGCGGGCGTTGGGCGTAATAGTGAGGAACTCAAATGGGACCAGGATTACCTGTGCGCCGTTTGGGAAGCCATTTCAGAAGTCGCCGAACAACGCTCAGCACCCTTCCTGATATACCCAGAAGGCAATGTCATCATCAGAGCTATCAGAGATTATCTGCGCCCTGACATCGGTGAAATCCTTATTGATGCGCAAGACGCCTTTGAAGAAGCCTCTGAGTTCGTTGGTCAAATCATGCCGCATAACGAATCGAAACTTAAGCTTTACCAAGACAGTGTGCCGCTATTCAATCGCTATCAAATTGAGAGCCAAATTCAGTCCGCCTACGAGCGGGAAGTGACCCTACCCTCTGGCGGTTCAATTGTGATTGACCCCACGGAAGCGATGGTCGCCATTGATATCAACTCAGCGCGTGCAACCAAAGGCAAGAATATAGAAGATACCGCTACGCGCACCAATCTGGAAGCCGCCGATGAAATTGGCCGACAGCTTAGATTGCGTGATATCGGCGGTCTGGTGGTTATCGATTTCATCGACATGAATGAAAAACGCAACCAGCGCGCCGTCGAAAACCGCATGCGTGAAGCCTT
>JBGCDE010000081.1:0-46339 GCA_045105115.1 Pseudomonadales bacterium | reverse complement strand
GGTGCTGCGTATCCCCGCACTTAGTGCATAAAACTTGTGGGCTAAATCCCGCTCTGAATCTGTTTCAGGGTGGGGCTTACCCGCCTGCCAGTTTCACCTTAAAACCGTTCTTTTCCAGCGCAACTTTGACCACTGCTCGTTGATCGCCCTGAATCTCAATCACGCCTTGTTTGACTGAACCACCCACACCACACTTTTTCTTCAGCGTTTTTGCGAGCGTTTTAAGTTCGTCTTCCCGCAGAGGCAGGCCATCAATCAGGGTCACACCAGCGCCTTTTCGCCCCTTCGTTTCACGACGGATATAGATAAACTGCGATGCCTTGCCACCTTGTGCTGCGTTTTTCTTTGAGCGCCCACATTTGCATTCTGCAACCGCACGCAGGCACTCCGGGCATATTCTGCCGCGGTCACTTGAGTACACCAGACGGTTCTTATCAGACATGAAGGCGCATTTGCTAGAAGTGGGGAGGGCGCTGTTGTTCAGCGCTTTCGCCACCAGACTGCTCACCCAGTAAATCGCGAACATGATCAATAAGTTCTTTATTCTGCCGTTCCAAAAGTGTCAGGCGACGTTCCTGCTCGTAGCACAAGGTATTCAGAGATTGCAGCATGTCTTCCTGAAAACTGATCCGTGTCTCCAGATCGATGAGTTTATTGTCGCTTGTCATAGTGTGTTGCTGTACGGACGGGCGTTGCAAAAAAGGGCGCAGCGCAGCGGTTGAAAGTGCAAAAGTGCCGCAATACGCCCTCGGCTGACGGTTTCTATCCACATAGAATACCATCAAGCGATGGGAGTAAGCGGCCCCATCACGGTTAATCTTTTGAGAATTCGCTTGGGGCTTGCGCCGTCAACTTGCTGATCTTTCAGCGTGCGCTGCAAACCGTTTTTATTGGATGCGTCAGACAATGGATGAAAAACAGCAGCAGGAAATTGAAGCAATGGTGTTTCGTCGTCTGCTAGAACATTTGGACGAGCGCACCGATGTGCAAAACATCGACATTATGAATCTGGCCGGGTTTTGTCGAAACTGCCTGGCTAAATGGTATATGGATGCAGCCGAAGAAAGCGCACAGCATGTCGATTACGAGCAAGCTAGAGAAATTGTTTATGGCATGCCGTATAGCGAGTGGAAAAAGCAGTATCAAACGCCGCTCTAGTCCAGGCAAGCAGTGCTCTTAAAGTAGCAACTGCGCGTAATGTCTGAGCACTGAACTCAGAGTAAAACCGCGCCATTTGGTAAATACCTGTTTCTGGTATTCGATTTTATCCACAAAACCTGTTCTCTGTTCAGCGCATCACCGCGAGTTTTCAGGCACTTGTTCAGCCAGATTACGGGCGACTTGGCACCAACTTCCCAATCAGCGAACGTCATTTCAGCAACTGTTAGAAATCGCATCAAATGATGTATGTTTTCACTGCTAAACGAGTTCACTGCCAGCAACCACTGCTCCTCAGTTTGGTGCATGACGGCCGACAATTCCCTTTGTTCAGCAGAATCAAAATCCTGCTCAAGGTGTTCAAGTCGGTTATCCGCGCTAGCCTTAATCGCGCGCTCAAGGAACTCGTTGCTAAGTAGGTCCTTGTCTTGCTGCTTGTTCTGGTTTGGGTCCCAGGTACCTATTGCCATTACACGTCTTATAGCCAGTTTCGATGAGGGTGCCAGTGTAGCTGCTTTGCATACAATCGGCACAGCGGCATTTTTGCGCTTTAAAATGTCTCCAATTGTAAACCGCATTGATTCGGCCCATTGATTGGCATAGTCTTGCAGTCTGAACACCGTAACTGGCGCTGGTAGCAGGTTCAGCTAAGGTAACTTCTTGATGATGGAGATTTGTATGATCAATGAACAAAAACGTCACGGCATGAGTACGGCGGCCGTATTGCTCTCCGCGGTGTTTATCAGCGCGTCCGCATGGGCTGCCGATGCGGCTATACAGTCTACGTTATTAGACCCTGTGCTCAAACGCCTGAATGCCGCTGCCACCGCAAGAATGAATGTGATGGTTCCCGACAGCTACGATCGCGCCGAGAAGTATTATCAGCGAGCAAAAGAAAAGCTTGAGAAAGGCAAAACGCTGAAATCCGTTGAAGATGATCTAGCGGAAGCTAGCGAAGCGCTGGGCTCATTAGAAGGCAAATCAGCGCAGGCTGAGTTGACGTTGAAGAAGGGCATGGCCGCTCGCGATGACGCATTGGCCGTTAAAGGCAATGAAATTAACCCAAAAGCCTGGGGCAAAGCTGAGTCGCATTTTCGCAAGGCAGCCTCTATTTTGGAGCGCGGTAATATTAAATCCGCAGAGTCTCGACTAGGCGATTCTATCGAGTTGTATCGCGCCATTGAACTTGCCGCTATCAAGACTAACTATCTCGCAGATACCGCGAAGTTGATCGTTGCGGCAAAAGACGATCGTGTTGATCGCTATGCGCCGAAAACAGTGGCCAAAGCTGAGCAATTGTTGACGGAAGCTTCGTCATCGCTCAGCACCGACCGCTATGACAGCGATCGTCCCAGAAGCCTTGCTCGTGATTCGGACTATGAAGCACGTCATGCGCGCTACATAGGCAAAGAAGCCGAAGCCATAGATGATGACGACAAAACAGTAGAAGACTTGCTGCTTGAATGGGAGCAGCCATTTCGCCAAATGGCGGGTGAACTGGATATTGTGATTGACCAATCGAATGGCTATTCCAAGCCTACCGAAGACATTCTCACTGCAATACAGTATCTAAAAGACGAAATCAGAGACCTTGGTCTGCAGCTCAATGACAAGGACCAGCAGATTGTGTTGTTGCAAGGCAAAGCAGCAGAAGGTGCTGATCTTGCTGAGCAAATCAAGCGTCAGGATGCACGTCGTGCTCAATTTGCCAACATCGAGCAATTGTTTGCGCCGGGCGAAGCGCGTGTTTCTCGCCAGGGCGACAACATTACATTGCGGCTTATTGGCTTATCTTTTGATAGCGGTAAAGCAGTGATCAATTCAGATGCTTTCTCTCTATTGAGCAAAGTGCAGCAAGCGGTCAACATTTTCCCGCAGAGTGCAATTGATATTGAAGGCCACACCGACTCTTTTGGCGGCGATGACGCCAATCTAGTATTGTCGCAAGAGCGTGCCGAATCGGTAAGAGCCTACTTGCTGGCAAACATGCAGCAGCTTAACCCGGTTAACGTGAATGCCTATGGCTACGGTGAAGGTAAGCCAATTGCGAATAATGAGTCGCAAGAAGGGCGAGCCAGAAATCGTCGAATTGACCTGGTGATCAAGCCTAATTAGGCCAAAGCCCAGCTGGAGTCCTAGCAACTTAGGTCTCGTAGTGAATGGCGAGCACGCAATAATCGTGTGTGTGCTCGCCAACTTTCACTGACACCTCGTCATCAATACGTTTGCCAATCAGTGCTTTTGCTAGCGGCGAATCCATACTGAGATAGCCTTGTGTGAGATCAAACTCATCCGGGCCAACAATGCGCAGTACCTTTTCCTCACCGGAATCGGTTTCCAGCGTGACCCACGCACCAAAGAAAATCTTGCTTTGATCATCTGGTGCCCGGTCAACTACTTGCACCTCGTCAAGCCGCTTGCCGAGAAAGCGTACCCTTCGATCAATCTCTGCAAGACGACGCTTCCCATATATATAGTCGCCGTTCTCAGAACGATCACCTTGCTTAGCCGCTTCCGATACGGCTGCAGTCACCACGGGTCGTTCTACTTTCCAAAGTTGGTGCAGCTCGGTTCGCAGAGCCTTGTCACCCGCTGCAGTTATGTACGCCGAGCCACGCGGCATCGGTTTTCGATATCGTCCCATGTGAATATTATAGCTAGGTGGTGCGCGCCAGACAGGGTTGCATCGGCGGTAAAATAGCAACTTCAGAATGAGGGAAAGAGTATGCGCCTGATCATCGATTTATTACCACGTGCGGTGGTCCTCACGGCACTGTTAGTTACGTCAGTGTCGACTTCTAGCCTGGAAATGGTGACGAAAGTGCAGCAGGGTGCTGTGCTGCTAGGGCAACTGTCAGATGACGAACAGGCGGTGTATCTGGGCGAGCAACTATTGCCCCTGAGCGCAGACCGACGTTTTATTGTGGGCTTGGATCGAGATCATGGTGACGAGGTGACTTTAAGCGTGATTGGTCGCGATGGGCAGCGAAGCGAACATCGCTATACAGTGCGGGCAAGAGACTATCGAATACAGCGTGTTGAGGGCATTGCGCGGAAGATCATGAACCCGAACCCGGATGATTTAAGCAGAATCCGCAAAGAGAGCACCCTCGTGCGTGAGGCCCGTGCGCAAAGATCCGACCAGGAAAGCTTCCTGCAACCGTTTGTATGGCCAATAAAGGGCCCAATCACAGGTGTATATGGCAGCCAGCGTGTCTATAATGGCGTCCCCGGCCGGCCGCATTATGGTGTTGATGTTGCTGCACCAGTTGGCGCTAAAGTGAGAGCACCTGCAGCCGGCACCGTCAGGCTAGCGCACGACAATATGTTTTACTCCGGCGGCACCCTGATTATTGATCATGGTCACGGGCTCAGTTCTTCCTTCTTGCATTTGAGCAAAATTCTGGTTGAGCCGGGTCAGCAACTGATGGGTGGTGAGATTGTTGCAGAAGTAGGGGCAACAGGTCGTGCGACCGGCCCGCATCTTGATTGGCGCATGAACTGGCGCGATGCGAGGGTTGATCCGGAATTGTTAGTTCCGCCTATGATTCAGTCAAAGCCGGACTAGACGCTTACGTTAGTTTCGTTCAACTCCGGGCCATTTTAATTTAGATTTGTATGTCGAGAGGAAGTCATGCTGGACAAGAAGTTGTTAAGTATTCTGGTTTGCCCAGTGAGCAAAGCGCCACTGAGCTACGACCGTGAAAATCAAGAGTTGGTCTGTAAGGCTAGCGGGCTAGCCTATCCTGTGCGTGACGGCATTCCAGTGATGCTGGAAGAAGAGGCACGTGTTCTAAGCGCCGATGAGAAACTTGCAAAGTGATATTGACGGTATTGGTATGAACAGCGCAGATATACGCGAAGCTTTCCTTAGCTATTTTGAAGAGCATGGCCACCAACGTGTTGCTAGCAGCTCGCTGGTGCCAGGCAATGACCCCACGCTGCTGTTTACCAATGCGGGAATGGTTCAATTTAAAGACGTGTTTTTAGGCACTGACCCACGTAGCTATAGCCGCGCCACCACATCTCAACGTTGCGTGCGTGCCGGCGGCAAGCACAACGATCTTGAGAACGTAGGTTACACCGCACGCCACCATACATTTTTCGAGATGCTGGGTAACTTCAGCTTTGGCGACTACTTCAAACGCGAGGCCATTCAATTTGCGTGGCAGTTTCTTACTGAAACACTGGGTCTGCCCGAAGAGAAGCTTTGGGTCACAGTTTATAAGGATGACCAGGAAGCCGAAGACATTTGGCTAAAAGAAATGGGCGTAAGCCCAGAGCGTTTTTCTCGTCTGGGTGAAAAAGATAACTTTTGGTCCATGGGTGATACTGGCCCGTGTGGACCGTGCAGTGAACTATTTTACGACCATGGTCCAGACGTTCCAGGTGGACCACCAGGAAGCCCTGACGAAGACGGTGACCGGTATATAGAAATCTGGAATCTGGTGTTTATGCAATTCAATCGTGCCGCCGACGGCAGCATGAGCCCATTGCCAAAGCCATCAGTTGATACAGGCATGGGGCTTGAGCGCATTGCAGCCGTAATGCAGCACGTACACAGTAATTATGACATCGACCTTTTTCAGGCTTTGCTTGCCGCGGTGGCTGAAGTTTGTGGTGTGCAAGATAAAACTCATAACTCCTTAAAGGTGGTAGCGGACCACATACGCTCCTGTGCGTTTATGGTGCTTGATGACGTGGTGCCAAGTAATGAGGGGCGCGGTTATGTATTGCGAAGAATTCTTCGCCGCGCCGTCAGGCACGGCAATAAACTAGGTGCCAGCGGCGCTTTCTTTCACAAGTTAGTGCCTGCATTAGTTGAGCAAATGGGTGCGGCTTATCCAGAGCTTGCCGAGCAAGAATCGCATATTAGTTCAGTTTTGGAAGCTGAAGAGACTCAGTTTGCAAAAACCCTGGATCAAGGCATGCGAATTCTTGAACAGGACCTTAATGCTTTGTCTGGCACCGTGATCAGCGGCGAAACCGCGTTTCGTTTATACGACACCTTCGGCTTCCCAGTAGACCTAACAGCCGATATTGCTCGCGAGCGAAATCTCACAATAGATATGATCGGTTTTGAAGCCTGCATGGAAAAGCAGCGTTCAATGGCCAAAGCCGCCGGCCAGTTTAGCGTTGACTATGCATCCGGCTTGCAATTGGATGGCGAAACTGAATTTACCGGTTATGAGCTGCTTGAGCAGACCGTCAGCGTTACCGCGATCGTTGCCGGTGGCGACAAAGTCGAACAGTTGCAAGCTGGTGAACAGGCAATACTGATTCTGGACGCTACGCCGTTTTATGCTGAAAGCGGAGGGCAGGTTGGTGATACTGGGCTTCTGCAATCGGAGGGTTTGAAGTTTCGGGTTACAAATACGAGTAAGCTGGGCGCGCATCATGCTCATCATGGCGAGCTGCTAGAAGGAACGCTTGCTGTAGGTAAGGCATTTAACGCTGTTGTTGATCGACATCAAAGAGAGGCGACCGCAAGAAATCACTCCGCTACCCACTTATTGCACGCGGCCTTACGTAATGCTTTGGGTGATCATGTTACGCAGAAGGGATCGCTGGTAGATGCTGATCGATTGCGTTTTGATTTTTCCAATAACACAGCATTGAGCGCTGAGGTTTTGCAGCGCATTGAAGATGAAGTGAACCGTGAGATTCGCAACAATAGTCCGGTGCAGACCGAGCTGATGCCAATTGATCAGGCGATGGAAAAAGGCGCGATGGCGCTGTTTGGTGAGAAATACGGTGAACAGGTCAGGGTGCTGACCATGGGTGGCAACTATTCGGTTGAGCTATGCGGCGGCACGCATGTTAGCCGCACCGGGGATATCGGCCTCTTGCGTCTCACATCGGAATCAGGCATTTCAGCGGGCGTTCGACGAATCGAGGCCGTCACAGGTGAGCGAGCGTTTGTTCGGCTGCGAGCGGCTGAACAGCAAGTGGAAGCCTTGGCCGAGGTCCTAAAGACCGACGCCGGTCATTTGGAAGAACGTGCCCGGCAATTGCTGTCGGAGCAAAAGCAGTTACACAAGCAACTGGACCAGTTGAAATTGAAGGTGGCCAGCTCTGCAGGCTCTGACCTTAGCCAGCAAGTGGAGAATATTTCAGATGTGCCTGTGCTTGCGGTCTCGGTACCCGGGGTTGACGCGAAAGCACTGCGCGGCACCCTTGATCAGCTGAAAGACAAATTGGGCAACGCTGTCATATTTCTCGCCAGTGAGCAAAACGGCCGATTGGCACTGATTTGTGGTGTAACCAAAGACCTTTCCGGACAGTATCCGGCGGGCTCTATCATGCGTGATGTTGCCCCCCTGGTCGGTGGCAAAGGTGGCGGTCGGGATGATATGGCGCAAGGGGCGGGTAGCGACCCGTCGGGTCTGACTGATGCATTGCAGGCTGTTAAGGATTGGGTGGCTCAGCGTGCCTGACGGCGCTCATCGATGACACTTCAATTTACGCTCGATTTGGTGTTTAATTGCGCCCCTTTTGCGCGGACTTCCCGCGATATTGCGTGAATAAATAGTGCCTTTAATCGTCCAAAAATACGGCGGAACATCGGTCGGTTCGGTAGAACGAATCCAGGCGGTGGCTGACCGTGTGGCTCGGTGGCGCGCCGAGGGCAATGATGTGGTGGTGGTCGTATCGGCCATGAGCGGTGAGACCAATCGGCTGATATCACTCGCTGAGCAATGCCAATCGCAGCCCACTGGCCGTGAGCTCGATGTGTTGTTATCAACCGGCGAGCAGGTGACCACGGCATTATTAAGCATGGCTTTGCACACCAGAGATTGCCCAGCAGTTTCCTATACCGGTTCACAGGTCAGGGTTTTGACCGACAGTGCGCATACCAAAGCCCGAATCAAAAGCATTGACCATGAGCGCATTCACGCAGACCTTGGTCGTGGCAACGTGGTAGTAGTCGCCGGGTTTCAGGGCGTTGATGAAAACAACAACATAACCACACTGGGGCGCGGCGGGTCTGACACCACCGCGGTGGCACTGGCAGCGGCTTTGAAAGCACAAGAGTGCCAGATCTATACCGATGTGGATGGCGTGTACACTACCGATCCGCGGGTGGTCAAAAGCGCAAGACGGCTGAGCAAAATCACGTTTGAAGAAATGCTCGAAATGGCCAGCCTGGGTTCAAAGGTGTTGCAGATTCGAGCGGTAGAGTTTGCAGGAAAGTATTCAGTTCCGCTGCGTGTGCTATCAAGTTTTGATGATGGCCCGGGCACCTTAATAACGCTTGAGGATCATAAAGACGTGGAAGCACCAGTAATTTCAGGCATTGCATTCACCCGAGACGAAGCCAAACTCACGGTGGCGGGTATTCCCGACACGCCCGGGGTTGCTTTCCGAATTCTGGGTCCGATAAGTGATGCGAACATCGAAGTCGACGTGATCGTTCAAAACGTCGCGGAAGACAATTCGACCGACCTTACGTTCACGGTCAACAGAAATGATATGGCTCGCGCTGCCGAGATATTGCAAAATACGGCAGAGAGTTTGGGTGCCAGCGAAGTGCGCTCGGATGACAAAATTGCCAAGCTGTCTATCGTTGGCGTAGGCATGAGGTCACACGCTGGTGTGGCCAGCAAGATGTTCAGCGCACTTGCGCAACATAATGTGAATATTCAGTTGATTACCACGTCTGAAATCAAGGTGTCGGTAGTAATCGACGAGAAGTTTCTGGAACTTGCCGTTCGTGCCTTGCACGATGCGTTTGAGTTAGAACAGGGCTGAACTGTGGCACTATTATCGTCACTTTTTGTCTAAATTGTGTCCATGGCTGGCGCACTAATCGTAAAATTATGCGAAAATAAGAACTTAGGTCTGGAGAATATATATGCTGATTCTTACTCGGCGAATTGGTGAAACACTGATGGTTGGCGACGACGTCACGGTAACCGTGTTGGGCGTCAAAGGTAATCAGGTACGTCTAGGTGTAAATGCACCAAAAGAAGTTGCCGTGCATCGCGAAGAAATCTACCAAAGAATTCAGAAGGAAAAGCGCGACACGCCAAATTCCTAAACCTCTGTCTTAAACGTTTTTATCAGCATCTACCACCTTGAATCCTTTGTGGTATGATGCGCCCCGATTTTGGAGAGGTGGCCGAGTGGTCGAAGGCGCTCCCCTGCTAAGGGCGTATGGGCTTTAACTCCCATCGAGGGTTCGAATCCCTCCCTCTCCGCCAGATCAAAAACAAAAAAAGGGTCAGAGCTATTGCTCTGACCCTTTTTTTGTATCCGAATATTTTCTAAAAAAAATGAAATGGCGCACCCGGCAGGATTCGAACCTGCGACCCTCGGTTTCGTAGACCGATACTCTAATCCAACTGAGCTACGGGTGCGTGAAAAGATTGCTGAAAACGCAATCAACGAAGGCCGCGTACTATATTTGAGCGTTGCATCCAAGTCAATGCTGAAGCGCAGTTCTTCTGGCAGCTAAATGGGGGAAGTCTCAATCTTCTAACACCGAAGGGTCTTTTCTGATCTCTCGGCGTGCCATTGCTTCCCACAAAAACGGGAACCCATTGTCATCGGCCCGGGCTGTCTCGGGTATTAGTGCGGCCGGTAAAGGCTCGGCTCCGCCGAGCAATTCGATCTCATAGGCTCGGCGGCTGCGCCATTCCAGCGTGATAAGCCGCAAATGCGCTTGACGCAGATTTTTGCCAACCACTAGTGCGCCGTGGTTTGCCAGCAATGCCCAGCTTGCATCACCAAGCGCTGTGGCAGCGGCCAGGGTTTTGTCGTCGCTGTCGAAAGTACCTTGGTATTCGTCGAAAACCGGCAGCTCACCTTGCACATAAGCACTTGATTGATCGTATATCGGAGGCACACGTTGTAAGCACGCCCACTTGCCACTCCATTCAGGATGGTTGTGCATGACCACGTGAGCATCCTCTCGCATTTTGTGCAATTGAAGATGCAATCCGATCGCAGGGGTTACGTTCCAGTCACTGTCGAGGTTATTGCCGTCGGCATCCAGCGTCACAATATCGCCAGCGGTCAGTTCATCCCATGCTAACTCCCAGGGGTTGGTCAGAATATTGCCGTTTTCGAGCCGCAATGTAATGTGACCCGCAATGTGATCGTTCCAGCCTTCCCGAAAACACATTCGGCACATAAGCGCTACCTGTGCCTTGGCGCTTAACTCTGGCAACAGCTTGCGCTTACCAGGATTCGGCACAATGTGCTGCATGATGTCTTTGTTTAGATGTTCAAACCGCCGCATGACTTACTCCAGTTTTTTTCCGAGAAAAAGTACTCAACTTCAGAGGAAGCCCAGCACCACAAAGAGCGCTAGACCTACGCCGCTGCTAATCAACGTTGGCTTTCGCAGGCGTGGAGAAGATAGACCAAGCCAGACACCGCTCAACAGAACGATAATCAAGCCGGCGGCGGTGAACTTCTGCAAGGTCTTGAACGCGAGTGGTCCATGACCCTTGTGCAACTCGATCAAACCGGCCTGAAGATCGGGTGTAAGTCGGGTCAATGTAAGCCCGCCTTCAGTGCTGGTGATCTGATAGTGCTCGCGGGAAGTAGGGCGGGTGAACAGTGCTGTTCCTCTGTTCTTGATGTATTCAAAGTCATGCGAAACGCCAGCGTTGCCCAGCAAAGTTTGCACATCAGACTGCAGGGTCGTCGAGTTGAAATCCAGCTGGGTGTCGGCTGGAATTTGCACATCCGTTTCTTCTACGCTGCCTTTCACGCCTAATAAATACAAGCCACCGGAAAACGCCAGCATCAAGACAATGGGGGCGAGCACTGCAGCAAGATAAAGGTGGATGTTAATGAGTACGCTTCTGGACATTTAGGCTTCCTTAGGTTGGAGAGTGAGGCGGCACTAGGTGGTTACATTTTGTCGGTCGCAAATGGTAAGACGCTCCGGGGCAAATGTATACGGCGACATTAATAAAATGCAAATGAGAATGATTTGCATTTAGTTTTGGGCTGGGCTAAGATTCTCATCAGTCGAAACAATGTGCCTTCAATGGCGAGTGTTCTCAGGTTTACGGTGAACACTTCCAAGAGCAGTCCGCAATGAAAAGAGCTATCAAAACAATGATCAGCGCAGTGGTGTTTATTAGCCCCTGTGCGGCTATGGCGGAAAGTGATGTTGCTGATGAAGCCGGGTCTGCGGCAAGCGGTTATGAAGAAGTTACTATTGTTGGCGACAAGCGTCAGTCGCAGTTGATCACCGGGTCAGCGCACTTTATTGGACCGGAAGACTTAAAGGAATTTGCGTACGCCGATATACAGCGCATTGCTCGTGAGGTGCCTGGTGTATCTATACAAATTGAAGACGGTTACGGGCTGCGACCTAACATCAGCATACGCGGCGTGGCCACAGAGCGAAGTGGGCGCATCACTTTGCTTGAAGACAATATTCTAATTGCCCCTGCACCTTACTCTGCGCCATCCGCCTATTACTTCCCAACCATGGGACGTATGAGTGCCCTCGAGGTGGTGAAAGGTCCGTCAGCCATCACGCAAGGCCCATACACAATAGGTGGTGCTTTGAATATGGTCTCAACCCCAATACCATCTGAGTTCGGTGGAAACCTGATGCTGGAAGCGGGGCAAGACGCTACCTACAGAGCTCATGGTACGGTGGGTGGGCGTTCAGATAACGGTTTTGGCTGGTTGCTGGAGGCACATCAATGGCAGTCTGACGGTTTCCAGAATATTGATCGTAGTGACCGGGACGCAGGTCTGGATGTCAGCGACTTCACTGTAAAACTTGGTTTTGCTCCCAGTGACTCAGCGCACAGCATTGAGCTGAAAATGCAATTCGCTGAACAAGACTCTAATCAAAGTTACCTCGGCTTGACCGATGCGGATTTCGATGATGACGCTTACCGTCGTTATGGTATCTCGGAGCTGGATAACATTCACACTGAGCACGAGCAGTTTATTCTGCGATACCAATACGAATTCAGCGAAGCAATATCATTATCTGCGACCGCCTACAACAATGAGCATGAGCGGAACTGGTTTAAAACTGAAGGCATAGATCTGGATGGCAGTGCGAACGCGCAAGAGTTTTCGCGTACTAGTTGGTCTAACGTTGTGTCTGCCGTCAATAATGGCAATGGCGTAGACGGTGCATCAGCCGCCGAGTTGCAAGGCATTCTTGATGGCACTGGCAACACTACACCTGGAAGTATTCAGCTGCGTTCGAATGCCAGAGAATACTATTCTCGCGGCGTACAATTCGCCCTGGATTGGCAAGCAGAACTGGGTGCAGCAAGTCACTCGTTCGAACTGGGTGTCCGTTATCATGAAGATGAAGAAGACCGTCTACAACGCAATAGCACCTACCAGCAAGTGGCGGGTTCATTGCTACTCAGCGATCTGGGTGAATTAGGCAATGCCGGAAATCGTGTTCAGCAAGCCGAAGCCGTGGCAATTCATATCTATGATCGAATTGAATTCGGTTCCTGGGTACTGACGCCTGGTTTTCGGTATGAAGATATTGATCAACAACGTACTCGTTATCGCGGAGGCGAAAATCGCACGTTCCGTGACAGTCGTGAAAATAGCACACAGGTTTTGCTGCCGGGTTTGGGCGTACTATATACTGTTAATTCGCAATTAGCTTTATTGGCCGGTGTTCACAAAGGATTCACAGCGCCGAGCAACTCGCCAGGCGTTGAAGAAGAAATAGCAATCAACTATGAAGCCGGTATTCGTTTCAACAATGAGGCGATCAGCGCAGAAGCGATAGTATTTCTCAGCGACTACGAA
Organism: Pseudomonadales bacterium; assembly: GCA_045105115.1. Lineage (GTDB taxonomy): Bacteria > Pseudomonadota > Gammaproteobacteria > Pseudomonadales > JAUIET01 > JAUIET01. The sequence goes on along the minus strand of JBGCDE010000081.1, from coordinate 33,421 downwards.
AACTTGTTAGGCGAATGTACCGCTTCTTCAGGTTCAGACTGCGACATTGGCGACGCTTTTAATGGTGATGCGGCGACGGTTCGAGGTTTGGAGTTGCAGCTCTCAGCAAGCCCCATGCTGACTCAGGCCATAAGAATGCCCATGTCACTCAGCTACACGTATATTGATGGCGAGTTTGACACAGACATTGCTGACACAGACTTCTTTGGTGATGTCAGTGCGGGCGACCCGATTCCCTATATACCTGAACAACAGCTGCAATTGTCATTAGGACTTCAAGCTGATCGTTGGGCTGCGTATCTGAACGCCAGCTTTATCGATGAAGTGTGCGTTCGGGCTTCTTGTGGCGTTTTCGAAAAAACGGATAGTTCAACTACCGTGGATTTGTCCGGCAGTTTTGATGTCAATGCCAGTATCAATGTATTCGCTCGCCTTGAGAATTTGCTTGGCGACGAAAATATTCTCGGCAGGCAACCCTACGGTGCCCGGCCTAATAAGGACCGTACGGCATCTGTTGGGGTGCGCTTCGCGTTTTAGCAGTACCCTCCCTTGTGCCGGTAGTTATTACGGCCGTGTAACGGCCGCCTGCTGAGAGCTGCGGCGTTGCGCTGTTAAACTAGACGCGCGGCACACGGCATTGCATTTCAAATCTGCGCTGGTGACCGCATGAACTCAGTCATGCACCTGCCAGAGACCCACCCAATGAGTGTTACCCCCGCCGACGTTCAAGCAAAAATTCATGAAGTAATATCCGACGGACAGTTCTTCGAACTGATGGACGTTGAGCTGTCAGGCCAGAGCTTTAAGGCGTTCAAACATGCGCCACCTAATTTGCTGACTGCCGTACAATCCGGGCGTGGTCACGGTGGTGCTGAATTTCTAGTGTATGAAGGCAAGCGCTACACCTTCGATGAATTTTTTAGGCAAGCCGATGCGTTTGCCGCCGCACTGCAAAGCGAATACAAGGTGGCGAAAGGCGACCGCGTAGCCATTGCAATGCGAAACCGCCCGGAATGGTGTGTCGCTTTCGTAGCAAGCATTGCGATTGGTGCCATCGCGGTTCCTATAAACAGCTGGGGTAAGACTGAAGAGCTTAGCTATGCGGTAGGTGATTGTGGCGCCAATGTACTGGTGTGCGATGAGGCCCGTTTTGACTTGATCAAAGACAAGCTCGATGATCTGGCGGTTACTGCGATTGTGTCAGTTGATTCTGAACTGCCGGCCGGTGCTATTGGCTTCGACGCCATTATTGCGCAGCACAACGGTGCCTCTTATAAAATCGATGAACCAGCACCGGAAGACATCTGTTTGATCCTGTACACATCCGGTAGCACTGGCTTTCCAAAAGGGGTCGCACATCGGCAGATCGCGGTTGCACAGGCCTTAATGAACATGATGTATCTCGGCTATTTGGTCATGTCGCTGGAAGGTGAGCGTGAGTTGCGCGGGGGTGCAGAGCGTGAGACCCCCATGCTAACAGTACCCCTGTTTCACGGTACCGGCTTGCTAAGTGGTTTGCTAATCCCGCTGCAACTTGGACACAAAGTGGTGATGATGTACAAGTGGGACACGCAAAATGCGCTGCAACTTATTCAGGATGAGAAAGTGACCGGCCTCACCAGTGTGCCGGCTGTCTTGCAGGCTCTTTTCTCCGCACCGAATTTTGATGAATTTGAAACAGCATCGTTAATGCGCATTGGCGCGGCAGGTGCGGCGACTCCGGCCGGATTGCCAGGCTTGATAGAAGAGAAGATCGGTAAGCCAAGTCGCTCGGCGGGCTGGGCAATGACGGAAACTCTGGCAATTGGTACTACCGCTAGCGGGATTTTGTTCGATCTTGCGCCAGATTCCGCGGGTGTACAGTCACCTATCTGCGAGATTCGATTTATGGATGACGAAGGCAAAGAGCTGCCTTACGGAGACGCTGGCGAAATTGAGTTTCGCGGTGTCACCATGACACCCGGTTATTGGGAAAAGCCGGAAGCAAATGAAGCCAGTTTTCGTGGTGGCTGGTTAAAGACAGGCGATATTGGAAAGTTTGGTGATGACGACTATCTGTACATAACCGGTCGCAAGAAAGAAATTATCATTCGTGGTGGTGAAAATATTTATCCAGGTGAGATCGAAGATGTTGCTTACCGACTGGAGCAAATGCACGAGAATGTTGTATTCGGTGTTCCAGATGACACTATGGGAGAAGAAATGGTCATGGTGGCCTTTGGTGAGGCTGGTTTGAATGAGGAATTGATCCGTTCGCATCTCAAAAATAACCTTGCTGCGTACAAGGTGCCAAAAATAATCACCGTGTTGAGCGAACCCTTACCTAAAAATGCCAGTGGCAAGTTGTTTAAGCGGCAACTAAAAGATAACTACATTCAAGAACTTGGCTAAGTCAACGTTGTCTGACTTTGTGACTCCAATGACGTAGACAGACAGTGTTCTTACGCTGAGTAAACAGTACTATAGCTCCGTATTACAAACTTACTGAACCGATTGGAGATCTGTATGCGGCGGTGGAATGCCTGGGGGAATGAAGATAGCGAATACACAACGGAGCTGTCAGCCAGTCTTCGCGATGTGTTAGAAGCATTGGTTGGTAAATCCGCAGGCTTGCCAGCCGCCCGATTGGAAGACGTCGTGGCGCGCGTGCCAGCCAGTCGTCTGCCTGAGCACGCATTGATTGATACAGACGCAGAAGTACGAATGCGTCACGCACGAGGGCAGAGCTTCCCAGACTCATTAGTGATGCAAAGCGGTGACTATGGCGTGTTTCCCGATGGCGTCGCTTTTCCTGAAACTACCGATCAAGTAGTTGAGCTGCTGAGTTTCTGTGCCCAACACAGTGTGACGGTCATCCCCTATGGCGGAGGCACCTCAGTAGCCGGTCATATCAACCCTGAGATAGGTTCCCGCCCGGTACTCACATTATCCATGGCAAATATGAACGCTTTACTCACTTTTGATGAGGAAAGCCAAATAGCAACGTTTGGTGCTGGAACCCCGGGGCCGATGATTGAGGCACAGTTGAAGCCACTGGGTTTTACGCTGGGCCACTATCCACAGAGTTGGGAGTTATCAACGGTTGGTGGTTGGGTTGCCAGTCGTTCAAGCGGTCAGCAATCCTTACGTTATGGACGTATCGAGCAGCTGTTTGCAGGCGGTAAGGTGGCTACTCAGCAAGGAGTGTTGGAGATACCCACGATTCCAGCCTCTTCAGCAGGACCTGATTTGCGAGAAATGTTCATGGGCTCTGAAGGCCGCTTTGGAGTGATCACCGAAGTCGCGGTGAGAGTGAATCGACTGCCTCAGCATGAGTCGTTTCATGTGGTCTTTTTCCCCTCCTGGACTGAGGGCATGAAGACCGCGAAAACTCTTGTGCAGGAAAAAACACCGCTGTCGATGATTCGCCTTAGCAATCAAATGGAAACCTTAAGCCTGTTGCATATGGGCAATGATGCCGAGCAAGTCGCGGCGTTGGAAGCCGAACTTAGCCAAAATGGTATTGCTGATTCAAAAGTGATGCTGACAGTTGGTGTGACCGGCAAGCAGTTACAGTGCGATGCATCGTTGGCACAAGTTCGCGAATGTTGCGATCACAATGCGGGCTTTTTTGCAGGTTCCGAATTTGGCGAGCGTTGGGAGCACGGTCGATTTCGGGCTCCCTACTTGCGTGAGGCTTTGGCGGCTGGAGGCTACGCGGTCGACACCATGGAAACGGCCGTAGAATGGAGCAAAGTGGAAATCGCGATGAATGAGATTGAAAAAGCTATTCGCGAGGCGCTCACGGATGAAGGCGAGCAGGTTCATGTGTACACCCACCTATCCCATGTTTATGGACAAGGCTCGAGTATCTATTCAACCTATCTGTTTCGCTACGATGATAGTTATAAAAAAACGCATCAGCGTTGGGAGAAGCTAAAGCGAGCAGGTGCAACCCAAATTGTCGCCAGTGGCGGTACCATCAGTCATCATCACGGTGTAGGCGTTGATCATAAGCCTTACTTAGCGGCAGAGAAGGGTGAGGTGGGTCTTGCTGCAATAAGTGCACTGTGCGAATACTTTGACCCTGACGGCTTGATGAACCCGGGCAAGCTTGTTGACAGCCACACCGAATGAGCGCCACGGACTTGTTTACTGCAAGGTCAGAATTACTCTCGAAAATTGAGCGCAAAGAAGCCTTGGAGTGGGATGTAATTGTAGTTGGGGGTGGCATTACGGGTGCCGGTGTATTGCGTGAGGCAGCGCGTCGCGGATACCGGGTTTTACTGCTTGAGCAACAAGACTTTGCCTGGGGTACTTCCAGCCGCTCTTCGAAAATGGTTCATGGTGGTCTTCGGTATCTTGCGTCGGGTGATTTCAAGCTAACACAGCATTCGCTGCAGGAACGTGAGCGCATCTTACGTGAAGCACCGGGTTTGTCTGAACGCATGGGTTATTACTATGTATTGCGCAAAGGCAAATTCCCCGGCCGGATCGCTATGTCATTAGTGCTTGCGCTCTATGACCGAATTGCCGGCATCAAAGATCATCGCTTTGTAAAGCCGAACAAACTGGCAAAGGTTTTTCCAGGTCTTTGTGATCATAAACTGCAGGGAGCCTGTTACTACACCGACGCGGTAACAGATGATTCGCGGCTGGTGATGCGCGTGCTCCAGGAAGCCACAATTGATGGTGGTTGCGCTTTGAACTACGCGCGTGCAAGCAATCTGCTTTTTGAAGGCGACAAAGTTGTTGGTCTGAAAGTAGAAGTAGCTGACCTGAATGAGGCCATTGAATTACGTGCACCGGTCGTGATCAATGCGACAGGCGCCTGGGCAGATCGATTACGTGGTGAGTTGGGAAAGGCGGCGCGAGTACGACCTTTGCGCGGCAGTCACCTGGTATTGCCGCGTGAACGTTGCCCGGTTGACCATGTATTGGCGCTTCAACATCCCACAGACGGTCGGGCCGTGTTTGTATTTCCATGGGAGGGAACCACGGTAATAGGAACCACTGATTTGGATCACAGTGAAGATCTTGATATTGAGGCCAGTATCAGCGCTGAAGAGATCACTTATCTGCTGGACATTATTAACAAACAGTTTCCTTCCCACACAGTCACAGTTGCAGATGTGATATCCAGCTGGTCTGGAGTGCGACCGGTTATTGGTGCTGACAAAGCAGTCGATGCGTCCAAAGAGCGTCGGGATCATGCTGTTTGGTCTGATAATGGCTTGGTCACTGTGAGTGGCGGCAAGTTAACTACTTTCCGATTGATTGCGTTGGATGCTTTGCGCGTCGCCGAGCATTTGTTGCCCGCACGCAATAGTTCTGATACTGCGACGGATGATCGAGTTTTCCGTGCCGCGCCGAGTCAACCACAAGCTGGTAACAGCGAATGCGCCCATGCTGAAAAAATACGTGCTCGCTTTGGAACGTGTGCGGCGCAAGTGATTGCAAACGCGCAGGCTATAGAGCTTGAGTGCATAGCAGGCACCAGCTTTTCATTGGCTGAGTGCCGGTGGGCAATCAAGCATGAATCCGTTCGTCATCTGGATGATTTAATGCTGCGACGAACTCGTTTAGGCCAGGTGTTGCCCAACGGTGGTGATGCGATCCTGGACGAACTAAAAGCAATGTTTACGGCCATGCTTGGCTGGAACGAGCTACAGTGGCAGCAAGAAGTAGATAGATACAAGACAATATGGCAACGTTATTATTCGCTGCCGGTAAGCAACAATGGCTGAACCAGAGAACCGTTATGTACTTGCCATCGATAATGGTACTCAAAGTGTTCGTGCCTTATTGTTTGATCAGAACGGGCATTTACATGCGAAGAGCAAGGTAGACATTGAACCGTATGTGTCCAGAGAGCCAGGATGGGCTGAGCAAGATCCAAAATATTATTGGGCATCGCTGTGTGAAGCGTGTGAGAAACTCTGGCCGCAGCTAGATGTACCGCGTGATTCCATTGCCGCTGTTTCTGTAACCACACAGCGAGCAACACTCATCGCATTAGACGAGGCTGGGGAGCCTGTGTATCCAGCTATTACATGGCTGGATCAAAGGCAGGTTGAAACGCCGCCAGCATTGGACGTTGCTGAATCATTGCTAATGCGTGCTGTGGGTGCATGGGGCCAGATTGAGCATTTTCACAAGCAGTCAGAGGCTAATTGGCTGGCGCAATACGAACCTGCGTTATGGCACCGTGTTCATAAGTTTCTATTATTGTCTGGCTATCACGTGTATCGATTGACAGGTCACTTCCATGACGCAGTGGCCAGCCAGGTGGGCTATCTGCCATTTGATTTCAAGGCACTGAAGTGGGCTGACCGTAAAGCCTGGCAGTGGCGTGCGCAGGCGGTGACTTCGAACATGTTGCCTAAAGTGTATGTCGCTGGCGAAACACTAGGCACAATTAGTGCAGCAGCATCTGAACAAACCGGTATTCCAGAGGGCTTGCCATTGATTGCCTCCGGTTCAGATAAAGCCTGTGAAGTATTGGGCTCTGGATGCATTGATGAGCGCACGGCTAGCATGAGTTACGGCACTACTGCGACTTTCAATAAAGTGTCTAACAAATACCTTGAGGGAATACCTTTTCACCCTCCCTACCCGGGTGTTGTGCCAGGCAGCTACAACGTTGAAATGTATGTGCCGCGTGGTTACTGGATGGTCAGTTGGTTCAAGAACGAATTCGGCTTCAAGGAACAGCAACGCGCTGCAGAGGAAGGTGTTGCTGTGGAAACCTTGTTCGATGACTTGCTGAAAGCTGTGCCGCCCGGATCTATGGGTTTGACCTTGCAACCTTATTGGTCAAGCGGTGCGGTAGATACCGGGCCAGAAGCGAAGGGCGCTATTATAGGGTTTGGCGATGTGCACACCAGGGCACACCTTTACAGGGCACTCATTGAAGGTTTGACGTATGCCTTGCGTGAAGGAAAAGAGCGCGTTGAAAAACGCAGCAAACAATCCATCAACACTTTGCGCGTATCCGGTGGTGGGTCACAAAGCGATGAAGTAATGCAAATCACTGCCGACATATTTGGTATGGAGGTACAGCGCCCACATACTTTCGAAACATCGGGTTTGGGTGCGGCAATGGCCGCCGCTGTTGGTGCAGGAATTCACCCCAATTTTCAATCAGCAGTCGCTGCAATGACGCATATTGGGGATCGTTTCACACCGAATGCTGAGCATCAGGCGACTTATGAACAACTGTACAGCTCGGTATATCTGAAAATGTATAAGAGCTTGCGCCCCAGTTATGCAGCCATAAGAAAGATTACGGGCTACCCCCGGTAAACCTGCGGGTAGCCCTTTGGAAAGTGCCAGACTACTTCTTAATCTGGCTGTCCAACACCTTGTCGGTTTTTTCACTGTAAGGCGGTAGCATGCCCCCTAACTTGATGAAATCTACCCAGCCATCAGTAAATACTGTACGTGCGTGACTGAATGTTTTGAAACCTTCATGTCCATGGTAATGCCCCATACCACTATCACCTACACCACCGAACGGTGCGTCGTCGCAAGTGAAATGCATCATCACATTGTTAACGCAAACTCCACCGGACAAGGTGTGACTCAGTACTTTTTCTTCCTCTGCCTTGTCTTTGCCGAAGTAATACAAGGCCAATGGTCGCGGTCTTGCGTTGATGTAGCTAATGCAATCATCGAGATTGGTATAGGGCTTGATCAGCATGACCGGCCCGAAGATTTCTTCCTGGGCAATTTTTAGGTCTTCACTTGGGTCAACAATCAGCTGAATCGGAATTTTCTTGTTTTCGGCTGTCCACTGCGCGCCAGAACTGTCGGTGTTAATGATGCGCGCTCCTTTCGATTCAGCATCACTTAGGTAACCGGTAATGCGCTCATAATGACGTTCATTAATCATCGCATTGTAGTCCACGTTATTCGTGGGGTTGGGGTAGAGCGTTTGACTGGTGGTCACACAATGCTGAACAAATTCATCAACTTTGTCGGCGGGTACAAACACGTAATCGGGCGAGATACAGATTTGCCCGCAGTTCATTCCCTTGCCGTTAATAAGTTTGAAGGCTGTCTCTTCAATATTAGCGGAATCTCCAATGATAACCGGTGATTTGCCACCCAACTCCAAAGTTACAGGCGTCAGGTTTTCGGCTGCCGAGCGCATCACCAGGCGACCAATACTGGTCGCACCTGTAAATAGCAGGTGATCAAACGCAAGACTGGAAAACGCGGCACCCACGTCAGGGCCGCCAGTCACGACGGTCACTTCGTTGGCATCAAAATACTTGGCCACTAACTCTTTGATAAGCTCTGCCGTTTTTGGATTGAATTCAGAAGGCTTAACCATTACCCGGTTGCCAGCCGCTAACATATCCACCATTGGGCTAAACACCATGCCCACGGGTACGTTCCACGGTGTCATGTTGCCGATCACACCTTTTGCCTGATAATGAATATGAGTTTTGGCGCCAACAATGTTCATCGGGAACGGGGCTTTGCGACGCTCAGCCTTCATCCATTTTTTAACGTGTTTCTTCGCATTCTTTGCGTTGTTTACCGCACCCATAATTTCTGACATGCGGCTCATTCTTGGTGAACGACCGCCGTAATCGGCGTTTAATGCATCGCACAGCTCGTGCTGATTATCAACCAACAAATCGATAACTTTATCGAGACGCTGAACTCTGGTCTCAAGGCTGGCCGGTCCATCGGCGAGGAACGCCGCTTTCTGGCGGTCTAGTATGATTTGCAGTTCGCTTGTGATGGTACCTATGGATTGACTTGATTCGATTGCCGTCATGATGGCCTCCTGTTGGAATGTGCAGCGCTTGTCGCTTATTTTATCAGCTAAGTGATAGCTCGTCCTGATACCTTGCGTAGCTGTCAAGAATGAGACCTCGAATCCAGCTGTGCAGAGGTGAGTTTAAGGTTCGCTGGTGTTGTACCAGTACTATGTCTAGTAGCACGTCTTGGCGTATCGCCATTTCTGAGAGAGGTCTGGAGACCACGCTATTGTTGGCCAATTGTGAGTCATCGAGTATATCGGGCCCCAGCATAAAGGCATTTTTACGTGTAATAACCTCCATCGCAATCAACAGTTGCGTGGTTTGCACAAGAGGTTGTTGAAGGTTAACGCCGTGCTCGGCAAACAAGGCCGCCAAGGTGTTCAGATCTGCTTGCGAAAACCCAGGCAGAAACACTCGCACAGATGGCATACCGGCTAGGTCAGAAATCTGTAACTCCTTTTTCTTCGCCAGTGGGTGGTTGGCAGGCAGCCAGACACTGGGTACACCCGAAAGAACAGGGTAGGTGGCGTATTCTTCGCCAAGATGCTGATTCACGTAGATGCTGAAATCCAGTGAGCCATGCGCCAACAAGTCGACGTATCCATCAAGCAGGTTTCTGGATTGCAGCAAAACACCCGGTGCCTCATCAGCAAGGCGTGCAATCAATTCAGGAATAGCGGTGATGATGAACATTTCGGGTGCGCAAATGTGTATTTCGCCTTCGGCGGTCTTTGGGTCGAATTCGGCACTGAAAATAGTGGACTCCAGGTATTCCAGCGCCTGCTGTACGCCATGTTCCAGCTCCAATGCACGCGGAGTTGGCACCAAGCCACGAGAAGAGCGAGTAAAGAGCTCGTCCTGAAACAGCTCTCTCAGACGCTGCAGGGTCTTACTCATCGCCGGTTGCGTTATGAACAGCCTCTCCGCGGCCTTTGTGACACTGCGTTCTTCCATTAATGTACGCAGTGCTACCAGCAGGTTCAGATCGATCTTTGCGAGGGGAATATCCATTGCTTACCTAATAACTCGTTGATAGTTAAAGAATAATAATCGTGATATAACCGAAAAGAATATTATACATGATCTAAATACATTTGAGTTATTTAACGCTCGCCCTTATATTTATCGGGCACTGAAACTCAAGAGGAGAAGACTCATGATGACATCCACTGTGATGACAGCCATGTTGCTGATTTCTCTCGGCCTTCTGGGCACGATTGCTGTACAGGATCTATTCAAGTAGAACGTCTTTTACAGTGCCGGAGCCGTTTCAACCGAAACACTCCCTGTCCAGGCCGACAGAAAAAATGCTTTAAGCCCACCTTTGGTGGGCTTTCTTTTTGTGGCGTGCTAAATTTAGCGACATGTCGGAACCAACTCTTATTTCCCAGGGCTTTAACCTCTTGCTGTATGGCATGGGGGTTGTATTTGTGTTTTTGAGTTTGCTGGTTCTGGCTACAGGTGCAATGTCTGCGTTGGTGCAACGCTTTGCGCCAATGGTCGATGATGAAGAGCCGCAGGCCCTTGATCGCAGGCATGTTGCTGCTATTACTGCAGCGCTGCACATGCACCGCAATAGAAACCGCTGAGCGGCTCACTAACGCGCGGTACTGATCCACGCATCACTTCTTATAACAAGACGAATTTATCTGAATATGACTACCAGCCAAACTCTCGGCATCACTGATGTTGTTTTACGTGATTCGCACCAAAGTCTGCTTGCGACACGATTTCGAATTGACGATATGTTGCCAATTGCGGCTGAGCTTGATGACATAGGGTATTGGTCTCTGGAGTCATGGGGTGGTGCAACGTTTGATTCCTGTATTCGCTATCTTGGTGAAGACCCTTGGGATCGGATTCGTGAGCTAAAAAAGGCGATGCCAAAAACGCCACAACAAATGTTGCTTAGAGGGCAGAACTTGTTGGGTTACAGGCACTACGCCGACGACGTGGTGGAAAAATTTGTAGAACGTGCGGCAATCAATGGCGTTGATGTATTTCGCGTATTCGACGCAATGAATGACCCACGTAACTTGCGTACGGCTTTGCAAGCGGTGCTCAATAATGACAAGCACGCGCAAGGCACTATTTCATACACAGTAAGCCCGGTCCACACTCTTCAGACCTGGCTGGATTTGGCGCGTGAAATTGAAGACATGGGTGCTCAGAGTCTTGCTATCAAAGACATGGCAGGTCTGCTGCGCCCGTATGAGGCGTTTGAGTTGGTTAGTCAGCTGAAGTCCAGCCTGGCTATCCCGATTCATATGCATTGCCATGCCACCACTGGTTTGTCTACGGCAACTATTCTGAAAGCCATTGAGGCGGGCATCGATAACGTCGATACGTCTATTTCTTCGATGAGTATGACCTATGGTCACTCGCCCACTGAGAGCGTAGTGGCAATTCTTGAGGGTACGGAAAGAGATACCGGCCTTGATATTGAAAAGTTAGAGGGCATTGCCGCTTACTTTCGTGGCGTGCGTAAGAAATACGCAAAATATGAGGGTGCGCTTCGAGGCGTGGATTCTCGCATATTAGTCGCCCAGGTGCCTGGCGGCATGCTGACGAACATGGAAAATCAATTGCGTGAGCAAGGGGCAAGCGATCGCTTGAACGAGGTTCTTGCTGAAATCCCTAAGGTGCGAGTTGATCTTGGCTACATTCCGCTTGTTACACCCACCTCGCAAATTGTTGGTACGCAAGCCGTGCTAAACGTACTGACTGGTGAGCGTTACAAATCAATCGCGAAAGAAACGGCTGGTGTACTAAAAGGTGAATACGGTGCAACGGCGGCTCCGGTCAACAGCGAGCTGCAAAGCCGAGTGTTGGATGGCGCTGACGCGGTAGTTTGCCGTCCGGCGGATCTGATTGAGCCAGAACTGGACAGTTTGCAGGCTGAGTTACAGCAAGTTGCGGCTGAACAGGGCATCACTCTGCGCGAGGATTCAATTGACGATGTACTGACCTATGCATTGTTCCAGCAAATTGGTCTCAAGTTTCTGGGTAACCGGGGTGATGCTTCAGCGTTTGAGCCGCACCCGGATGCGGAGCTGCCAGCCACGGCGGAAATACCGACGACAGCTGCTGCTGCCAGCGATTCAGCGCCCACATCAGCCGCAAGCTATACAGTTAGCGTGGATGGGCAGGCCTATCAGGTGGTGGTGCAAGAGGGTGGCGCAATTGAAAGTATCGCAGCGGCTCCCGCAGCGGCCGTTGCCGTTGCACCGGCTCCGGCGGCAAGCACTGGCGAACCAAGTACCTTGAGCGCGCCATTGGCAGGCAATATATTCCGGGTTGATGTTGGCCAGGGTGACCGGGTTGAAGCCGGTGACGTTGTGATGATTCTCGAAGCGATGAAAATGGAAACGGAGGTTCGCGCTGACAAAGCAGGTACCGTACAAACTGTACACGTCGCACAAGGCGCTAGCGTGTCTGTGGGCGAACCTTTGCTCAGCCTGGCCTAAATATGGATTCTTTATTGGTGCTTTGGCACACCACCGGGCTTAGCCAGGTTAACAGCGGGCAAGTACTGATGATGATCATCGGTTTACTGTTGTTGTTTTTGGCGATCCGCAAAGGGTTCGAGCCATTGCTGCTGTTGCCGATTGGCTTCGGCACCATTCTGGTCAATATTCCGGGTGCCGGCTTCAGTGATGCCCCGGTGGTTGACGCCGCGGGTCATCTGCTAAGTCCGGGCGGGGTGCTTTATTACATTTATCATATCGGCATTGAAACCGGCGTGTTCCCTCTGATCATCTTCATGGGGGTAGGGGCGTTAACTGATTTTGGTCCACTACTGGCGAACCCTAAAACTTTGTTTCTAGGTGCGGCTGCGCAGTTCGGCATATTCGCTACTTTGATTGGTGCGGTGACCTTATCTAGTTTTGGTATTCTGGATTTCAGCATTCAGGACGCGGCTGCGATTGGCATCATCGGTGGTGCAGACGGCCCAACAGCTATTTTTGTTGCGAGTAAACTCGCGCCTGAGTTACTCGGTGCGATTGCCGTTGCGGCGTATTCGTACATGGCACTGGTGCCACTGATTCAACCGCCGATCATGCGTGCTCTGACAAACGAACAAGAGCGCGGCATTGTTATGACCCAACTGCGGGAAGTGAATCCGGTAGAAAAAATTCTATTTCCTTTGTTACTGCTGATACTTGTGGCCATGTTGCTGCCCAGTGCGGCGCCATTGCTGGGCATGTTTTGTCTGGGCAATTTGATGCGAGAGTCTGGTGTAGTCGACCGGCTTAGCGACACTGTACAAAATGCATTGATCAATATCGTTACCATCTTCCTTGGGCTTGGTGTTGGTTCAAAGCTGAACGCTGAGCAATTTCTTGATGGTAAAACACTGGGCATTCTGCTGCTGGGTATGGTTGCTTTTTCCATCGGCACGGCCAGCGGCGTATTGATGGCAAAATTGATGAACAGGTTTGGCAGCACGCCAGTGAATCCACTGATTGGTTCAGCGGGTGTGTCGGCCGTGCCAATGGCTGCCCGTGTGTCAAATAAGGTAGGGCTCGAGTCTAATCCGCATAATTATCTGCTGATGCACGCTATGGGGCCGAATGTGGCTGGAGTGATTGGCTCAGCGGTTGCCGCTGGTGTCATGCTTGGTTTGGTGGGCTAGGCGGCATCAGGCCTCGCAAACTTTACGAGTTGCCTAAAAAAACAGCGAAATTAACGCTGTCTGCGATTGAAGATCCGTGTTGAACGCCTCTGACTAAGTATTGTCATAATTGTGTGGTTATATTCCGCTTCCGTCAGTTGTAGCCCAGTGAAACTGCTAACATTAGTGATTCGTGCTGGCTTTATTTGCCGCCTTTTTCAATGTTTTAGGCCGCATCGTTGCTGACAAACAGCGTGCTAAATCGCCAGTCACTTCGCTTGTTTAATAATCGATCGCATTGCGACAGTAGTACTCATCTATGGCAGCTTCTGCACAGCTACAGTCACTTGAACAATGGGTGCGAACCGCGTCAGCAAAGTTTGCACATTTGTATGCCAGAGTGCCCAAAGAGACGGTTCAGAAAGTGTTGGTCTGGGCTCTGGTTATTTGGCTGTTGTATGGGGTGATCACTTTGATCTGGTCATTGTTTTCTAGTGCGGAAGTGGTTCCTCCAGCGGTCGCTGAAGTTATTGGCCAATCCAGTCAGTCGTCAGGTCAGCAGACATCCATTGGCGTATCTGTTGAGGCTGGCGCTGTTAAAAGCTGGAAGCTGTTCGGTAAAGGGGGGGCTGTTAAAGTGACAGCACCTGTAGAACCGCTTGCTGACTTAAGTGATGCTGAAAGTAATGCGAAAGAAACTCGTTTGCAGCTTACATTGAATGGCGTTATCGAATCTGATACGGAGAAAAACAGCCGGGCCGTTATTACTTATCAAGGCAAACAGCAGCAATATGCAATAGGTGACAAACTGCCAGTGCGCGGTAGGGTGGTGTTGCGCAGATTGTTGCCTGACCGAGTATTGATCGATAACGCGGGCAAAGTTGAGTCTCTTTACTTGTTTGATAAACGGCGCGCAACCGCCCAGTCTGCATCTGTGACAAGTGCACGGCCGAGTACAAAGCCCGCCGAGAATAGAACCGCAATTGGCAGCACTATGCGCCAGCGCTTGCTGGAAAACCCAATGTCGATCACGGATGTTGTACGCATTTCAGAAGCTCGCGAGAATGGCCAGTTGATTGGTTACAAAGTAAGACCCAGCAAAGACAAAAAGCAGTTTGAACAATTGGGTTTACAAACCAATGACGTCGTCAAAGCCGTTAATGGCGTTGCACTGGATAACGTATCGAACGCAATGCGGGTATTTCAAACCTTGCGTAGTGAGACGGAAGCGTCTTTTGATATCACACGCAATGGTGAAAGTATTAGTCTCGTCGTATCACTTGATGACGTTGGCGATGACAATGAATCTTAAAGCAGAACATGATCATGCAAGACAATAGAAAGAACTCTAAGCCAAAAGCAGCGATTGCTTCCTATGGTGTAACGCTACTGGCCGCCTTCTGGCTGGTATTTGCGCCCGTGGTGTCTGCTGACCAATGGAAAATTAATTTCAATGAAACCGAGATTAATGAGCTTGTGAAGTTCGTTGCCGATGCGACGGGTATGACCATAGTCGTTGATCCGAAAGTAAAGGGCAAAGTAAAAGTTATATCGACCAAGTCAGTGAACACCGAAGAGCTTTACGAATTATTCTTGTCGATATTGGAAGTGCACGGCTTTGCCGCGGTTAAATCGGGCGATGTTTTGAGAATAGTACCTACCAAAGACGCGCGATCCCTACCCGTTCCTGTGTCTGGTGGAACTGGCGGCGAAATTGTTACCCATGTGATTCAGCTAAAGAACGTTGCTGCTGCAAAGTTGATTCCTATTTTGCGTCCCATGGTTCCTCAACAAGCACACATGGCAGCCTATGCGCCAAGCAATTCAATTATTATTTCAGATACGGCTGCGAATATTAATCGTATACGTACTGTTATCTCGCAAATGGATAGGTCGGCCGATCAAAGCACGAGTGTGGTCAAGCTCAAGCATGCTGCCGCTGAAGAAGTTGTTCGCTTGTTGGAAAATCTCGAGAAAACCGATACCAGTAAAGATGCCTCCGCAGCCAGAGTGAGTTTAGTGGCTGATACTCGCACCAACACCGTGCTGGTGACTGGCGACAAGGCAGAACGTATACGCATCCGCTCGTTAATATCTCATCTCGATTCGCCACTTGATCAAAGTGGCAATGCCCGGGTTATTTACCTTAAGTACGCCAAAGCCAAAGAACTTGCTGAAACTCTGGGTAAGGTCGTACAGAACATGGCGAAACTCGATTCGGCCAAGCCCGGTGCAAAACCCAATACAGGTGCGAGCAGCCGAGGTGGCAGTTCTACAATCGAGGCGGACGAGGCAACCAATGCCTTAATCATCACCGCTGATGCCGCAATTATGAGCACGCTGGAAAGCATGATTGCGCGCCTGGATATTCGAAGAGCTCAAGTATTGGTTGAAGCCATCATTGTTGAACTACAGGCTATCGACAATAAGGACCTTGGCGTGCAATGGGTTGCCGCCGATAAAAATGCCGGGTTTGGCAGCTCTTCAAATGGAGACGGCTTGCTCACCAGTATTGGTGCGGCTGCACTGGATAATGGGCAGGACACAACCACAACAGTTACCACACCACAAGGCGGCTCCACTGTAACCACAACACCTGACGATGGCCTGATCAATCTAGCCGGCGCTCTGGCAAACAATATTGGCCAAACCTTTGGCATAGGTAAATTGAATGAGGACGGCACCAGTTTCGTTGCGATAATCAACGCGCTAGAGGAAGATACTGAAGCCAATATATTATCTACGCCAAGCCTGCTAACGCTGGACAACAGCCCGGCTTCTATCTCGGTTGGGCAAAACGTACCGTTTCTAACCGGCAGCTTTACCAACGCCTCAGGTGACGGCGTGAACAATCCCTTTCAGACCATTGAACGTGAAAACGTTGGCATCAGCTTAAATGTAACGCCTAGCATCAACGAGGGTGACTCGGTCATTCTGGAAATTGAGCAAGAGGTAAGTAGCTTAACGGGTACGGTAGCCTCTGACATTATCACTAACGAACGTTCTGTTAGCGCTACGGTTCTCGCCAAAGACGGTGAGATAATTGTGCTGGGCGGTTTGATCAAGGATGAGGTTCAGGAAACAATGCGTAAAGTGCCATTGCTTGGCGATATTCCTTTACTCGGTAGATTATTTCGTTCAACGGGAACGTCGGTTAACAAGACAAATCTATACGTTTTCATCAAGCCAACAATCATACGTGACTCAGTGACGATGAGCGGAGCGACCGCGGAAAAGTACAAATATATTCGCACACAGCAACTTAATCGAAAGCTGCGCGGAGTGGATCTTGTTGATACCGATAAACTACCACTTCTGCCCGAATGGGAAGAACAATTGCGTGAGCTTCAGCAATCACGTGTGTTAAAGAACGAAACTGAAGCCGTCGTTGAGTAAATAGTGTGAACGAATTGGCTAACATGGAAACCGAAGACAGCGCAGAGCAGCAAACACTTCGTCCACTGCCGTTCAGTTACGCCCGCGAGCAAGGCGTTCTGCTCGAAACGGAGCACGACGTACCATTGCTGTATCATCTACCAACGCTTTCGCTAACAACTTTTCTGGAAGTACAACGACTGGTGGGCTTCAATTTTTCCACGCAGGAGCTGCAGGAAGAAGATTTTCGTGCACGCTTGACCCAGTACTATCAAACCAGTGACAACGAAGCGAGCATGGTGGCAGAGGGCTTGGACAACGACCTTGACTTAAGTCGCTTGGCCGATGAAATACCAGCCACCAGCGACTTGATGGACAGTGATCAAGACGCACCGGTTATTCGCTTGATCAATGCGTTGCTGTCGCAGGCTATTCGTGAACAAGCATCAGACATTCATATAGAAACGTTTGAAGACCAGATGGTGGTTCGATTTCGGGTGGATGGCGTATTGCAGGAAGTATTATCGCCAAAACGTGCCTTGGCCACCTTGCTGGTTTCACGCCTGAAGGTTATGGCCAAGCTTGATATCGCAGAGAAGCGGGTTCCACAAGACGGCCGAATTTCTGTTCGCGTTGCAGGTCACGCCGTCGACATTCGAATGTCGACCATACCTTCTGTGCATGGCGAGCGCGTTGTACTTCGTTTGCTAGATAAGCAAGCCGGGCAACTGCAGCTTGAACAACTGCGCATGGGCTCTGAAGTCGAAAGCAATTACCGAAAAGCGCTGCTGCACCCGCACGGCGTAATTCTCGTGACCGGCCCAACAGGTTCAGGTAAAACAACCAGCTTGTACGCGGGTCTTACCCACATTAATGAAACCAGTCGCAATATCTTAACCATTGAAGACCCGATCGAATACATGTTGCCAGGCATTGGCCAGACACAGGTTAACCCCAAAGCGAACATGACTTTCGCCAGAGGCCTGCGAGCAATACTGCGGCAAGACCCCGACGTGGTAATGGTAGGTGAGATTCGTGACATAGAAACTGCCGAGATTGCAGTGCAGGCGAGTTTAACCGGTCACCTGGTGTTATCTACATTGCACACCAATACGGCAATCGGTGCTATCACTCGTCTAAATGATATGGGGGTTGAGCCCTTCCTTCTGTCTTCCAGCCTGGTAGCCGTAATGGCGCAGCGACTCGTCCGATTGCTGTGTGCTGAGTGCCGCGTTGAGTACCAGCCAGAGTTGCCAACACTTCAATTACTCAAACTCGATAGCTTGCCGACTGGATCAACAATGTACAAAGCAGGCGGGTGTCGTGCGTGCAATCAATCAGGTTATAAAGGGCGAACCGGTATCTACGAACTCATCATGATCGATGATCATATTCGCCACATGATACATGACGGCGCCAGCGAACAAGAATTGCATGCACACGCCAGAACATCCACCCAGGGTATTTTTGAGCACGGTCGTGATCGAATTCTGGCTGGCGAAACCTCAGTGGAAGAAGTGGTACGCGTAACCACCGCGGCCTGACAGAATGCCCGCTTTTAGCTATCAAGCACTGGACGGCTCAGGACGCAAAGTAAAAGGCGTACTTGAAGGCGACAGCGAACGTAATATTCGCTCTCAGTTAAGAGAAAAGAAACTAAAGCCGATAGCCGTTGCAGCTGCAAAAGAAGGCAGCGAAACAGCCACTGGTAGCAGCGGTGGAAGCAATCGAAAAATACGCTTTGCAGAACTTGTGTTGCTCACACGCCATTTGGCCACACTGATTCAGTCAAACCTGCCAATTGACGAAAGTTTGCGCGCTGCTGCTAAACAAAGTCGAAGGCCCAAAGTTGAAGGCTTATTGTTGGATGTGCGCTCACGGGTCACAGAAGGTCACTCTCTTGCCTACGCACTAGCCGACTACCCGGCTGTGTTTAATGATATGTATCGCGCGATGGTGAAAGCCGGCGAACATTCAGGCTTTCTCGGCGTAGTACTCGAACGACTTGCCGACTACACCGAGGCACGCCAGTACACCCAACAGAAATTAAAAATGGCCATGGTGTACCCAGTCATAGTTGTGTTGGTTGCATTCGCCGTGGTCGGCGGCTTAATGGTTTATGTAGTTCCGGACCTAATCAGAATTTTTCAGAACAGCCAGGCTGAACTGCCCACACTCACCAAAGTTCTAATAGCCTGCAGTGACTATCTAAGCGAGTGGGGCGGCTTGACACTGCTTGCGCTTGGCGCCTTAGCCGTCGCCGCAAGACTGGCTTTGCGTAAACCCAATGTTCTCCGCGCTTGGCACGCAGTACAACTTAAACTGCCTTTGGTTGGCGAACTCGTCAGAAATGCCGAGTCTGCTCGTTTCGCAAGTACCCTCAATATTTTGATCGCCTCCAGCGTACCGCTACTGGATGCCATGCGCATTGCCGCTGAAGTTTTACATAACCGAATTTTGCGAGAATCTGTAGAAGTGGCCGCAATGCAAGTACAGGAAGGAATGAGCCTGCACAAAGCACTTGAGAAGACCGATCAGTTTCCACCGATGATGGTACACATGATCGCCAGTGGCGAACTCAGTGGCGAACTGGAAGCCATGCTGGGCAGAGCCGCGCAAAACCAGGAACGCGAACTGGAAATGACCGCTAACGCGATGATGAGTATTCTTGAACCGGTAATGATAGTGGTTATGGGGGTCGTGGTATTGCTGATAGTTCTCGCAATTCTGATGCCTATATTCAGCCTGAACAATTTGGTCGCCTGATAGAAAGGCCAGCCATTCACTTTATCCAGAGGTAAATAGTATGAACAAACAAACAGGGTTTAGTCTGATTGAGATTATGGTGGTGGTTGTCATCATGGGTATTCTCGTCAGCCTGGTGGCGCCGCAAGTGCTTAACCGAGTAGACGATGCCCGAATACAAAAGGCGCACGCTGATTTCAAGTCTATTGAAACCGCGTTGAATTTGTATCGCATGGATAATTTTAACTACCCCAGCAGTGACCAAGGTCTGCCGGCTCTTGTTAACCAACCCAATAGTGAACCGGCAGCACCTAACTGGAAGTCTGGTGGTTACTTGCAAGACCTTCCTGTAGACCCATGGGGAAATCCGTATCTCTATCTGTCTCCTGGTGAACACGGCGAAATAGATATTTACACCTTGGGTGCTGATCGCACACCTGGTGGTGAAGGCCAGAATGCTGATATAGGTAACTGGTCAGACAAAAAAGGCTAATCATAGAAAAGTAACCAGCAAACACCGAAGCCAATGACACCAATGAGGCCAGGCAGCTATTTGCGCGGTGCGGGACTGTTTGAGAGAGGGACCTCGAAAACAAGCCCCCATGGATGGGTTTACGGCGTGTCCCGCACCGCGCAAATAGCTGCGTGGCCGGAACATCTATCAGCACGAACTTACGTAGGTGTTATTAAGAGTCATAGAGCCAAGGGTGGTGCCGGGTTTTCGTTTATAGAACTCCTAGTTTTACTAGCCATCGCCGCTATCGCGATCAGCTTCGTCACGCTCGCAGTAGGCTCCGGTAGCCGCCCAGACCAGCTAAAAGCGCAAGCCGAAAAACTCACTGGCCTAATGCAACTCGCCGTTGAAGAATCCGTACTCACCAGCAAACCAATAGGCTTAAGATTTCTACAAGAATTCGGTGAGCGCGAGCTGCAATTTTCCTATGAGTGGTCAGTCTACGAAGATGGCAAGTGGCAACCACTATTGAGCCATACCATATTCTCACCAGAACAACTTATTGATGGCAGCAAAATAGACCTGCGCCTTGAAGGGCGTGCCACTGAACTGTACTCAGCCACCGCAAAACAAGAAGCCGATAACGAAAATTCGATTAGCAGCGACAAAGAAATCAAATACAAACCCGATGTGTTCTTTCTCCACAGCGGCGAAGTAACACCCGCCTTTGAACTTGACGTGATGCTCGCCAATATCGATGACGAATATCGAGTCGAAGTAAACCCTGTTGGCCAAGTTCGCCTGTTACGGCGTAACAGCAAAGAATCAGAATGGCTTTGACGCGTCGCAAGCAAAACGGCTTCACGCTGGTTGAAGTACTGGTAGCACTGGCCGTACTGGCCATCGCCTTGCCTGCATTGATGATCAGCATTTCAGAACAAGTTCGCGGCTTTAGTCATATTCGTGACAAGTCCATTGCCCATTGGGTGGCCATGAACAAAATGACCGAACTGCGGCTTCAGAACAAACATCAGGAGTATCTGCCCAAAGATCGAAAACGAGGCAGCTTGGAAATGCTTGGGCGGGAATGGTTTTGGGAACTCGATACACAGAAAACCGCCAATGAGCTTCTATTGGAGGTGGAGCTCACAGTTAAAGAAACGCGCGAGTCAGACGCACCTGCTCTTGCCACCGCGCTTAATTATTTCGTGTTGCCGATTCCAAAAACTGACAGTACTCCGGCAGTACAGTCACCATGAATCGCGCGAGGCATAAGAACAAAGGCTTCAGTCTTTTGGAAGTATTGATTGCCGTTGCTCTAACGGCCATAGCTGGCGTTATTGCGTACGGATTCCTCAACAGCGCCATGAGTGCCTACACGGGTCATTCGGAGAAAGCCAAAAGATTGAATGAAATTAATTTGTTCTTCTCTATGCTAAGTCGCGACATCACCCACGCCATAGACCGACCCATTCGCGATGAATACGGCGAAAAAGAAGCCGCCATGGTGGGTGGTATCAATGCCGAATACTTGCTTAGCCTTACCCGAGGAGGTTGGCCAAACCCTCGTGAACTCCCAAGAAGTGAATTACAGCGCATTGCATACGGCTTGAATGATACGCGCTTAGAACGCGTTGTCTGGCCTATGCTGGATCGCGTTAGTTCCGACAATGTTCTGAAAACCACAGCACTCAGCGGTGTTGATAACATAGCGGTGCGTTTTCTGAAAAAAGAAGACGTGATCATTGATGATGATGAGATCGCCAAAGACTGGCAGGAAAACTGGCCGCAAGAGCAGTCGGTAGATGCTCTGGCCGAAATGCCAGCTGCCATTGAAATAACCATTGAATTGCGAGGCTGGGGCGAGATAAGACGTTTGTATGCGCTAGGTGGTGAAGCGTGAGCGCAGGCAGAACAATCGCGCGCAAAGAGCACGGTGCTGCATTGGTTGTAGCGCTTCTTATTGCGGCACTTGTCGCTGTTATTGGTGTGCGAATGGGTAACGAATATCAGCTGACCCTGCGCAGATCCAGCAATGTGATCTACAGCGATCAGATCATGCTGTATTTATACAGTGCTGAAAGCATCGCTAAACAATTGTTACTCGCAGATATTGATCAAGAGATTGATTACCGTGGCGAACCCTGGGCAGAGGAGTTTCCACCAGTACCCATAGGACAGGGGATGTTGGCTGCTCAACCCATACAAGATCTGCAAGGCCGCTTCAATATCAATAGTTTGGAAGTGACAGTCGACGCTCAATCAGAGCGCCCTAATCAAGAAATGTTCATTCGCTTACTGTTGACCTTCCCAGACACAGTGTCAGATGCTAGCGAGGCTCAAGCCATCACCGATGCTGTCGTTGACTGGTTGGATTCCAACAGTGACCCTACCGGCTTCGATGGTGCTGAAGATGCCTACTATGGGCAACTTGATGTTCCGTATAGAACATCAGATGACGAACTGCGCAGCGTATCCGAATTACGATTGGTGAAAGGCATTACGCCAGAGCTTTATCGGCAATTGGCACCGCATTTGACCGTTCTGGATGTGATTGATAATTCGATAAATATCAATACTGCGACAAAGAATGTATTGCAGGCAGTATCTCATGAGATTGGCAATCCGCGACAGCCACTCTCATCAAGCGAGATAGAGGCTTATCTTGAGGAACTGGACCCAGCCGTTGGCCTTAATAAGCAAGGTGTTAATGAACGGGAGCCTTGGAGCCGTTTGGAAGATGCGGCCAAGCAAAACATAGTCTACAAAAGCGATTACTTCTCAATCAGCGGCATCGCAAAGCTAGGTGAGATTAGCATACCAATGCGTTCCGTCCTTAAAGTGGACGACGCGGCTGGCAAAGTCACAGTTCTATCACGCAGCACTGGCAGTCTATAATGAATAAACTCGCTCCGTTGCCAACAGCATGTCGTTCAGGTTGAACCATTGAAATCAAAATTACTGCTTGAATACTCCCCTGAGAGTGGACGCTGCCGCTGGTTGAAATACCTGGACAGTGGTGCTGCCGAGCTGCCCGCACACACCGGCTTGCTGGACGACTTTTTTGCCGTGGTGGAAAATCAGGCAGTCGAGCTTCTGTTGGTTCTAAACAGCCCGCTGGTCACCCTTCGAACAGTGCACTTTGAAGCAAATGACCGCAAACACATACTCAAAACCGCCAGCTACGAGTTGGAAGAGAGCTTGGTAAGTGACGTTGATCAATTGCATTTTGCTTATGCCAAGCCTGAAGAAAACTCGATTGATATAGCGTTAATCGATCGTCAGGTAATGCGCGAATTAATCGCCCCTTTTGAAGCGCAAAACATCGAAATATCAGCCGTAATGCCTTTGCATCAGGTGTTAAGCACCCTGCATGATGAAGAGGATGAAACAAAAGCATGGCTGATCAATGCCGACGAGCGCAGTTTGACTGTCAGCCTTGGTGGCAAACAGTATTTTTATTCAGACTATGCGCATGCGCAAATGGCCTGGCAAGCAGCAACGCAAGAACAAGATACCCTGCCAGATCGAATTGTTGTTTATGAAGACAGCTCTGAAGCCGCAAACGCCAGCGAAGATGTAATGCCCGCTGCGCTTGCCCCACTTCTGGATGCGCAACGCAAACCATGGTTTGTAGACAGTCGTTGGCAGAAACTGCGCAGCGGCGCGATCAATTTGTTACAAGGTGAATTCAGCCCGGCCGTCGCCTGGGGCAAAATCTGGCAGTACTGGCGAGTTCCATCACTGTTATTTTTTGCAGGTCTTTGCATATACACACTGGCGGCTTTTCTTCAAAACCAGCGTTTGCAGGCTGACAATATACAGCTGCGTCAGGAAATGATGGCCGTCTACCAACAAGCGTTTCCCAATAGTCAGGTTAGCGACCCCGAAGCACAAATGCGGTCGAAGCTGCGAGAAATTTCTGGTGGGAAGACCGACTCAACGTTTATCCCACTTTTTTATCGTGCCGCTGAAGCGCTTAATACCTTTGAAGGGCTGAATCTGCTAAATGTTAACTTCGACAGTCGCAACAATGAATTACGCGCTGACCTGTTGGCCAAGCAATTCCAGGATCTTGAAAAAATTAGATTGAAACTGGACACCGCTGGCATAGCGGCCGAGCTGGTCAGTAGCAACAGCGTAGACGGTGGTGAGCGTGCGCGTATGAAGTTCTCATTAAAGACGGGAAACCGCTAATGGATCGCCTGAATCTGGATTGGTTTCATGCACTTGAGCGACGCGAACAGTGGATGCTGTTAATTGGCGGTATTGCACTGAGCCTCTATTTGTTCTTTATTCTTCTATGGCGACCGTTGTCCGCAGACAACGTGAGCCTCGAACAGCGCAATACCAAAGCCAGTGAAACCCTGCAATGGATGCGCAACAGTGCGGCTTTTATCAAGCAGCAAAAACAATCCAGCACCCCGAGCCGCTCTAGTAACCAGAGTTTGTCGCAATTGCTCAATGACTCGGTCGCCACTAATGGTCTGCGATTCAGCCGTTTCCAGCCGCGCGGAAACGACAAAGCCCAGGTGTGGTTTGAGAACGCCAGTTTCTCTGCGGTGTTTCTTTGGTTACAAGAGTTGTCCGCGCAAAATGTTTTCGTTAGTAATGTCAGTGTGAGTAGCACGGCGCAAGGCGGTGTGGTCAGCGCTTCCATGCAGCTGCAAAAAATGCAATGAACCAGTTCTTTAGCCGCCGCAGCAAACTGATACTCAGTGTTGGTTTTGTATTGACCCTGATTGCGACCGCGCCTGCACGTGAGGTGATCTCTGCGATTGGTCTTGATCGATTCGGTGTTTATCTGAGTGGAACCAGTGGGGTATGGCACAAAGGGAAAAGCGAAAGCCTGGAGATACAGCTGCCGCAGTTTGCTGTACGCATTAATTCAGCGCAGTGGGATCTGAGTATCTGGCGCCTCTTGTTGGGACAAGTTGCCGCTGATATTAACGGCGAGTTTGCGGGAAAGCCGGTGCAGTTCTTCTTCGTGCAATCGCTGTTTGGCCAAACCCAATTGAGAAACTTATCGCTTGAGCTTGGTTCTCGAGAGTTGCAGCCCTTGCTCAGATCTCTCATAGTGCCACTGCGAGTCGACTTACAAGCTCAAAATATCAACCTAATCTACAAAGACGGCTGGTTTAAAGCCGCCAGTGGTAAATTGCAATTGCGAAACGTTTCGGCAAGCATGCCAGCCGCAACCATAAATGCAGGCAGTGCGCTGCTAAATCTAAGTATGTCTGAAACAAGCAGTGAGAGCGGCGCGCCATTACGGCTAACGATTGAATCTTATCAGGGAGCTTATGGGCTCTCCGGAAACGCCGAAATTCTTCCAAATCGAGAATATGGACTGAATCTCGCCAGCGAACCAGACGGTACAATAGAGCCGATGATACTTCAGCAGATGGGCTTGATTTTTGGTCCACCAAAGCAAGGTAAGTATCGCTTCGACTATGGCAGTGCTTTTTAGTAACGCAGGCGCCTAAGCTCATGGATATAGCCCAGCTATTGGATATTCTGCGTTGCCCCGATAGCGGTGAACGCTTGTCTTTGGGCGAGGGAGTGCTTACCTCGTCTACCTCGCAATACGACATTATTAATCCGCAACTTGCGTGTTTTTACCCGAATGGCGCGATCACGCGCTTGCAGTGGGGCAGCAAGATCAAGCAATTTTTGAACACCGAACGCGAGCACTTAAAAAAGCTGCAGCAGTTGGCGCAAAATTGTGAGCATGCCAGCAGTCGTAAGCGAATAAGTTTGCAGCATGAAGCTCGTCATAAAAACCTCGCGGTGATGCAGAAAATGCTGGCGTCGTGGATTCCAGACAATAGCTTGCCGCTAAGCCAATCAACTCAGCAAATTGAGTCGTATTTTGAATTGTTTTTTCGTGATTGGTGCTGGGGCGATGAGCTGCGACCTTACGCGGAGTACTGTACCTCAGCAGTTGCTACTACTGGCGCGGAACGAATATTGGTATTGGGCAGTGGTGCCGGCGGGCTGAGTTATCATCTTGCAAATGCACAAGCCGATTCCGCAGTCATCTCGATCGAACACAACCCATTTTTGGCGCTGGCTTCTTCGCATATTATGCAAGGTAAATCGCTGAAGCTTCACGAGTACAGTTTGTATCCGAGCAAACTTGAGAACAGCTCAAAAAAGTGGGAGATAAAGCAGCCGCCTTTAGAACATAACAATCATATTCAGCTATTGGCCACGTATCCGTTTTTGCCGTTTGCTGAGAAAAGTTTTGATTTGATAATTGCGCCCTGGTTTTTTGATATTCTCGATATTGGTTTTGATGACGCTGTGCGAGCCAGTACGCAGTTTCTCAAAGCAGAAGGGAAGTTATTGTTTATGGGGCCTGCCAATGTGCACAAGCCGCACTATGATGAGCAGTATTGCAGCGATGAAATGCGTGAGCTGTTTAAGCGCTCTTTCTCTAGCGTAGAGACCAAGCAGCAAACGCTGCCATATCTTGCTAATCCAAGAGCCTCTCAAAGCAGAATGGAAAATGTGATGTTTGTCGAGGCAAGTGGTCCAAGCTTCGCAAGTTTGTCGAAGGAGGCTTCACCGTCAGATACGCTTCACTACACGCCTGAGCTACAGCAATACAAACTCAAGACAGCAACTATTCATCAGATACTAAGCCACATCGATCAATCGATCACTGTGGGCGAGCTCGCTGACATGCTGGTCACTCAATTTGGCTTCGAAGAGAGTGAATCAGCCCACTACGCGATGGCGTTTATTGCAGAAATACGCTCTGGCATTACACCGGACTAGTAATTGTGCCAGCCACAATCGGTTCAAACGCTGTAAGAGTATCAATCATGCCACCTAAGGCAGTTGGAAACACCGATGCGTATTGACCCTGCTCACCGTGCAGCGCCATGTAATTCATGATCACGGTTTCCACCAAAAGGTTTACGTTGTTGGCTGCCGGTGTTGATGCTGTTTCGACCGAAGCGTCGGCGCGCATGTAACCAATTTGTTGATGCAGTGCTTGTTCCTCCGGCGTGCCGCCAATCAGCACAGGCCGCCGGCCGGGATTGTAGACAAGAAAAAATGACGCGGCGGTGGAAGAGTTGTCTCCTGTCCATTCACCTTTGCCCCGACCTTCTACTGAGTTGTCGATGGTGCCGTTACTGGACAAAGAGCCGTCACTGCACACATACATCATGACCGGAATACCGGTTTGGTGAGCGTATTCCAGGCAAGCGCCCATGCAACGGCCCGCGCGAAGGTCACGTACCTCGCCTGTCGCTCTTGCACCACCGTGGTAGTCATAGCCGCCCATAGTGACCGTACCGGCTCCCGCGAAGCCGTCAATCACCATCTTCATAACGGAGGCCGTTTTGCGAAACTCATTGTCGCCATCAAATTCCGCTTCCGAGAAAATGCCACCGTTGTCACTCACAATGACCGGGTTAGCGCCCAGGCGGTCATCTGGATTTATTTGAGAAGGGTCACCGAAGCGTTCCGCTAGGTCTGCGCTTTTTACGTAAGCGCAACGCACTTGATCAATCAGCTCAGCGTCGTTTGCCTGACCTGTGCTAACGCGCGCCATTTTAGAATCACTGATCCGGTACACCGATTCCATAACGGCAACAGCCTCGGCTTGTGACAATGCGCCGAAGTCGCCAACGTCTACCATGCCAGTAACGTCACTTGGCCGGTCTATTTTGGTCGGTCGAATTGCAGGATTGATCAAATTGGCGGGGGCCATTGAATTCCCACCTGAGTCAGAGTTTCTAGACCCAACCAAGGTCACCAAAGACCCGTCCGCACCGCTCGCACCCATGCCCGCTCGAGCAATGCCGTACATAGGGTTATGCGGGTTGTTGCCAGTGTCGTTGTCAGATCGTGCCGGAATCACCGCGCCATTGATGTTACCACTGGCCACTGCATTGGGTGCTTTCTCAAGAATGCCACGCAGAAACGCGCTGTCGCTATGGAATGCCAAGCCTAATGAGGTGTCGGTATGATCGCCATTGCTGGTGGTCGTTGGCGCGGCTTCTGCAATGCCGGGCACCATGTCGCCGGGTAAGCCCAGTTTGCTGTAACCAGCGGTGGAGAGAAAATCCATCTGCCCACCCTGACCACCAACTAGAACATTGGAGCCTGCCATATTGGCACCACCAGCAAGATCAAAGCAGATAAACGGAATTTTACCCGCACCTTGTGTCGCGATACCGCAAGCCGCCACTTCTGCTGCTACATCGGCAGATAAAGCGTATGCCTGACGCGGGTTGGCAAACAAACTGAATAAGGACGAACCTACCATAGTGCCGGTACCGGCGGCAAAGCCCTGAGCAATAAACTGCCGGCGCGTTTTCGGTTTGGCGTGACAAGCGTGCCTTAGTGGTTCGTTGAGACCAAAAAATTTTCTACGCTGGGACATTCAGGGCTCCGGTTGAACGCGGGGTGCGAACGAGTTAATCATAGTGTTTATTGAATCAACATGGCGGCACTGCCTAACGCCGCAGCGCAAACACCTTTAGCTGCAGGCCGCGTTTGTGACGCACTGCACGTTGCGTTGCTGCTGCCTGTGCCACCGCACAGTCGATCGAACAGCGTATCAAGCTCAGCTTCAGTAGCCGTTGGATCAGGCTGACTGGCAATGCCTGAACCAATGACTGCATTGACCATTGGTCCTGTTACCAGGTTGCGCTGGGCGGGTGACAAGGCGGCATCAAAATTCATGCTCGGGAAAAAGCCAGGATTACTCTCTACCAAAGCATCACAATATCCGATACCAAGTTGAGTGATAGACATCTGATGAGACGATAAGAACGTGGCAATGTCAGCAACCGCCGGCAATGCTTTACGAATTTCAGCGAAGGTTGATTGCAATGCCGGCTCGCCGGCGATGTTGATACCAGTTATCTCGCCCATCGTTGCACTGATCGCGTCAAAGGTACGAACTCCAATTTCTGATCCGCCTTCGCCTTCCAGGCTGGCCGGAATAACAATTGGCGTGCCGGGCACTGTGACATTGGAGTTGCTTCCCAAGAGACTAAACGTCAGGAAAAATTCGTCTGCATCGGCTCCTTTTTCCAAGCCCACTATGGTGCCAAGTGTCGACAGCACCTGATTATTCTCAGTGATCATCGTATCCAGGCTGGCATACGATTGCCCAACCGGTGTCTCTCGCCCGTTAATGCCAATACGCATGCCTTGTAACGCAATAGCATCGGGCGTTGCCGAGCTATCCAGTGTTACGTAGTAGGGTTGGCTAAACAGATAGGAGTAACTATCAAATTGGCTTACTTCAAACACGATGTAACTTTCTGGCGTGTTCACCAGGTCTGAAATACTGAACAGCAGGAAGAACTTCTGGCCTACACCCACATCGTAGTTTTGGGTCACTTGCTCGGGGCTTAGAACCCGATTATGAATTGCAACCATGCGAATCACGCCGTCCCACAAGCGATTGCTAGACACTTCATTACCAAGTACAAATGCGTAGGTGTCGTTCCAATCAGCCAGTGTGCCGCCGGGTGTGGGGTCGGTGTCGCCCGTCGATATTCCATTCACATAGATTTCCCGGCCATCAACAGGGTCATAGGTGACCACTACATGCTGTAAGGTTGCTTGCAGATCTTCATCGTCCGAGTCGGTAGACATTGCCGGCGTTCCGTTCGCATCGGTATTGCTGCTGCGGTTAAGGAACTCGTAGTTGTATTGCGTTTGTCCAAGCGTGAAATTTCGGGCATCAGTACCTGCAGAGTAACTGACGATGCGCGCCGGGTCTTCGGCGTCGCCCTGGGTTACATTGCCAGGCGCTACCCAGGCTTCAATACTGTATTCGCCCGTGGCAGAGATTAAGTCATACAGTTTTCGACTGTCGCCAGTGGTTCCTTGCGCTTTTCCGTCAATCACACGAATGCCCCAGCCGCCTACCCATTCAACACTGCCACTGAGCGTAAGGTTCAAGTCCGGACTAACACCGGAGGTATCAAAGGCTGTAGTGCCTTCGCCGCTTTGAAATTCGTATTTAGCGATGACATTGTCTTCATGTCGACCGCCGCTATTAGCGACGATTCCGTCGCTTAGCGTTAACGCTTTGCTTAACACCAGCGCGGCATCAGGCTGGGTAACAGCAATACCATCAGCCATTGCCGTGATTTGCGTTTGCATGTCATTGGCGTCGTTTTGGCAGGTGCTGGTCCAGCAATTGTGAAATTCGTTGCGCAAGCGCAATACAAAGCGCGAGTTAGCCGGGGTGTCCAGATCCATTTTGCTTTGTGCTGCTTCATACGCATCTTGCGCATCGGCTACGGCAAAGTACGGCGTTTGTGGAATACTGGCATCCGGGGTGTGGCAATTCACACAATGAGCCGTGAGTAATGGATGAACTGTGCTGGCAAAGCTTGTATCACCAACATCACTTGGGTAATTCTTGCTAGCACCTGCGTCTTTGATTGGCGGTGCTGTCAGCGCAATCACGTTTGCCGAACCACCCTGAGTGTCATTCGCCCAATCGCTGATATAGCCTTCTATGATAGTCGCACAGGCGGAAACAGCCGCTGAGTCGCTACCTTGCCAGCAATTGTGACCCTCGGCCACTTTAGATACCATGCGCGAATTGATCGGAATGTTTAGGTCAACAATTTCGTTGGCTGCACCGTAGGCCATGTTGACGTCATCGGTGCGCACAAACGAAGGTGACTGGCCGCCAGCTGTATGGCAGCCACCACAGCGATCTTCATCGCGAAGGTTTTCCCAAACATGAATTCGAAACGCTTGCACATCAGCAGTTTGTGGTTCGGGGCCCGTGTAAGCATTGCCGTTACCGCCACCATCACCAGACGTTGGATTAACCGTAGGCGGTGTGCCGCTACCGCCGCTGCACGCTTGTAACACGAGTAATGTGGTAACAATGGCCCAGTGCGAGAATCTACAATTCATCATAATCTTGATCCTAGTTTCCCATGCAATGTACAGCAGAATCTGCGTACACCTGTTTCAACTGATAACCGCTCTTGAAACTACTTACGATAGATTCGAACGCTCCTCGGTCAGCCTCCGCTGGGTCACGCAGGCATACCTGCTTGAACACTTTCTTTACCTGACATTGCGCAAACGCTTCGCTCGCCGCTAATTCCTGACCCATGGAAGCCGCACCTGTCCCTTCGCCTGGAAGGTTCTGGTCCCAGCCTATTACTTCGGCATTCGGACCTTCGCGCCAGTAATTGGTCCAGCGATCATCACTGGTGATAAATCCATGCGGGAAAGTGGTGTCATTGTTGAAGTATTTTGGATCGACTTGATTCGCTGTGTACTGTAGAAAACCGTTATCACCTTCGTCATCACCGTCTGCATTGACGTAGTCGTAGTAAGCAAAGGCTTGCGCCATCGGGTCCATGCCGCTGTGACAACCTACGCAGCTATTCAGGAACAAACGGCTGTCGCCACCAGGGCTGCGGCTAACGTCCTGGCGAATACGATCGCTTGGCCGGGTGGTGTCTTTGACTTGCTCCATGTCATTGCACAAATGGTTGAGTAAGGTGAAGCGAAACATGGCGCGATTAGTGCCATCAATAAAAAAAGCTTTCGCAGCGGCACGAGTGGTCATCACGCCCGCTGCCCCTGCTGCTGGTGTACCTATTACGCTAGTTTGTGTATCCGACATCAGTACAGAGGGGTCACTCAAGTCAGCATTGTTTTGCTCTATACCTTCGTAGTGCGCATTGCTGGTGGTGGAGTAAGCTGGCACACCTGCCAAGCTGGTGTGGTTAGTATTGCCCACGTAAATTGTATTGCTGGATAATATTTCACTGAAATTCCGGTCGTCGCGAACCATTCCAATGACGGTTGCACTGTAATCGTTCAGTGGCGCAAACGGATCGAAGTCTATGTTTGTCCATGGCGTTGCAAGATTCTTTAGAGTCACTGAGTAGAAAGCGCGATTTTCCATCGCGCGATAAGCGGCATCCACCGCCGAGCGGCCACCCACTCCGTTAATGTCATTGGTCATTTCACCCAATACGCTGGATGACGCTGGCACGCCAGCAATACGGTCGTGGATGCGTTTCGCTTGCTCAACAGGGCCCGCCGTGGCCACCATGGCGAATAAACTGCTTAGGCAAATTAAGAAACCGGCCATGCGATGAACGAAGGGTACGGAAATGTTTTGCGTGACCATTGTCATGAATGCGTTCTCTTGCGTTTCAACTGCTAAAAACTGACTGCAGCTTAGTTCAGGGCGCTGA
This sequence comes from Pseudomonadales bacterium, assembly GCA_045105115.1. Classification (GTDB taxonomy): domain Bacteria; phylum Pseudomonadota; class Gammaproteobacteria; order Pseudomonadales; family JAUIET01; genus JAUIET01. The sequence continues at coordinate 1,264 of JBGCDE010000081.1, read as the reverse complement.
TCACCAACGTGATTGAGGACACAGCTGACGAATAATATGGCTATTAAGTGATCGGTTCGTGAGTGTCCGCACAGTTTTGGCAACTTACGGCGAGAAAAGGCTGATCATTTATTGATCCGAGCTAAGCTTTTACCTGTACGTACGACGACGGCAAGCATCACCATGAGTACCTCATACAAGCAGCGAGTAGGGCTTTACACGACATTGGTCTTGTTCAGCGCTGTGCTTATCGGCTGCAGCGGCGGTGGAAGTGAAGGTGGTAGTGTTGGTGTCAGCGACGGACAGGATCCTGACCCAGCTGTTCTCGACGTAGCGATTGCCTACGTCATGCGACCGCTACCAGTTGATGATAGCGGCTCAGTTACGGAAAACGATTTGCGCGACCCCGCGGCGTTCAATCCAGGTGCCGCCTTGTTTGTTCGTGATCGAGCATCTCCTAGCAGTGCAGCCCGAAACATCACAGCCGGTGTATTTCCTGATGGCGAGTTATACGATGTGAAAGACCTCTCCGCATCTTATGACGGCGAGCGCTTGTTATTTTCTATGCGTGCACCTGAGATAGAAGATGTGGATGAAGACGAGCAGCCGAGCTGGAATATCTGGGAATACAACATGGCGAATGATGAGCTTCGGCGCATCGTCACTTCCAATCTAAGCGCTGAAGAAGGGCAAGATATTTCACCGCAATATCTGGCTGATAACAGCATCGTATTCACGTCCACCCGACAGCGAGAATCTCGCGCCTTGTTGCTAGACGAGGGCAAGCCACAATTCGCAGCCCTGGACGAGAATCGCCAGAACGAATCGTTTGTGTTACATAAGATGGACGAACAGGGTGGCGAAATAACGCAACTGACTTTCAACCAAAGCCACGACATGACCCCGTCGGTGTTGGATGATGGACGCATTCTGTTCAGTCGCTGGGACGCTATGGGTGCACGTAACAGCGTAAACCTTTACACCATCAATCCTGACGGTAGTGGTCTGCAGATTCTATATGGCAATCACAGTCACGATACGGGTACGAACGGCGCGACAGTACAATTCATGCAAGCGCAGCAGAATGATGACGGGCAGATCGTAGCGGCTTTGCGCCCATTTGACACGCTAGACTTAGGCGGCGAGATAGTGGCGATCGATACCGAAAACTTCACCGATCAAAATCAGCCGACTGCAGAAAACGCCGGCCAAAGTGGGCCTGCGCAGCAGTCAGCCTCACTGACCGATGTGGTGTTGGACCAGGCTATTTCACCCGGTGGACGGT